>NZ_JBEXHL010000020.1:0-160931 GCF_040607795.1 Amycolatopsis sp. NPDC005232 | reverse complement strand
TAATTTTGTTTTTTGGTGTTGTTTTTTGTATTTCGTGTGGGGGTGGGTGGTGCCGGCACCACTCCCCCCGCCACATTGGGGCGCGTGAGAGCCGGGGACGAGCTACTTCACCGCACCCATCGACAACCCCCGCACCAGATGGTTCTGCGCGAACCACCCCACGATCATCACCGGCAGCGAAGCCAACAACGCCGCCGCCGACAGCTGGGCCCAGTACAGCCCTTCACTCGTGATGAACCCGACCAGGAACACCGGCACCGTCCCGGCCCGAGCGGCCGTGAGGTTCACCGCGTAGAAGAACTCCGTCCACGAGAAAATCACGCAGATCAGCGCCGTCGCGGCGATGCCCGGGGCGACGACCGGCATGATGATCTTGCGCAGCAGCGTCGGGAGGTTGGCGCCGTCGATGTGCGCCGCCTCGATCATCTCCCCCGGTACCTCCAGGAAAAACGACCGCATCATCCAGATCGCGAGCGGCAGGTTCATCGACGTGTACAGGATGATCAGCGCCCACACCGTGTCGAGCAGGTTGGTGTTCTGGGAGATCACGTACAGCGGGATGATGGCCGCGACGATCGGCAGCATCTTGGTGGACAGGAAGAAGCTCAGGGCGTTCTTCGTCTTCTTCACGGGCGCCAGCGAAAGCGCGTACGCCGCCGGGATACCGAGCAGCAGCACCAACAGCGTGGACACCACAGTCACGAACGCCGAGTTCGCCAGGTACGGCAGGAAGCCGCCCTTGAGAACCCCGGAGATCTGGTCGAACGTCGGGCTGAAGAAGAGCTTCGGCGGGTCCGTGTAGGCGTCGGATTCCTGCTTGAACGCCGTGAGGATCATCCACAGCAGCGGGAACACGAACAGGATCGCGACGATCCACGTGACGACCGTGAGTGAACCCGCCCCGTAGCGGCGCTTGCGCCCGGAAACCGCCGAAACCTCGGAAACAGCCGTGGTCATTTCGTGCCTCCGTCCACGGAGAACGCGCGGAACATCAGGCGCAGGGCGAACGTTGCCACGATCATCGTGATGATCACGACCACCACACCCATCGCCGACGACTGGCCGATGTCGAAGCCCTCGAACGCGCGCTGGTAGATGTAGAACGGCAGGTTCGTGCTCGCCGTGCCCGGACCGCCCTGCGTCATGAGGAAGATCGCGTCGAAGCTGTTCACGATGTAGATCGCGCCCAGCAGCGTCGCCAGTTGCAGGAACCGCGACAGGTGCGGCAGCGTGATGGACACGAACGTGCGCCAGCGGCCCGCGCCGTCGACCGACGCGGCCTCCAGCACGTCCTTCGGCTGACTCTGCAGGCCGGCGAGCGTCAGCAGCATCATGAACGGCGTCCACTGCCAGATGATCTGCGCCATCACCGCGGCGAGCGGGAACTGCGAAAGCCAGTCGATGTCGGTGCCGAACACGAAGTGCAGCAGGCCGTAGGTCGGGTCGAACATCGTGGTCTTCCACAGCAGTGCGCCGGCCGCCGGCAGGATCAGGAACGGCGTGATCAGCAGCGTGCGCACGAAACCGCGGCCGACGAACTTGCGGTCCAGCAGGATCGCCAAGCCCAGCCCGAGCAGCAGCGACAGGAACACGCACACCACCGTGAGCACCACGGTGTTGAGCAGCGCACCGAGGAACGTCGAGTCGGTGAAAACGTCGGCGTAGTTCTGGAAGCCGACGAAGTGGAACGAACCCGGCCGCACCAGGTTCCACGACTGGAACGAGTAGTAGATGGTGAGCAGGAAGGGAATCTGCGTCACCGCGATCACGAAGATCAACGCGGGCAACAGGGGCAGCCGCCGCTTCCCCGCCTTGTTGGTGGCCTTCTTCGTGCTCGCAGTGCGGGTGGTGACCGGCGCCGTGCCGGTGGGGACCGAAATCGTACTCATGGCTTCACCGCCTGGTAGGACTCGCCGACTGTGGCCGCGTACTTCTGCGACTGCTGTAACGCGTCCGCTACTGAGGTCTGGCCCGCGATCGCCGCCGACAACTGCTGGCTGACGCGCGTGCCGAGGTCCTGGAACTCCGGGATCCCCACGAACTGGATCCCCGGGTACGGCACCGGGCTCACCATGGCCTTCTGTTGGTTGGCGTCGGCGATCCCGTCGAGCGTCGGCTGGGCGTAGGCCTTGGCCGCATCGCGGTACTGCGGGATCTCATACGTCGACTGGCGCGTGCCCGGCGGCACGCGGTTCCAGCCGTAGGTCTCGCCGACCTTCTTCGCGTACGCCTTGTCGGTCATCCACGCCATGAACTTCCAGGCGTCGTCCTTGTCCTTGGCGACCTTCGGGATCCCGAGCGCCCAGGTGTAGAGCCAGCCGCTGGCCTGTGTCTTCTCGACCGGGGCCGGCGCGTAGCCGTTCTTGCCGACGACCTTGCTGCTGGTGGGGTCTTCGGTGGTGCCGGTCATCGACGTGGCGTCGTACCACATCGCGGCCTGGCCCTGGGCGTAGCGCGTGCCGCACTCGGAGAACCCTGCACTGGAGGCGCCGACCTCACCGTGGTCGCGCACGAGGTTCACGTAGAAGTTCGCCGCCTGTGTGAACTCCGGGCTGGTGAGCTTGGCGTTCCAGTCCTTGTCGAACCACTGCGCGCCGAAGGTGTTGGCGACCGTGGTGAACGGCGCGAGGCTCTCGCCCCAGCCCGGCTTGCCGCGCAGGCAGATGCCCGCGATGCCGGCGTTCTTGTCGTCGAGCTTCGCCGCGTCGTCCGCGATCTGCTGCCACGTGGGGTGCGCCGGCATCGTGATCCCGGCCTTGGCGAACAGGTCCTTGCGGTAGACCACAAAGGACGATTCCCCGTAGAACGGCACCGCGTACATCTGGTTCTCATACGACAGCGACTGCCGGATGCTCGGGATGAAGTCGTCCTCGTCGTAGCCGGGGGTGGCCAACATGTGCGGTTCGAGGTTCTCGAGCCAGCCGTTGGCCGCCCACTGCGGGGCCTCGTAGTTGCTGATCATCACCACGTCGAACTCGCCGCCCTGCGTGGCGGTGGACGCGGTGATCTTCGCGCGTGCCTCGTTCTCCGGCAGGGAGACGAACTTGAGGTGCACGCCCGGGTTCGCCTTCTCGAACTCACCCGAGAGCGAGATGGCGTCCTTCATCTGGGGGTTCGAGACGATCGCGATGACGAGCGTCCGCCCACCGTTGCCGAACGATCCGGCTCCGGCGCATCCCGTGACGAACAACGCTGTTGCGGCAAGGAGGCACAGGAGCTTACGCACGGCCACCTCCGGGGAGCACCTGGATCTTGAGGCCGGAGCCGCCGCGCATCTTGGCCAGCGCGTCGGGGTACTGCTCCAGCGGGAGCGTGTCGGTGATCAGCGCTTCGGTGTCGATGAAGCCCTTGGCGACGAGGTCGAGCGCGCTCGCGTAGCTGTTGAGCACGGCCATGGAGCCGACGATGGTGATCTCGTCGTTGTAGATGCGGAAGGGTGAGAGCGCCACGCGCGCCTCGGCGGGCGCGACGCCGAACACGAGCAGGCGGCCGCCGCGGCGCAGCGCGTCGAAAGCCGACTCGATGGCGGGGGCGGCGCCGGTGCAGTCGACAGCGGCGTCGTAGAGCTCACCGTCCAAAGCGGACACGTCCTCGGCCACGGCGGTGGCGCCGAGGCTGGTGGCGCGCGGCAGGCGGCTCGCGTTGCGATCGACGACCGTGACTTCGGCGCCCGCGCGCTGCAGCAGCTGCTGCATGATCAGGCCCATCGTGCCGGCGCCGACCACGAGGAACCGTTCGTCGGCCTCGACGCCGATGCGGCGCACACCGTGCACGGCGCACGAGACGGGTTCCACGAGCGCGCCCTGTTCCCACGTCATCGAGTCCGGCATCTTGTGGCAGGTGTCGGCCGGCACGGCGACGTACTCGGCGAACGCGCCGTTGACCGTGTCGCCGGTGGCGTTCCAGTTGGCGCAGAGGTTGCCGTGGCCGGAGCGGCACGGCGTGCAGTAGCCGCAGTACAGCGACGGGTCGACGGCCACGCGGTCGCCGATCTTCCACTCACCTGGCACGTCGGCGCCGAGCTCGACGATCTCGCCGGCGAACTCGTGGCCGGGAACGATGGGGTACGGCGTCGGCGGGAAGTGCCCGTCGGCGATGTGCAGGTCGGTCCCGCAGATCCCGCAGGCGCCGACCTTCACGACGACCTGGCGCTCTCCGGGCTTCGGATCGGGAACGTCGCCGACCCGGATTTCCCCGGGCCGGTCCACGATCGCGGCACGCATGCCTCATCCCCTTCCTAGGCGCTCATATGAGCGGTATTAACGAGTGGTGCGGCTAATTGGTGGAAGCATTACAGGTGTTTTCTAGGGCTTTCGTCAACCTTTTGGGTTGGATTCTGCGCTATGGTGCTCATATGAGCAGGAAGAAGCCCCGGCCACTGCTGACCGAGAGCTTGGAGCTGGCCACCATCGCCCGCCGCTTCTACGTGCAGGGCCGCTCGAAGCTGGAGATCGCCGAAGAGTTCGGCGTGAGCCGGTTCAAGGTCGCGCGCCTGCTCGACACCGCCCGGGAGACGGGCCTGGTCAGGGTGGAGTTCGACCTGCCCGCGCCGCTCGACGTGGAGCTGTCCGACGAGGTCAGGCGCGCGTACGGGCTTCGCCGCGCTTTGGTGCTCGAACGAGCGGCGGCGAAGGAGCCGCGCGAGGTCGTGCGCAAGAAGGTCGGAACGCTCGCCGCTCACCTCCTCGAGGAGATCGCCCGCCCGACGGACGTCATCGGGCTGTCGTGGGCCCGGTCGGTCAACGCGATGACCGAGGCCATCAGAACACTTCCGCGCTGCCCGATCGTGCAGTTGTGCGGCGTGCAGGCCGGCATGGACATGCGCGGGCGCTCGGTCGAAACCGTGAGCCGCGTGACCTCGGTCTCCGGCGGCGACGCTTATCCGATCTTCGGCCCGCTCGTGCTGCCGGACCGGCGGACCACGGAGATCCTGCGCCACCAGCCCGGCATCGCGGAGACTTTCGGGCAGTTCGGCAAGCTGACGAAAGCCGTGGTGAGCATCGGCGCCTGGTCACCCGGCGAGTCCACCGTGTACGACGCCCTGGACGAAGCCGAACGCGCCGCCATCGCCGCGCGCGGGGCGACGGCCGAGGTCGCGGCTCGACTGTTCGACACTTCGGGAAACGCTTTGTCGACGGGTCTGGCGCACCACGTCCTGGCGATCAGCACGGAGGAGCTGCTCGCGGTGCCGGAGGTGATCGCGATCGGCTACAGCGAACCGAAGGCGGCCGCGGTGGACGCCGTGCTGAGATCCGGCATGGTGTCGACGCTCATCACGGACGCGGCGGCCGCGGTGCCGTTGCTGGAGCTGGCGGAGAAGCGGCCTCTGTCAGAGTGAGCTGTCGACGGCGAGCACGCCGGCGAGGATGACGAAGCAGATGCCCGAGCCGGCGTCGACCTTCCGCTGGGTCTTGGCCTTGACGCCGGCGACGCCGATGGCCCGGCCGACCAGCACGTAGGCGAGGCCGACAACGAGCTCCACCCCGAGGTAGGCGGCGCCCAGCTCGGCGAGCGCTGTGGGGCTGCCGGTCGTGGTGAACTGCGGCAGGAGGGCGGCGAAGAGCAGCAGCGCCTTGGGGTTGCTGATGGCGACGGCGAACTCGTTGACCACCACGGCTCGCAGGTTCCTGCTCTTGGGCGGATCCTGCGTCTGGCTCATCTCGCGGCGGGCCTTGAGGATGCTGCTGAGGCCGAGCCACAGCAGGTAGGCGACGCCGATCCACTTGAGGATCGTGAGCAGCTCGGCGGACGCGGCCAGCAGCGTCCCCAGCCCGGCCGCGACGAGGCCGATCAGGACCACGAACGCCACGAACCGGCCGCCGATGCCGGCCATGGCGTAGCCGACGCCGTAGCGGGCGGCGTTGCGCAGGCCCAGCAGCTGGTTGGCGCCCGGGATGAGCGATACCAGGACCGCGGCGGGGACAAATCCGGCCCAATCGACCATGGCTCGCCTCCTCGGGTTTCGTCCGGGGGACGGTAACCCGGGTTTGTCCGGCTGGGGCAGGGTTTGTGACGAAGTCTTCAGGCGTTCTGGGCCTTGACCACTTCATCCCCGTGCTCGTCAGCCCATCGGCCGAACGCCTCGATCGGCCCGAGGAAGATTTCCCCCAGCGCGGTGAGGGCGTAGCGACCGTCGACGCGGCTGACGAGCCCGTCGCGCTCGAGGCGGCGGACGGCCTCCGTCAGCACCTTCGCGCTGATGCCGCCGATGTGCGTGCGCAGCTCACCGTGGCGGCGCGGGCCGTGGCGCAGAGCCCACAGCACCACCGGGTTCCACGTGTTCGAGACGAGGTCGAACGCGAGCCGTGTGCGGCAGTCCGCGAGGAAGTCCATGTCCGGTTACCTTTCGGTTCCTGCCGGGGTTCGTAGCGTCGGTGCCAGGTTACGAAAGGACTCGGCATGCGGATCGCATTGTTCGGCACGGGCGGAATGGCGCAGGCGTTGGGCGCGCACTGGTCTCGGCACTCGCTGGCCGTCTCGGGCCGGGACCCCGGACGTGCTGCCGCTCTGGCTCGGGAGCTGGGCGCCTCGGCGCTGCCGTGGGCTTCGGCCGCCGAGTGGGCGGACGTGGTGTTGCTGGGGCTGCCGGTTTCGGCGCTTTCGGTGATGACGGGCTTACCGCTGGCCGGGAAGGTGCTGATCGACTGCACGAACACACCGGGCAACAGCGATTCTCTTCCTCCGGGAACGCCTGTCGCCGCCGGACTCGCCGCGGCTGCGCCCGGTGCTTTGGTGGTGAAGGCGTTCAACCTCGCCCCCGTGGAAACCTGGCGAATGACGCCGCCGCTGTTCGAGGGGCGGCCGCTCGCGGTGCCGTTGTGCGGCGCTCCGGCGGCGGTCGACGTGGTGTCGGAGCTCGTCCGGGACGTCGGCTGCACTCCCCTGCCTGCCGGTGGCCTCGACCGCGCTGCCTTGCTGGAGGCGACTGCCGCGTTCGCGATCGGCTTGTGGCGCGGCGGCTTCGACACGCGGGCGGCGTTCGTCTCGGGGTGATCTCAGGGTGTTCACCGGATGTGCCCGCGGTGGTGTCCAGGCGATTGTTATTGCCGTGACTCGGGTTTCGCCGCGGTGGCGGCAGGCGGTGGTGTGGCTGCACGCGGTTTCGTCGATCGCGTGGATGAGCCAGGCGTTCGGGCTCATGACGCTGACGCTCGTGGCGCTCCAGGGCGACGCGGCCACGCGCGCCGCCGCGATGAACATGGCGCGGCACCTGGACACGGCGTTGCTGGCACCCATGGCGAACGCCGCCGCGTTCACCGGGCTGGTGCTTGCGGGCGCGACGGCCTGGGGGTTCTTCCGGCACTGGTGGGTACTCGTGAAGTTCGGGCTCACGCTGGTGCAGCTGTACGCCGGGATCTTCCTGCTGTCACCCGCCCTCGAGAACGCCGCCGCGACGGCCACCCCGACGTGGCAGCAGGCCGCCGGCGCGGGACTCATGGCGGGTGGCCTGGCCGTGCAGGCGTGGATTTCCGTGGCGAAGCCGTGGTCCCGCACACCCTGGTCCCCCGCCGCGAAACCCGCGACGGCGCCCACGTGGGTGTTCGTGGCGGCGATCGTCGCGCCGGTTCTCGACACCACCATGGGTCTGGTGCTGGGCTACCCGTTGCCCGCGCTGTCCCTGGTGATGCTCATCGTCCTGCTCAGCGGGCGGCGGCAGCGCCTGGCCGTGGCCTGACGCTGCCGCTCGTTCACTCGACGTCTCCGCCGCTGGCGGGCTTGGCCTCGACGTCGCCGCCGCTCGCCGGCTTCGCTTCCACATCCCCGCCACTGGCCGGCTTGGCCTCGACGTCACCACCGCTGTTGTTCTTGTCCTCCACCATGGTTCCCTCCTCCTTCTCGACGCGCCCAACGCTAAGGCGCACCGCGGAGCCCCACGGCCACTTGGACAAACCTCACTCAAACGGACGCGCGTCGTCAGAGCTGATTGACGTCCGTGATGCGCACGACGGCCGAGCCGATCTCGTCCGAGGCGCGCAGGTCGACCTCCGCGCTGATGCCCCAGTCGTGGTCACCGGCGGGGTCGTCGAAGATCTGGCGGACGCGCCACACGTCGGGTTCCTGCTCGATGAGCAGCAACGCGGGCCCGCGGGCGTCGGGGCCGATGCCCAGGGAATCGTGCTCGTCGAAGTAGTCCTCGATGGCGTCTTCCCAGGCGTCGGCGTCCCAGCCGGCGGCGGCGTCGAGCTCGCCCAGCGCGTAGTAGTTGCGGCGGGCGGCGAGTTCGACGCGGCGGAAGAGCTCGTTGCGCACCAGGACGCGGAAGGCGCGTTCGTTGCGGGTGACCGCGGGTGGCTCGGAAGGCCGGCGTTCCACAGGAGAACCGTCAGCAGACGGATGCCGCAACGCTTCCCACTCGTCCAGGAGGCTGGAGTCGACCTGGCGGACGAGCTCGCCCAGCCATTCGATGAGGTCCTGCAGCGCCTCGGTCTTCGCCTCGTCCGGGACGGTGTGGCGCAGAGCGTCGTAGGTGTCCGCCAGGTACCGCAGCACCAGGCCCTCGGAGCGCGCCAGCTGGTAGAAGCCGATGTACTCCACGAAGTTCATCGCGCGCTCGTACATGTCGCGCACCACGGACTTCGGGGACAGCTCGTAGTCCGCGACCCACGGGTGGCCCTGGCGGTAGCTGGAGTACGCCGCGGAAAGCAGCTCCTCCAACGGCTTCGGGTACGTCACCGCCTCGAGCAGCTCCATGCGCTCGTCGTACTCGATGCCTTCCGCCTTCATCGCCTGCACGGCCTCGCCGCGGGCCTTGAACTGCTGCTGCGACAGCACGGGCCGCGGGTCGTCCACAGTGGATTCCACAATGGTCACGACATCCAAAGCATACGAAGGCGATTCCACATCCAGCAGCTCCACCGCCGCCAAAGCGAACGGCGACAACGGCTGGTTCAAAGCGAAGTCGAACTGCAGATCCACCGTCAGCCGCACAATCCGGCCGTCAGCATCCGGCGTCGACAGACGCTCGACGACACCCGCGGCCAGCAACGCCCGGTAGATGGCGATCGCCCGCAGGATCAGCTTGCGCTGCGCCGGACGGTCGGAGTGGTTGTCCTCCAGCAGGTGGCGCATGTGGTCGAACGCGTTGCCCGGCCGGGAGATCACGTTCAGCAGCATCGAGTGGCTGACGCGGAAACTCGAGGTCAGCGGCTCGGGGTCGGCCGCGATCAGGCGGTCGAACGTGCTCTCCGTCCAGTTGACGAACCCCTCCGGCGCCTTCTTCCGGACGATCTTCTTCCTCTTCTTGGGGTCGTCGCCCGCCTTCTCAAGGGCCTTCGCGTTCTCCACGACGTGGTCGGGCGCCTCGACGACCACGTACCCGTCGGTGTCGTACCCGGCGCGACCCGCGCGGCCGGCGATCTGGTGGAACTCGCGCGCCTTCAGATGGCGCTGGCGCACGCCGTCGTACTTGGTCAGGGCGGAGAACACCACCGTGCGGATGGGCACGTTGATGCCGACGCCGAGCGTGTCCGTCCCGCAGATCACCTTGAGCAGCCCGGACTGCGCGAGCGTCTCGACCAGGCGCCGGTACTTCGGCAGCATCCCGGCGTGGTGCACGCCGATGCCGTGGCGCACGAGCCGCGAGAGCGTCTTGCCGAAGCCCGCGGAGAAGCGGAAGTCGCCGATGAGGTCGGCGATCGCGTCCTTCTCGGCCTTCGTCGTCACGTTGATGCTCATCAACGTCTGCGCCCGCTCGATGGCCGCGGCCTGGGAGAAGTGCACGACGTACACGGGCGCCTGGCCGCCGTGGAGCAGCTCGGACATGGTCTCGTGGATGGGCGTGAGCGCGTAGCGGAACGTCAGCGGCACCGGCCGCTCCGCCGACGTGACGACCGCCGTCGAGCGGCCCGTGCGCCGGGCGAGGTCCTTCTGGAAGAACGAGACGTCGCCCAAAGTGGCCGACATGAGCACGAATTGCGCGCCCGTCAGCTCGATGATCGGGACCTGCCACGCCCAGCCGCGGTCGGGCTCGGAGTAGAAGTGGAACTCGTCGGCGATCACCTGGCCCACGGGCGCGTCGGCACCGAAGCGCAACGCGATGTTCGCCAAGATTTCCGCGGTGCAGCAGATGATCGGCGCGTCCGCGTTCACGCTGGAGTCGCCGGTCATCATGCCGACCTTGTCGGCGCCGAAGATCTCGATGAGCTGGAAGAACTTCTCCGAGACCAGTGCTTTGATCGGGGCGGTGTAGTAGCTGCGGCGGCCGTGGGCGAGCGCCGTGAAGTGGGCGCCGACGGCCACGAGGCTCTTCCCGGAGCCGGTGGGCGTCGAGAGGATCACGTTGGCGCCCGAGACGACCTCGATCAGCGCCTCCTCCTGGGCCGGGTACAGCTGGATGCCCCGCTCGGCCGTCCACGTGGAGAAGGCTTCGAACAGGGAGTCGGCGTCGGGATCCGCTGGCAGGAGGTCTGTGAGTGTCATCGCGCTGCCCATCGTGCCATCCCCGGGCCGTCAGTTCCGCAGGGGCGATCGCGGGTGCTTGCCCCAACCCGTAGGCTTCGCGGTACCGCGCACCGACCGGGGGATACTTCCGGGCACGCGCGCGTACACGGGCGTTACTCCGGAGGGTTCAGGCATGGCACAGGACATCATCCCGATCGAGCTCGGGCTGCCGCAGGGCGACGTCGTCACCCTGTGGGCTCCGCGGTGGCGGGAGGACGGCGAGGAGTGGGAAGCGTTCCTCGGCGACGAGGACGACCTGTACGCCTTCCCGGACGCCGCTCACCTGGCCGCTTTCGTGCGCACGTCCGACCAGCACGACCTGCTCGACCACCCGGCGTGGGACGCGGTGCCGGCGCTGAACGTGCCCGAGCTGATCCCGGACGACGACCACTCCTACGACCTCGTCGGCGTGCCCGAGCTGGTCGCCGAGGAGCCCGACTCGTGGACGATCGCGGAGCTCGCGGAGATCGTCGGCATCGTCCGTTCGCTCGCCGACGTCTGCGAGCTCGAAGAGGTGCACGAGGTCCTCGACGCGTACGAGGGCTTCTCGCTCCTGGAGCAGGGCCGGCTGCCGTTCACCGGCCGCGAGGGCGAGGCCCTGTGGAACGACCTGTCGAAGGCCGTGTCCGAGAAGTGGGACATCGTGCTCGACGCGATCGACAACCTCGTGACCGTGCCCGACGTCGACGCCGCCGTGCTGGAGCAGACCGCCGAGGAGCTGGCGGCGTTCCACGAGGAGTCGGCCGAGGCCGAGGCCGCGCAGCCGGAGGACCTCGAAGCCGTGGACGCGCCCGACTCCGACGAGGAGGAGGACGACGAGCCGGTCGGCTTCTGGGGCGAGGTCGGCATCGACCCGATCAAGATCGTCACGGCCGGCGCCGAGTACTACACGCTGCGCTGCTACCTCGACGACAAGCCGATCTTCCTCGGCAGCGAGGGCGAGATCGACGTCTTCTCCTCCGAGAAGGCCCTGCTCGCCGCCCTCAAGGACGGCAAGGACGTGGCCGACACCGACCTCGCCGACGTGTCCACTTGGGACGACGTGCTCACGAAGGCGGCGGCGGACGACCTCGAGATCGACATCGACGCCGAGAACACCTACGTGCTCACCGGCCTCGACGACGACATCGCCGACGGCGTCGAGTCCATCGACCCCAACCAGCTGGAGCTGGCGGTCGAGCTCATCACCGACGCCGCCGACTGGGCCGAGGACGACTCCGTCGAGACGGCGCTGTCGCAGAACGAAAGCCTCGGCTGGCTGGTCTCGTTCGTCCTGCGCCCCGACCCGACGCGCCTCGAGCCGAGCGCGCCGTTCGACACCGAGCAGAGCGCGTGGCGCAAGCTGGTGGAGTCGTTCGAGAATCGCCTGACGGTGGTCTGAACCTCCTGAGTTGACGAAAGGCCATCCGCTGGGGATTCCCGGTGGGTGGCCTTTGTCGTTGTGGGCCTCGGCCAGATCCCGGCAGGGAACCCCGCCCTCCCGCGGCAGGGCTCTGGCAAAGTTGTTTGTGCTGGTCATGGGGTGATTTCGAAGAGTGTCATCGGCCTTGTGTCGCGGTGTTGACGTGGCCTGTGTTGGGCAGGGCGCTCGTTTCCAGGTTGCGCGGGGCGGCGATTGCCCGGGGCCGGTGCGGGGCCCCTTGATCAGCAGTCGGTTGTTGCTTCCCCGGCCGCGAGTTGAGCTCTGCATGCGGCCTGGATCTCGCGCACAAGCTGACCCTTCGGCCGGCCCCAACCTGCGGCCCACTCGTCCTCAAGGCCGAACACTTGGCCGAGCGGGAGCTCGATGACGCTGTCGGAGTAATCGGATCGGGCCACGATCTCGCAAACTTTGCCCAGGACCCACCGCTCGGTGGCTCGCCCGTCGGCCTGCATACGCGCAAGTTGGGCGAACACCACCTGGGCTGCGGCAGCATCTGAATCCGGGATAGCTGCACGGCAGTCGGCCAGCGCCGCGGGCAGCAGGTCGTGGACCTCATAGGGCTCAGCGCCGCCAAGACCGGCCAAGGCCCTGAGTGCCTCTCCGTCGTAGCCCCAAACGAGCCAGTGCGCTGCCCAAAGGGGGATGCGCTCGGACGGTACCGTGCCGAGCGTTACCCATGCGGCGACCAACTCCGGGGTCGGGAGCCCAGCGGAGCCGGGTGCCGGCCAGTCGTGCATGCCGGCCATGATGCCCGACCAGAGGGACGTGCCCACAACGATTTAGTCAAAGCGGATCTCTTCGAGTCTTCCGCCAGGCCGGGCCGACCCTCAGGATCGCCCATCGGCCAGGACGGCTGCAGGAACCCTTCCTGAGCTGCAAAAACACCACCACTGGTTCTGTCCACACACAAACTCCGAGTAGTGCTGGACTGCGCCAAGTCGGCCGGGCGCCTGCGCGTGGACTTCGAACCGACCGACCCGGCGCCGCTGGTGTCCGCGATGGCGCAGCTGATCCGCGAGTCCACGCCGGACACCTGGCGTCGCCACCGCGCGTTCTTTCGGGATGGGCTACGCGCCTAGTCCTCTTCGGACCGCCTCCCGATCAGTGGGCCACTTCAGCTTCCGCACGGACCGGGACCACAGCGATGGCCAGCGCGGGGAAGATCGCGACGAGGCAGAACGCCAGCGCGTAGCGGCTGTCGCCGATGACGAGGCCGAGCAGGGGCGGCGTGAGGGCCCCGGCGATGTTCTGCGCGGTGTTCTGGGTGGCCATCGCGCGGCCCGACCAGGCGACGCCGGCGAGCTCGGCGGAGGCGGTGAAGCCGAGGCCGTTGTCGGCGACCGTGATGATCGCGGCGAGGACCAGGGCGAGCAGCACGAGCCACAGCCACGTCACGTCGCCGAGGGCCACGAGCAGCATCACGACCACGCCGGCCACCGCGAGCTGCCGCATCGGGCGCAGGCGGCTGCCGACGCGGTCGGACCAGTAGCCCGACCCCAGCCGGCCCGCCGCGCCGAGCACCTGGGCCACCGCGAGGAACACGCCGGCGCCCGACGGGCTCCAGTGGTGCTGCGACACGAGGTAGACCGGCGCGAACGCCGACACCGTGAACTGCGGCACGACCAGCAGCGCGCTCGCGCCGTGCACGCGCCAGAGCCACGGCTTGCGGTACGGCGAAGGCGGCTTCGAAGCACCAGCGGCAGGGCGCGGTGGCCGCGGCGGGTCGGCCACGAACAGCGCGACCAGCAGCGCGACCACGATCCCGAGCACGGCCGGCAGCAGCATCGCGGCCTGGAACCCCCAGCGCGCGGCCAGCGGCGGCAGGCCCAGCGCGGCCACGCCGACGCCCAGCGGCTGCGCTGTCTGCCGGATACCCATCGCCATGCCCCGTTCGGACTTCGAGAACCAGCCCATCACGACGCGGCCGCTCGCCGCGTTGACCGAAGCCGTGCACGCTCCGGCAACAAGGAACACGCCGAAGAGCAGCCCGACCGGGTGATGCCACAGTGCGGCGTACACCAGGAGTAACCCCGAACCGCCCAGTCCAAGGGCCATGATCAGGCGCTCTCCGTAACGGTCCGCAGCCGCGCCCCACACGATCAGGGTGAGCAGCAGGCCGATGCTCGGCGCGGCGACGACGGTGCCGGCCTCGGCGAGCGTCAGGTCGTCGGCAGCGCGCATCGCGGGGATCAGAAAGGGCAGCCCGTAGAGGAAGGAACAGCTCGCGGTCTGCGCGGCGAGGCCGAGCGCGAGAATGAGCCACCGTCGAGAACTGGGCTTTTCGCGTATCGACTCACCGGCCGCGACCTGCGACATCTTTCTCACCGTCTCACATATTGAGAATTAGTTCCTACATTCTGAACTTTAGTTGGGCATGCTAACGAACGCAACCGCCAAGGGGGCGGTCACGTCCGGAAGCGTCAGGGGTCAGGCCAGAGCGGCGTACCCGGGCTTGATCACGTCGTTGATCAGCGACAACCGGGCGTCGAAATCGAGGAACGCGGATTTCATGGCATTGATCGTGAACCAGCGAAGATCATCAAGACCGAACCCGAACGTGGTCGCCAGAGCGGTGAATTCACTGGTCATCGTGCATCCGCTCATCAGCCGGTTGTCGGTGTTCACCGTGACCCGGAAGTGCAGCCGGGCGAGCTGGGCGATCGGGTGCTCGGCGAACGACGCGACGGTGCCCGTCTGCACGTTCGACGTCGGGCAGATCTCCAGGGGTATGCGGCGGTCCCGAACGTAGCTCGCCAACCGTCCAAGGTGGACCGTTCCGTCCGAATCGGTCTTGATGTCCTCGACGATCCGCACGCCGTGGCCGAGCCGTTCGGCGCCGCAATACTGGATGGCCTCCCAAATGGACGGCAAGCCGAATGCCTCACCCGCGTGAATCGTGAAATGCGCGTTGTTCTGACGCAGATATTCAAATGCGTCGAGATTTCGAGTCGGCGGAAAGCCGTCCTCGGGGCCGGCGATGTCGAAACCCGCCACGCCGGCGTCGCGATGGCGCACCGCCAGCTCGGCGATCTCGAGGGCGCGGGCGTGCTGGCGCATCGCGCAGAGCAACGTGCGGACCTTGATCGCACCGCCCGCGGCGGCCACGCGCTGTGTTCCCTCGGCGAGACCGGTCTGGACCGCTTCGACCACCGTATCGAGTGACAGGCCGCGTTCGACGAACAATTCGGGTGCGTAGCGCAGCTCGGCGTAGACCACCCCGTCGGCCGCGAGGTCTTCCACAGCCTCGGCCGCAACCCTGACCAGCGCTTCCTCGGTCTGCATCACGCCGCAGGTGTGGGCGAACGTCTCGAGGTAGGACACGAGCGAGCCGGAGTCGGCGGCTTCGCGGAACCAGCGGCCGAGGGCCGCGACGTCGGTGGTCGGCAGAGCGTCGTAGCCCGTCGCTTCGGCGAGCTCGACGACGGTGGCCGGGCGAAGGCCGCCGTCCAGGTGGTCGTGCAGCAGGACCTTGGGGGCCCGAAGCAGGGTCTCTGCGTCGAGCGGGGTTACGTCTGGCATGCACCAACGGTAGTCTCGTTGTCATTCCCCTACATGGCGGTAACTCTCAGCGTCGAGGCAACCCTCAGCTTTGACGATCAAGGAAGGAATCGGCCATCCGGGTCACGCGGCCGTTATCCCGTCTTAGCGGGGCCCATACGCACAGCAATTTTTCACTGGATAAGCTTCGTCCCACGTCCCTTCCATTTCCCCGCCGACGAAGGACACAGCAGTGACCACTGACAACCACATTGCCGCTCCGTCCTTCGACCGGATGCGCAACATGCTGGTGCGCGCGGCCGAAGTGCGCGAGAGCGAACAGCAGCAGATCTTCGACGCGCTGGACGACATCTACGCCCGGCTCGCCCCGGTCGACTCGCTGGGTGCCGTTCGCAAGCGGCTGTCCGAGATGCCCGACCGCACCGAGGTCGGCGTGATCGCGGAGCGCCTCGACGAGGCCATGACGCGGCTGGAGGCCCAGGACAACGCGATCGCCGCGATCACCCACGCGGTCGAGAGCATCGTCGACAAGCTGGCCAAGCCGTTCGCGCAGCTCGACGGCCGGCTCGACGGCGTCGCCGCGCGGTTCGAGGGTGTCGCGGGCCGGATGGACGGGCTCGAGGACAAGCTGCAGAACATCCACCGCCGGCTCGACGAGCTGGGCGGCCACCTGGACAAGCAGGACGCCAAGCTCGACTCGATCCCGCAGACCACGCAGGCCCCGGTGCGCGAGCGCATCGAGCTCGCGGAGGCCACCCTGCGCGAACGCATCGAGACGGCCGACCACGAGCTGCGCACCCGCGTCGACGAGCTCGACCGCGCCACTCGCGAGCGCTTTGACAGCACCGCCGACGCGCTGCGCACCGCCATCACCGAGACCGGCGAAATGGTCGACGCCTCCGAGCGCCTCGAAGGTCTGGTCAACCGCCTCGACACGGTCACCCAGCGCCTCGACGACCTGGGCAACCGCCTGGACAAGGTCGAAGATGGCTTCGTCTCCCAGCTGGGCGACCTGGACGGCTCCATCAAGTCCGGCCTCTCCAAGGTCGAGGTCACGCTCGCCAAGCAGCCCGACACCGACTCCGTCGACTCCCTGGTGCGCCGCTCGAACGACGAGTCCGTGCGACGGATCGGCGGCCAGCTTGACGAGGCCATGGCCACCTTCGCCGAGCTGATGCTCGGTGGCGGGCCGGCCGTGCAGCAGATCTCCCCGCCGGCTCCGGCGCCGCGTCAGCCGCGGCGCAGCTCGCGCAACGGCCGGTCCCCGAAGGCGGTGGACCCGAAGGCGAAGAACGGGTCTGAGCCGGAAGATGCTGCTGGTGAGTGAAGTCTGAACCTCTTGGACATGAAAGTGCCCCCGCCTGATGGTGGGGGCACTTTCATATCCAACGCAAAGATCGTGGGTCAGGAGCGGATGGTCTCCAGGACGATCGGACCCACAGCCGGAGCCGTATCCGACATCGTGAACGCGCCCGCCAAAGCCTCCAACGCGCCGGCCACCGCATCAGGCGTGTCCGTGTGCAGCTCAAGCAAAGGCTCGCCCGCGGTAACCGCCTCGCCGGGTTTGGCCAGGCACAGGATGCCCGCAGCGGACTGGACCGGATCTTCCTTCCGAGCCCGCCCCGCGCCGAGCCGCCAAGCAGCGACGCCGACCGCGTAGGCGTCCAGCGAAAACAGGACGCCCGAAGCCGGAGCCGGGACCACGTGGACATGCCCAGGCGTAGGAAGTGGCGCCGAAGGATCGCCGCCTTGAGCGGTGATCATGCGGGACCACGTTTCGTAAGCCTCGCCCGAAGCCAGCACGGCCGCGGGGTCCACTGAGGACAAACCGGCCAAAGCGAGCATCTCGCGGGCCAGTGCCACAGTCAGCGAAACCACGTCAGCCGGACCGCCGCCCTGCAGAACCGACACCGCCTCCGCGACCTCGACCGCGTTGCCGACCGCGCGGCCGAGCGGGACGTTCATGTCCGTGATCAGCGCGGTCGTCGCAACCCCGTGGGCGGCGCCGATCGAGACCAGCGTGGAAGCCAAAACCCGAGCATCCGAAACGGTCTTCATGAAGGCACCCGAACCCGCCTTCACGTCCAGGACCAGCCCCGACGCACCCTCGGCGATCTTCTTCGACATGATCGACGACGCGATAAGCGGGATCGACTCCACGGTCGAAGTGACATCCCGCAGGGCATACAGCTTCTTGTCCGCCGGAGCCAAGCCTTCTGTGGCCGCGCACACGACAGCGCCGACCGAAGACAGCTGGTGAGTGATCTCGTCCAACGACAGGGCCGCGCGCCAGCCCGGGATGGACTCCAGTTTGTCCAGGGTGCCGCCCGTGTGGCCGAGCCCGCGGCCGGACAGCTGAGGCACGGCCGCACCACAAGCAGCGACCAACGGCGCCAACGGCAAGGTGATCTTGTCCCCGACACCGCCCGTCGAGTGCTTGTCCACCGTCGGGCGCGACACGGACAGCGACAAGCGCGAGCCCGAGGCGATCATCGCGCCGGTCCAGCGGGAGGTCTCGCCAGGAGTCATCCCCCGCAGGAAGATGGCCATCGCCAGCGCGGCCATCTGTTCCTCGGCCACAACCCCGTGCGTGTAGGCGTCGACGACCCAGTCGATCTGCGCGTCGGACAGCTCTCCGCCGTCGCGTTTCGCCCGGATGATGTCGACCGCCGCGAAGGTCACGGGAGGTCCTCGGGCCCGAAGGCGTCGGGGAGGACGTCGGACATCGGCAGGATCCCGCGTGGAGTATCGACCAGACACGACGACCCGCCCAGCTCGAACAGGATCTGCCGGCACCGCCCGCACGGCATGAGCAGCTCACCCGCGCCGCTGCGGCAGGCGACGGCCACGAGCCGGCCGCCGCCCGACAACCGCAGCTGGCCCGCCATCGTGCATTCCGCGCACAGACCCAGGCCGTATGAAGCGTTCTCGACGTTGCAGCCCGTCACCATCCGGCCGTCGTCCACGATGCCCGCGACGCCGACGTGCAGGCCCGAGTAGGGCGCGTAGGCCGAGGCAGCAGCCGACACCGCCGAAGCCCGCAGCGCGTCCCAGTCCACAGAGGTCATCAGTCCCCCTCCCCTCGCCGATAAGGCGCACCGTCGGCCTTCGGCGGACGCAGCCGTTGCGACGCCACCGCGAGCACGATCAGCGTCACGAAGTGCGCCGTGTACGGGATCAGGTCGCTCGGCAGCGTGTCGTTGGTCCAGTAGATCGCGTACAGCGCCCCGGCCCCGATGACGCCCAGAGCCGCCGCCAGCCAACGCTTCCGAATCAGCTGCACCACGACGATGATCGCCAGCAGGATCACCGCGCCGTACAGCAGCGCGAGCACCGCCTCGCCACCGCCGGCGAGCTGCAGGCCGTCCGCGTACCCGAACAGCGCCGCGCCGCCGAGCAGGCCGCCCGGGCGCCAGTTGCCGAAGATCATGGCGGCGAGACCGATGTACCCGCGGCCGTTGGTCTGGTTCTCGAGGTAGTCCGCGCCGCCCTTGAGCAGCACCAGCGAAGCGCCACCCATGCCGGCGAAACCGCCGGAGATCAGCACACCAAGGTACTTGTAGCGGTACACGTTGACACCCAGCGACTCCGCGGCCACCGGGTTCTCACCGCACGAACGCAGCCGCAGGCCGAACCGCGTGTGCCAGAGGATCCAGTAGCTCACCGGCACCAGGATGATCGCGATCATCGTCAGCGGCGCGACGCCGGTGATCAGACCACGCAGGATGCCGGCGACGTCGGAGATCCCCACGCGCTGCTCGTTCTCGAGCGTGCCGAGCCAGTCGGACAGGCCCGACGCGGAGTACGTGTCGAACTTCGGCACCGGCGGCGACTGCCGCGGGTTGCCCGAGATCGGCTCGAAGATCAGGTTCGCCAGGTATTTCGCGACGCCCAACCCCAGCAGGTTGATCGCCACACCGGAGACGATGTGGTTGACGTTGAACGTCACCGTCGCGATCGCGTGCAGCAGGCCGCCGATGGCTCCGAACGCGATGGCCGAGAGCAGGCCGACCCACACGCCGCCGTAGTACGCGCCCCACGCCGCGCCGAAGGTGCCGAGGATCATCATGCCCTCGAGGCCGATGTTGACCACGCCCGCGCGCTCCGACCACAGGCCGCCGAGCGCACACAGCAGGATCGGCAGCGCGAGCCGCAGGGCCGTCGACGCCGTGTTGCTCGACGTCAGCGCCGAAACACCGGTCGCGTACGACGCCGTGGACATCACCGCGATCGCCACCACGGCCCAGATCACGCCGCGCAGCCAGCCGGGAATCCGTCGCCGCCGTTCCACCACCGGCTCCGGCATGCCGGAGGCGGGCTCCTTCATGGGGAACTCCGTCACCTGGCTCACACCGCACCGCCTTCCGCGACGGAGGCACCCTTGCGCCCGTTGCCGGCGAGCGCCCGGCCCACCCTGCGTTGTTCGGCCGCGAGGTCGGCGCGGCGAACGATCTCGTACGCGACGACGACCGACAGCACGATGATGCCCTGCATGATCGTCGCGATCTCCTTGGACACGTTGATCTGCTCCAGCGACACCGCCGAGGTGTCGAGGAACGCCCACAGCAGCGCGCCGAACGCAATGCCGCCGGGGTGGTTGCGGCCCAGCAGCGCCACGGCGATCCCGGTGAAGCCGTACATCTGCGTGGCCGTGATGCCGTAGCTGTAGTCGCGGCCGAGCAGCTCCGGCATGGCGACGAGACCCGCCACCGCGCCCGAGAGCAGCATCGCGATCAGCGTCATCTTCTTCGCGCTCACGCCACCGGCGGCCGCGGCCGTCGACGACTCACCGCTCGCCTTGAGCTCGAAGCCGAACCGCGTGCGGTTGAGCATGAACCAGTAGGCGATGCCGATCACGATGGCGATGAAGAAGAACCCGAACAGCACGCCCGAGCCGAGGGGGATGCCCGGGATCCGGCCCGACGGCGCGATCGTGCGCGTGCCGATGTTGTTGCCCGACTGCACGCCGAATTGGTCGGCGTTGACGAGGAACGCGATGATGCCGGCGACGATCGAGTTCAGCATGATCGTCGAGATGACCTCGCTGACACCACGGGTCACCTTCAGCACGGCGGGGACCAGCGCGTACAGCGCACCCGACGCGACCGCGACGATCAGGATCACGATGGTGTGGAGGATCGGCGGCAGCTGCAGCGCGCCGCCGATGATCGCGGCGACCACGGCCGCGAACCGGTACTGGCCCTCGACACCGATGTTGAACAGGTTCATCTGGAAGCCGATGGCCACCGCGAGCCCAGACAGGTAGTACACCGTCGCGAGGTTCACCGTGTCCACGGCGGTGGAGCCCTTGAAGAGCTGCCCCACCATGGTCCCGTACGCCTCCAGCGGGTCGGCGCCGGAGATGACGAGCGCGATCGCCGAGAGCAGCACGGCGAACACGATCGCGAGCAGGGGCGGCAGCAGCCGCGTGCGCCACGAAGTCATTACGCTTCTTCACCTTCTTCGGCACCGGTCATGGCGGAACCGAGTTCCTGCGGGGTCACCGTGGCGGGGTTCGCCTCGCTCACCAGGCGCCCGCGCAGCATCACGCGGATCGTGTCGGAGAGCCCGATCAGCTCGTCGAGGTCGGCGGAGATCAGCAGCACCGCCAGGCCGTCGGCGCGCGCCTGCCGGATCTGCTCCCAGATCATGGCCTGCGCACCGACGTCGACCCCGCGCGTCGGGTGCGAAGCGATGAGCAGCACGGGGTTGCCCGACAGCTCGCGCCCGACGATCAGCTTCTGCTGGTTGCCGCCCGAGAGCGCGGCGGCCGGCACGTCGATGCCCGGCGTGCGCACGTCGTACTCGCGCACGATGCGCTCGGTGTCGCGGCGCGCGCCGGCGATGTCGAGCAACTGTCCACTCGAGACGGGTTTGCGCGTCTGGTAGCCGAGGATCCGGTTGGCCCACAACGGTTGCGTGAGCAGCAGGCTGTGGCGCGTGCGGTCCTCGGCGATGTAGCCGATGCCGGCCTCGCGCCGCGCGAGCGTGCCCAGCTTCACCAGGTCGTGGGTCTTGCCGTCGGCCTCGGCGAGCTCGATGTGCCCGCCGCTGGCCTTGCGCATGCCCATGATGGTCTCGACGAGCTCGGTCTGGCCGTTGCCCTCGACGCCCGCGATGCCGAGCACCTCACCCGCGTGCACCGTGAACGCGATGTCGTCCAGCAGCTTCAGCTCGGAGTTCTCGGCCGTGAGGCTCAGGTCCTTCAATCGCAGCACGTCGCGGTCGGTCACCGTCGACTCGCGCGTCTCGGGGCTGGGCAGCTCCGAACCGACCATCATCTCCGCCAGCTGACGGCTGGTGATGGTCTTCGGGTCGGCCGTGCCGACGGTGGTGCCGCGCCGGATCACCGTGACGGTGTCGGCGATGGCCCGCACCTCGTCGAGCTTGTGGGAGATGAAGAGGAAGGTATAGCCGTCGGCCTGCATCTCGCGGACCGTGCTGAACAGCGCGTCGACCTCCTGCGGCACGAGCACCGCGGTGGGCTCGTCGAGGATGATGATCTTCGCGCCGCGGTAGAGGACCTTCACGATCTCCACGCGCTGGCGGTCGGCCACGCCGAGCTCTTCCAGCAACGCGTCCGGCTTGGCGCGCAGGCCCGTCTGCTCGGAGAGCTTCTTGAGCCGGGCGCGCGCTTCACCGCCGATGCCGTGCAGGGCCTCGCCGCCGAGGAACACGTTCTCGGCGACGGTGAAGTTGTCGGCGAGCATGAAGTGCTGGTGCACCATGCCGATCCCGGCCTGGATGGCGTCCTGCGGGTTGCGCAGTTTCACCTCGGTGCCGTTGATGGCGATGGTTCCCTCGTCGGGCTGCTGCATCCCGTAGAGGATCTTCATCAGGGTCGACTTGCCCGCGCCGTTCTCGCCGCAGAGGGCGTGCACCTCGCCCGCGGCCACGGTGAGGTTGACGTCGGAGTTGGCGACCACACCCGGGAACCGCTTGGTGATCCCGGTCAGCTGGACGGCCGTCGTGCCCCGGTCGGGGACGGCATCGGCCTCGGCAGTGCTCATGGGAGAGGCATCCAGTTCTGTCGAAACGCGTGAGGGCTCGGAAGGAAGATCCTTCCGAGCCCTGGCACGTGGCGGGTCCTACTTGGTCGGCTTGTCCGAAACCTGGATGGCGCCCGAGATGATCTGGGCCTTGTACCCTTCCAGCACGTCCTTGATGTCGTCGACCTTGCCGCCGGAGGTGGCGTAGCCGACGCCGTCGACCTTCAGGTCGAAGCGCTGCGGCAGCACGCTCAGGTCACCCTTCGCGTCGGCCTGCAGGAAGTCGAACACCGCGACGTCCACGCGCTTCATCATCGAGGTGATGATGATGTCCTTGTCGGCGGCGACAGTGGCCTGGTTGTACTGGTCGGAGTCGACTCCGATGGCCACGGCCTTGCCCGACGTCTTCGCGGCGTCGAACACACCCTTACCGGAGGCGCCGGCGGCGTGGTAGATCACGTCCGCGCCGTTGTTGATCTCGGCGGCGGCCTTCACGTTGCCCTTGGCCGGGTCCTGGAAGCCGGAGTAGTCACCGGCCGGCGTCAGGTACTCGTCCTCGATCTTGATCTTGTCCGAAACGGCCTTCGCGCCCTGGAGGTAGCCGGCCTCGAACTTCTGGATCAGGGGCGTGTTCACACCACCGATGAAGCCGATGTGGCAGTTCTTGCTCTTGTATGCGGCGGCGACGCCGGCCAGGAACGAGCCCTGCTCCTCGGCGAACACCAGCGGCGTCACGTTCGGCGCCTTGACGGTGTCGTCGTCGATGATCGCGAACTTGGTGTCCGGGTGCTTGGGCGCGACCGCGCCCACGGCCTGCGCGTACGCGAAGCCGACGGCGATGACCGGGTTCAGGCCCTGCGACGCCATCTGCTCGAGCCGCTGCTGCTTGGCCGACTCGCTCTCGCTCGCGCTGGCCGTGCTCTCGTTGACGGTCGTGATGCCGAGCTCGGACTTCGCCTTGTCGACGCCGGCCGCGGCCGCGTCGTTGAACGAGGCGTCACCCCGGCCGCCGATGTCGAACGCCAGGCCGACCTTGAGCTTGCTGCCGTCCACCTTCTCGCCGGACGAGCTGCTGGTCGTGGCTGCTGCCGGAGCCGCGGGCGGCTTCGGCGCGGTGACGCAGCTCGTGCCAGAGCTGCCAGCCGCGGCGGTGTTGCTGCTGCTGCCCCCGCCGGTGTCCTTCGCGCACCCTGCCAAGGTGAGGACCCCGGCCATGGTCGCGGCGGCCAGCGCGGTTCCACGCATGCGACGCAACGTGTGTCTCCCTCCCCGCTGATCCAGCGGACTAAGTGGAAGCGACCCGGTACCGGTGTCTTCCTTCGGTGCCGAGTTCAACCGCCAGACCGTACCCAACAGCCAGAAAAACGCCATAGGAAAGGCACGCTACGTAACACAAACGTTTACTCAGCGGTCTGATTCGCGACCGATCGTGTACTTACGGTGATCAACTGGTTCAGGAAGGTACTCACCAGCTGTCACAGCCCGGGGTCTCGCGGCCCGTCTTCGCCGCGCGGTGAAACCCGTCCGGACGATCTTCGTCCACCCCCCGGCGGAGGGCCCCGCCGACCGGGCGTTGCGGACATCACGAAAACCGTTCGGGCCCGGCTGGTTTTTCACTCGCCGCCGCAAGCGGTACCGGCCTGCTGAATCGAATCGACCGGGCCGGGAGCCCCTGGTCGGATTCGCCCTGGACCGCCCGCGCCGCGTGGCCGGCGCCACACGTCCGAGTGGTGCGGGACGCTCCGGGTGTCTGGTCCATCACAGAGACGAACCCGGAGGTGAGCCGGGTCCAGATGGCGGGTCTAGCATCCTTTCATCCACGCTCGATGGCCCTAGATCTCGGCATCGCTGCCGGCGTTGTCCCCAGTGGACCGACGCGGAAGCGGGTTGCGGACCTCACCGGTCAGCCGGGCACAACAGATGACGTTGGAGGCCGTTCACCGATGTCCACCACGGCGAGCACTGCCACCGAGGCAGGAGCGAGCGATCGGGCGGGTGCCTCGCGCCGGCAGGGGACCTTCTACCGGGGCGACCCCGGCATGTGGTCCTGGGTGCTGCACCGCATCACCGGCGTGCTGACATTCTTCTTCCTGTTCGTGCACGTGCTCGACACCTCGCTCGTCCGCGTGTCGCCGAACACCTACGACCAGGTGATCGAGACGTACAAGACGCCGCTCGTGAATCTGCTCGAGGTCGGTCTGGTCGGCGCGGTTCTCTTCCACGCCCTCAACGGCGTCCGCGTCATGCTGGTCGACTTCTGGTCCAAGGGCCCGAAGTTCCAGAAGACGATGCTGTGGGTGATCGGTGTCGTGTGGGTCGTCGTGATGATTCCGGGTGCGTTCTTCATGCTGAAGCGCACGGTCGAGACGCTCTTCGGGGGTAACTGACCATGGCCGACTCGCTCGTCATCGAATCGCCGCGCACCCCGAAGCGCCCGGCGGCCCGCCGCAGCAACTTCGAGCTCTACAGCTGGCTGTTCATGCGCATCTCGGGCCTCGCGCTGATCATCCTGGTGCTGGGCCACCTGCTGATCATGAACATCCTCGACGGCGGTGTGCACCGCATCAACTGGGGCTTCGTCGCCGGCCGCTGGGCTTCGCCGTTCTGGCAGTTCTGGGACCTCGCGATGCTGTGGCTCGCCGAGATCCACGGCGGCAACGGCCTGCGCACGATCATCGACGACTACGCCCGCAAGGACTCCACGCGGTTCTGGCTGAAGATCCTGCTGTACGTCTCGATGGTCCTGATCCTGGCCGTCGGCACGCTGGTGATCTTCACGTTCGACCCCGAGATGCCCGCCAGCTAGGCGCACCCACCACACACAGTGCTCGATTCCTGATAAGCGGAGCAATCCCTATGCAGTTCCACAAGTACGACGTGGTGATCGTCGGCGCCGGCGGCGCCGGCATGCGCGCGGCCATCGAGTCCGGCCAGCGCGCCCGCACCGCGGTCCTCACCAAGCTGTACCCGACGCGGTCCCACACCGGCGCCGCGCAGGGCGGCATGTGCGCCGCGCTGGCGAACGTCGAAGAGGACAACTGGGAGTGGCACACCTTCGACACCGTCAAGGGCGGTGACTACCTCGTCGACCAGGACGCCGCGGAGATCATGGCCAAGGAGGCCATCGACGCGGTCCTCGACCTCGAGAAGATGGGCCTGCCGTTCAACCGCACGCCCGAGGGCAAGATCGACCAGCGCCGCTTCGGCGGCCACACCCGTGACCACGGCAAGGCGGCCGTGCGCCGCGCCTGCTACGCCGCGGACCGCACCGGCCACATGATCCTGCAGACGCTGTACCAAAACTGTGTCAAGTACGGCACGGAGTTCTTCAACGAGTTCTACGTGCTCGACCTCGTGACCAGCGAGGACGAGAACGGCAACCCGATCGCGTCGGGCGTCGTGGCCTACGAGCTGGCCACCGGCGAGCTGCACGTGTTCCAGGCCAAGTCCATCGTGTTCGCCACCGGCGGCGCGGGCAAGATCTTCAAGACGACGTCGAACGCGCACACCCTCACCGGTGACGGCCTCGGCATCATCTTCCGCAAGGGCCTGCCGCTGGAGGACATGGAGTTCTTCCAGTTCCACCCGACCGGCCTCGCGGGCCTGGGCATCCTGATCTCCGAAGCCGTCCGCGGCGAGGGCGGGATCCTGCGCAACTCCGAGGGCGAGCGGTTCATGGAGCGCTACGCCCCCACCATCAAGGACCTCGCGCCGCGCGACATCGTCGCCCGCTCGATGGTCCAGGAGGTGCTGCAGGGCCGCGGCATGGGCCCGAACAAGGACTACGTGGTCCTCGACGTGACGCACCTGCCGGTGGAGGTCCTCGAGACCAAGCTGCCGGACATCACCGAGTTCTCGCGCACCTACCTGGGCGTCGACCCGGTGAAGGAGCCGGTGCCGGTGTTCCCGACCTGCCACTACGTGATGGGCGGCATCCCGACCAACATCCACGGCGAAGCGCTGCGCGACAACGAGAACGTGATCCCGGGCCTGTACGCGGCCGGCGAGGTCGCGTGCGTGTCGGTGCACGGCTCGAACCGCCTAGGCACCAACTCGCTGCTGGACATCAACGTGTTCGGCCGCCGCGCCGGCATCGCGGCCGCGGAGTACGCGCTGGCCCACGAGCACGTCGAGCTTCCGGAGCTGCCGACCAAGCTGGTCGAGGAGCAGCTGTCGGGCCTGCTGTCGGAGCACGGCGACGAGCGCGTCGCCGACATCCGCAAGGAAATGCAGCAGACGATGGACTCGCACGCCTCGGTGTACCGCACCGAGGACACGCTCAAGCAGGCGCTGACCGACATCCAGGCGCTGAAGGAGCGGTACACGCGGATCACCGTGTCGGACAAGGGCAAGCGGTACAACACCGACCTGCTCGAGGCCGTTGAGCTGGGCTTCCTGCTCGAGCTGGCCGAGGTCCTGATCGTGGGCGCCCTGGCGCGCAAGGAGTCGCGCGGCGGCCACGCCCGCGAGGACTACCCGAACCGCGACGACACGAACTTCATGCGCCACACCATGGCCTACAAGCAGGGCGAGGGGCTGTCGTCGGACATCCGCCTCGACTACAAGCCGGTGACCTTCACGCGTTACGAGCCGATGGAGCGGAAGTACTGATGACTGCGGCAACCACCGAAGAAGCACCCGCGGCCTCGCAGGACCACACGCCGATCACGGTCACGCTGAAGATCCTGCGTTTCAACCCCGAGGTCGACACCGAGCCGCACTGGGAGTCCTACGACGTCCCGGCGCAGCGCACCGACCGGCTGCTGAACCTGCTGTTCTACGTCAAGGACTACCTCGACGGCACGTTCTCGTTCCGCCGGTCGTGCGCGCACGGCGTGTGCGGCTCCGACGCCATGCAGATCAACGGCATCAACCGTTTGGCCTGCAAGGTGCTCATGAAGGACCTGCTCGAGAAGGACGGCAAGAAGACCGTCATCTCGATCGCCCCGATCAAGGGCCTGACGACGTTGAAGGACCTCTACGTCGACATGGACCCGTTCTTCGAGGCCTACCGGTCGGTCAAGCCGTACCTCATCAACTACGGCCACGAGCCCTCCCGCGAGCGCATCCAGTCCCAGGCCGACCGCGACCGCTTCGACGACACCACCAAGTGCATCCTCTGCGCCTGCTGCACGTCGTCCTGCCCGGTCTACTGGAACGACGGCTCGTACTTCGGCCCCGCCGCGATCGTCAACGCGCACCGCTTCATCTTCGACTCCCGCGACGACGCGGCGGAGGAGCGGCTGGACATCCTGAACGACGCCGAGGGCGTGTGGCGCTGCCGGACGACCTTCAACTGCACGGACGCTTGCCCGCGTGGGATCCAGGTGACGAAGGCGATTCAGGAAGTGAAGCGCGCACTTTTGTTCAAGCGCGTCTGAGAATTTCGTTGTGGAGAGGCCCCCGTCCGGTTCGCCGGATGGGGGCCTTTTCGTTGCCGATTCGCAGCCGAGGCGGACAAAACTCCCCTGAACGGAGCTAGGGCGACTGTGTGTGATGGGACTAGCCTGACGAGTTACCGATGACTCGGACGGTCGTGCGACGGGGAACGAGCAGATGAGTGCTGGTGTGGAACTACGTAAGGTGCTTTCCCAACACTTGGCACGGTTCATCGCAGATGTCGAAGAACTCGTGTTCCGACAGGGCTACTTGCGGGTGTTCGCGGCGACGGTCGCCATGCTCGGCAGCGTCGGCCTGCTCGGCGAGGTGCTCGGCATGGAGTGGCTGCGCACGACGTTCGCCAGCATCGCGGGTGGGCTGTTCGTGATCGCCAGCGCGATCTCCTTCGCCGGCACCCACAAACTCCGCACCCAGGCGCAGCACAGCGAGGAGCTGCTGCACCGGTACGCCGACGCGCTCGCCGGGCGCACGCGCAAGCCCATCGCCGTGCAGGAGTGGATGCAGGAAGTGACCATTGAGGACAACGGCGACGCGTTCTGCCGGCGCGTGCTCGTGCTCCACGAGGCGAACGACAACGTTCCGCGTTACCTGTCCGTGAACCTCGTGTATTACGGAACCACGCCGCTGTCCGAGCGGGCTCGTCGATTGGTGCAGTACAAGGCTTTCCACGCCGGGCCCGAAGACATCGACCAGAAGACCCGCGCCAACGCGACTTCGATCTGGTCCACCTCCGCGAACGGGAAACCGAAACTGGACATCTACATCCACCTCGGCACGATCGTTCAGGAAGGTGACGTGGTCACCGTGGAATGGACTTGGCCGAGGTACTCGGTGGACCTGATGTCGGGCGCCGAGCCGGAATCGTTCGACGTGATGTTCCGCAAAGAAATCAGCAAGTTCGAGCACCGGGTGATCTTCCGCAACGTCAGGCGCGACTCGGCCTTCGTCGTGCGAAACCAGGGCGCACAAGGACTGCGGCGGCTCCGGCAGGGCAAGGACGTGATCGTGGAGTTCTCCGCGGCGAATCCGAAGATGGCTCAGTACATGGGGTTCATCGCCGACTATTCACCCGATTTATGACGGCCATAAAAAAACCCGGAGTGCGGACTCCGGGTTTTTCGGGTGTGCGATCGCAACTACCGATCAGTTGCCACCCGTTTCGGAACCGCCGGACATACGAATTCCATTCGGGTAATGCGAGCCGACGCTGGAGGGGCTCGCGTGAGCGCTGACACTACTCCATTCGCGCCCCCCTGTCATACCGACGGACGGCCTATCCGGCGAACGCCGGGCCACCCGCCCCTGGCTCAGGAATCGCCCGAAGATCGTTCCTTCGATCGGGTGGAGCGCAGCGCCCGCCAGCCCAGCACCCCGATGATCGTTCCCAGCACGAAGGACACCACCGTGAGCACCGCGTGCACGATGAAGTACGCCGTGGGGGAACCATCGGCTGACCAGGACTGGGAGCTGGCCCAGAGGTTCTTGGCGAAGGTGATCCAGATGATCCAGGACCACACGCCGAACAACAGCAGGAAGACCGCAGTACCTCGTGAAATGCGCATGCCCCTGAGTATGCAACTGGCCTCGCGACGCTAGATTGCGTGGGTGCACAGCGTTTTCTCCCGGTCGCTCCCGGTTCTCGTCGCAGTAGTGGTCATGGGGCTTTTCGGCGGCGGAATCGGCCCGACGGCAGCCGTAGCCCAGGCCCAGCCCTGTCAGGATCAGGCCGCGCCGCCCGCGCCGGTGGACACCTCGGAGAAGCCGGCGCCCGGGCAGCCGACCCCGCCGCCGTTGCCGGTGCCCGTGGAGCCCGTCGGGGGGCTGCGTATGGGCGGCTGCGGGATGATCCTGCCCGACGGCGCGCTCAACCCGCCGGACGGCAACACGGCCGCGTCGTGGGTGGTGCAGGACCTCGACACCGGCGACGTCATCGCGGCGAAGAACCCGCACGCGCGGGAGCGGCCGGCGTCGCTCATCAAGACGCTGCTTGCGCTCGTCGTCACCAGCGAGATGAAGCCCGACCAGATCGTGGTGCCCACGAAGGAGGACGCCGAGCAGGAGTGCACCTGCGTCGGCATCGTGGCGGGTGCGAGCTACACCGTCGACCAACTGCTGCACGGCCTGCTGATGCACTCGGGCAACGACGTCGCCCACGCGTTCGCGACCGCGCTCGGCGGGGTCGACATCGCGACCACGAAGATGAACCTGCTGGCCAGGCGCATCGGCGCCGCGGACACGCGCGCGGCGACGCCGTCGGGCCTCGACGGGCCCGGGATGTCGACCTCGGCCTACGACCTGAGCGTGATCTTCCACTACGCGATGAAGCAGCAGGAGTTCGCGCAGGCCGTGGCCACGAAGTCGTACACGATTCCGGCGGCGGGCGGCAAACCCGCCATTCCGGTCTACAACGACAACAAGCTCCTCGGTGTCTACCCCGGCTTCCTCGGCGGCAAGACGGGCTTCACCGACGACGCCCGCCACACCTACGTCGGCGCCGCGGAGAAGGACGGCCGCCGCCTCGCCGTGGTGATGATGCGCGCCGAGCAGCGGCCCACGAAGGTCGTCGACCAGGCGGGCAAGCTGCTCGACTACGGCTTCGCGCTCGAAGCCGACCACGCCGAGCCCGTCGGGCGCATCGCGTACGAGGCCCTCGTGGCCACGGCGCCGCCCGGTCCCCCGGCGAACGTCGCCGCCGGCGCCGCTTCGTCGGCCGCTCCCGAGAAGGAAGACCCGTTCGGCACCACGGGCTGGATCCTCACGCTGGTGGTCGCCCTGATCATCATCGGCGGGTTCGTGATCGGCCACCAGCGCAAGAAGCAGGCCCAGCAGTAGATCGGGCCTAGTCCCTCCGGCGCCCCATCCAGCCGAGCAGCGCACCCACGCCGAACACACCCGCGGCCGTGCCCAGACCGAACCCGCGTTGGACCGTCACGCGCGGCTCCAGCAGCACCGGCGCCGGCGGCCGCACGACCTTGCGCTCGTTCTCCTTCGCGGTCGCGGTCCAGGCCGTGACCATGAGGATGAACCGCGACACGAGGTTCGCGAAGACGAGCAGACCGATGATCGGCCCGAAGATCGCCGCCGCCGGCGAGTTCGTCACGCTCGCCAGGTAGATCGACGCCACCTGCTGCAGGATGATGAATCCGATCGCGGCGACGATCGCGCCCTTCACCGCGCTGCGCATCGCCACGTGCTCGCGCGGCAGCCGCGCGATGACCCACAGGAACACGAGCGTATTGGCCGCCAGGCCGAGGATGATCGTCGCCACGCGAAGGACCCACACCGCCCAGGTCTCGTTCTCCAGACCGACGAGTTCCAGCAGGTACTGCCCCACCCCGCCGCCCGCCGCGGTCACCGCGAACGACACAATCAGCGCCACGCCGAGCCCGACGAGCGACACCAGGTCCTTGATCGTCGTCGACACGATCGGCTGCGGCTTCTTCTCCTGCCCCCACTGCGCCGTGAGCGCGTCGCGCAGGTTCGACATCCAGCCGATGCCCGAGTAGAGCGCCAGGAGCAGACCGAAGATCCCGATGCCGCTGCCGGACTTGATCGCCGCGTCGACGATCTGCGTCACGAGCCCCTGCAACGCCTCAGGCACGGAACTCTTGATGCCGTTGGTGATCTGGGCGATCACCGCCGGGTCGCCGCCCACGACCATGCCCACGATCGCGAACGCCACCATGAAGATCGGGAACACCGCCAGCACGCTGAAGTACGTGATGGCGGCGGCGTAGTGGTTGCCGTAGTGCTCGCCGAAGGATTCGTTGGCTCGGATCAGGTGATCCAGCCACGGGTACTTCCGCCGCAGCCGAGGCAGCAGCTTTTCCTGGTCACCATTCTTGTTCGCCACCGTAAAACGCTAACCACGGTGGGAGATAGCCGCAACGCGAGCGGGTACCCGGGGGTCAGTCCAGGGCGGCGAGCACCGCTCGGTAGGCGTCGTCGACGCGACCGGCCGACGTCGTGATGACTCGCGCCCGCGGCCGGTCTGCGAGGAGGGATTCGAGGCGGTCGTGGAACGCGGCGACATCGGCCGCGGTCGTGTCGTGGTGATGCGGCCCGGGCGGGCGCGAGGCGAAGCGGCTGAGGACGTTTTCGCGGGTGTCCCAGAGCACGAGTTCATGAAACGAAGCACCGACGTCGTCGGCCAGTTCTTCCAGCTGCAGCAGGAAACCCGGGAGCGCGAGAAGCTGCGGGACGACGACGTCGTGGCCCGAGGTGAGGTGCGCGCGGGCGGCGGCGAGAGTCAACGCGCGCGCCGCCAAGCCGGACTCTTTCGGCTGCGCGCGCCAGCCGCCCACGAGCGAGCGCACGCGGTCGACGTCGAGGTTCAGCGTCGGTGGGTGGTCCTCTGCGAACCGCTCCGCCAACGTCGACTTACCGATGGCGGGCGGTCCGTTGAGGACGATCAGCCTCACTTACGTCCCCTGAAAACCCTGGGCAATCTTCTGGCCGGCGGCACCAGCAGGCTGTTGGCCTCGGCGAGGGTGCTGCCGTTGGGGTGGCCGTCGTGGTCGACCAGGTAGAGCTCGAACGCGAAGCGGCCCTTGCGGAAGATCAGCACGCCCTGGGTGCTCACCGACATCGTGTCGGTCATGATCCGCGACTCGTCGCCGATCGCGGCCGAAGGTGCCTGGCCGCCGTGCGCACCCGCGTGTTGTCGACGTCCTCCTTGGCGGCGTCGTCGGCCAGGAAACTCGTGGCGGTGAGCGACAGTGCCTTGCGCGAGAGCCGGTCGTCCTCGCCGGTGCCGCGCTCGCAGGTGAGCTGTACGTAGTTGCGTTGCTGCGGGTCGTGCGGGAACGCGATGTCGCCGACTGCCGTCCCCGGCGTCTCGGACACCAGCGGCGACGCGTCGGGGCCGATGGCGGGGCTCACCACGTCGGCCGTGAGCAGCGGGCACGGCTGCGCGACCGGTTCCGGGAAGACCGGGCTCAAGTAGTCGACGGTGCTCGGGCCGGCCGGCGCGTTCGTCTGCTTCTCGAGGTTCTGCATCACGCGCTTGGCGATGTCCTGCAGCTTGCCGGCGCTGCCGTTGCCCTTGAGATCGAAGTCGAAGCTCACCACGGTGTCGCCGAGGATCACGGTGGCCTGACCCGAAGCGTCGGGCGCTGGGACCGGGCGGCGCTTCGAGTACGCGTGCACCCGGCCGAGCGTGATGCTCGCCAGTGCGCCGGCGAACGCCGCCGGCGTGTCGGCGACGGGAGGCACGTACGCGGGCTGCGACACCGCGACGGCCAGGCTCTCCTGCAGCGTGCCGTCCTTCGACTCCAGGGCGTAAGCCAAAAAGGACAGACGTGTCTTCACTTTTGTCCCCCGACAAAAGATCGATCAGCGAGAGGCGGGCAGGAAGCCCAACCGCTCGTACACGGTGGCGAGCGTGGGCGCTGCCACCTCCCGCGCGCGCTGCGCACCGCGGGCAAGAACCTTGTCGAGCTCGGCGACGTCGTCCAAATAGGACTGGACGCTTGCCTGCAGCGGCGTGACCCACTCGACGAGTACCTCGGCGAGGTCCTTCTTCAGGTCGCCGTAGCCCTTGCCCTCGTACGCCGCTTCGAGGTCGGCGATCGAGCGCTCGGTGAGCGCCGAGTAGATGCTCAGCAGGTTGGAGACGCCGGCCTTGTTCTCCGCGTCGAACTTGACCTCGCGGCCGGTGTCGGTCACGGCGGAGCGGATCTTCTTGGCCGAGCGCTTGGGGTCTTCGAGCAGCTCGACGAGACCGTTGGCCGCGGACGCCGACTTGCTCATCTTCGCCGTCGGGTCCTGCAGGTCGTAGATCTTCGCGGTGTCCTTGACGATGTAGGGCTCGGGCACCGTGAACGTCTTGCCGAGACGGTTGTTGAAGCGCTGCGCGAGGTTGCGCGTGAGCTCCAGGTGCTGGCGCTGGTCCTCGCCCACCGGCACGGCGTTGGCCTGGTAGAGCAGGATGTCGGCGGCCTGCAGGATCGGGTACGTGAACAGGCCCACACTGGCGCGGTCGGCGCCCTGTTTGGCCGACTTGTCCTTGAACTGCGTCATCCGACTGGCCTCGCCGAAACCGGTCTGGCACTCGAGCACCCAGCCGAGCTGCGCGTGCTCGGGCACGTGACTCTGGACGAACAGGGCACTTCGGTCAGGGTCGACGCCGATCGCGAGCAGCTGCGCGGCCGAACGGCGCGTGCGCTCCAGCAGCACCTTCGGGTCCTGCTCCACCGTGATGGCGTGCAGGTCGACGACGCAGTAGAAGGTCTCGTGCGTGTCCTGCAGCTTCACCCACTGCCGCAGGGCGCCGAGGTAGTTGCCGAGGTGGAACGAGTCGGCCGTCGGCTGGATCCCGGAAAGCACCCGCAGGCGCCCGTTCTGTTCGTCGGACACGTCGGCGATTCTTTCAGGAGCCGGAGAGGCGAGTCACAGGGAGGTCTCTCTGGAGCGCTCGGCGGGGGTTCTCAGTGGGGCTTCCGGCTGGGTTCCAGGGCCGTTTCCAGGGCGTTGCTAGGGGTGCTGGATCGGCGCGAGGGGCCGGGTGGGCTCCTCGGTGTCGGCAGGCCCAGGGGTGGGCAGAGCCGTCGCGGTCGCCGCGCGCGTCTTGCGGCGCTGGCGCAGGACGCCGAGGGCCATGCCGACGATGCCCAGCGCCACGGCGACCAGCCCGACGGGGCCGAGGATGCCGAAGCCCGCCGAAGGGGTCTCCGCACGGACGACGCTGTCGTCGGCGAGCGCCGTGCCGCTGCCCGCGAGCAGCAGGACGGCCGGCAGCACGACGAGCGTCGCCGACCGAGCCGACCGCAGCGTGCACCGCAACAGGAGATGACCTGGGTTGCGCACCGGAGTGCCTCCCGCGAAGTGATGTTCCTGGCGAGATCTCTCACCCGTAAGGATGAGTCATACAGTGAAAAAACTACCGAGCGTGTCAAGACCTGTCGGTTCTGATCAACTCGGGCGCCGAGACTAGCGCCCGTCCGGGGAGCGCGGGTGACCACCCCCGGGCTGACGGTGTCACCGGTGGTCAGCGCTCTCTCGCCGGTTTTTCGGGCCGCCGAGGTCGCCCGAACGGCTGTCACGAGTGTCGACTTGGTCCGATTCCGGTCGCGCGGCGCGAGCAAAACGCGAAAAACCTTCACCCGTTTGGCGGCGGCGAGCTACGGACAGCAAGTTATTCACCAACCTTGTTGGTCTGATCGCGTCTTCTTGACCGAATCACGACACCGGGCCCTGTTTTCTCTCGGGCGATTGGTCTATACCTCTTTGGTGTAGACCACTTCAGGGGCGAACAAAGGAGTGAGCCCATGTCTCTCCGAAGGATCCTCACCGCCGTCGGGATGGCCGCCGCGGCCGCGATCACGGTGCTCGTGCCGGCCACCACGGTTGCGAATGCCGCGCCGGCCGCGAGCTTCGTAGTCAGCGAGTCGCAGTTCAACCAGATGTTCCCGGGCCGGAACTCGTTCTACAGCTACAGTGGACTGACCAACGCGCTCGGCGCATACCCCGGCTTCGCGAATTCCGGCAGTGACACCGTGAAGAAGCAGGAAGCCGCGGCGTTCCTCGCGAACGTGAGCCACGAAACCGGTGGCCTGGTGTACATCGTGGAGCAGAACACCGCGAACTACCCGCACTACTGCGACACGAGCCAGTCGTACGGCTGCCCCGCGGGCACCGCCGCGTACTACGGGCGCGGCCCGATCCAGCTCAGCTGGAACTTCAACTACAAAGCCGCGGGCGACGCGCTCGGCATCGACCTGCTGAACAACCCGAGCCTCGTGCAGAACGACTCGGCCGTCGCGTGGAAAACCGGCCTCTGGTACTGGAACACCCAGTCCGGCCCCGGCACCATGACCCCGCACGACGCCATGGTCAACGGCCGCGGCTTCGGCGAGACGATCCGCAGCATCAACGGCTCCATCGAATGCAACGGCGGCAACCCCGCCCAGGTCCAGAGCCGCATCGACGCGTACAACAAGATCACCGGCATCCTGGGCGTCGACCCGGGTGGCAACCTCAGCTGCTGACGCTGTCGAGGTTGCCGGCAGGGCCCCTCAGTGGCGGCTGAGGGGCCCTTCTGCTTGGCAGGTAAGGAAATCGACCCCGGCACCGGGGAAACCGGCGCCGGGGCTGCACCGCGCTTCGGTGAGAGATCAGCGCGGGAAAGGCACGTCGTACGTCGCCGTGACGGGGGCGTGGTCGGACCAGCGTTCGGCGTAGGTGGCGGCGCGCTCCACGACGACCGACTGCACGGCTTCAGCCAGGGCCGGGGTGGCGAGCTGGCAGTCGATGCGCCAGCCGGAGTCGTTGTCGAAGGCCTGGCCGCGGTAGGACCACCAGGTGTAGGGGCCCGGGCCGTCGTGGAGGCGGCGTTGCACGTCGGCGTAGCCGGCCTCTTCGAAGACGCGGCCGAGCCAGGCGCGTTCTTCGGGCAGGAAGCCCGAGTTCTTGTGGTTGCCCTTCCAGTTCTTCAGGTCGACGGTGTCGTAGGCGATGTTCCAGTCGCCCACCACCACAACCTCGCGGCCGGCCGCGGCGGACTTGGCGCGCAGCTCGCCGAGGTAGGGCAGGAAGGCGGCCATGAAGCGCTCCTTCTCGTCCTGACGCTCGGTGCCGACATCGCCGCTCGGCAGGTACAGGCTCGCCACGACGACACCCGGCAGGTGCATCTCGAGGTAGCGCCCGCTGTCCTCGAACTCGGGCTCGCCGAAGCCGACGCGCACCTCGTCGGGCTCGACGCGGCTGTAGAGCGAGACGCCGTTTCGGCCCTTCGCAACCGAGGGCGCGTGGGCGGCGAACCAGCCCTCCGGTTCGACCACGTGCGCGGGCAGCTGCGCGGCCTCGGCCCGTACCTCCTGGCAGGCGACGACGTCGGCCTTCGTGGTGGCGAGCCACTCGACGAAGCCCTTCTTCACGGCGGCCCTCAGGCCGTTGACATTCACGGTGGAGACGGTCAGCACCCCGCGCACGCTACCCGCCGGGTCCGACAATCCTGTGTCAGACTGCGCGCATGGCGCGACTCACCGTGCTCGGCAGCTGCGGCGCCTGGCCCGAACCCGGCCGCGCGTGCGCGGGATTCCTTCTCTCACAAGGAAACCACCACGTCGTGCTCGATCTCGGGTACGGCGCGGCGAGCCGGCTCTTCACGCACGTGGCCGCGAAAGACCTCGACGCCGTCGTGATCACCCACGAGCACCCCGACCACATCGCGGACCTCACTGCGCTCAGCCGCGCGTGGCACTACACCGTCGAGGACCAGCGCTTGCCGCTGCACTGCACCCCCGGTGTCCTGCGCCGCCTCGAAGCCGCCGAGCCGCGCCCGCACCCGGCCACGATCTTCGACATCCACACCTTCGCGCGGCCCGAGACCGTCGGCCCCTGGCAGCTCACCTCCACGCCGCTCCCCCACCACGTGCCCAACCACGGCGTGCGGCTGAGCTCGCCGCACGGCACCGCCGCGTACTCCGGTGACACCGGCCCGTCGCGGCTGCTCGTGGAACTGGCGCGTGACGCCGATCTGCTCATCTGCGAAGCCACCCTCCAAGGCGAGCCGCCGGACGAGCCGCGCCGGCTGCTCACCGCCGCGGAGGCCGGGCGGACGGCGGCCGAGGCGGGCGTCCGAACCCTGCTGCTGACCCATTTCTGGCCCGGTGCCGACCGTTCCGTGTCCGCCGCGGAAGCGCGCCGGGAGTTCGACGGCGAGGTGCTCATCGCGGACGAAGGCCTGACCATCGAGCTTGACGCCCACTAGCTAACAGTCTTAGCTTTAAAGCTATGACAGTTAGCCAACCTGATGTCCCCTAGGGTCGGCCTCACCCCGGACGCCGTCGTCACCCTCGCCCTCGAGGTGGTGGACGCCGACGGCGCCGACGCGCTCAGCCTCGCCAAGGTCGCCGAACGCGCGGGCGTCGCCACGCCCTCGCTGTACAAGCACGTCGGCGGGCTCGCCGCCCTGCGCCGACTGGTCGACCTGCGCGTGGTCGCCGAGATGACCGAAGCGTTGCGCGGCGCGGCGACCGGCCGTTCCGGTGACGACGCGATCGAGGCGCTCGCCGACGCCTACCGCGCGTACTTGCGCACCCACCCCCACCGCGTCGCCGCACTGGAAACCGCGCCCGACGAGGGCGACGAGGAGCTCGCGAAGGCCACCCACGGCGTGGCCGAAGTCGCCTTCGCCGTGCTTCGCCCGTACGGGTTCGACCAGGCGAAGACCGTGCACGCGACGCGGTGCCTGCGCGCGGCTGTGCACGGCTTCTCGAGCCTCGAAGCGTCCGGCGGCTTCGGCCGGCCCGAAGACGTCGACGCCAGCTTCACGCTCCTGAAAACGATGCTCGTCCGCGGCATCACCGACTACGCCAGTTGAGGAGAACCATGTCCTTCGTCCTCGCCGTTCTGCTGTTCACCGTCGCGCTGGGAATCCCCGACGCGCGATTCCCCTGGCAGGCCAAGGCCACGCCCGTCGAGAGCGAGGTCGGCAGATGATCGCCGGGCACTTCGGGCTCGCCGCCGCCGTGAAAGCCGGCCGGCCCGCCATTCCCGTGTGGACGCTGATGCTCGCGACCGCGTGGCTCGACATCGTGTTCACGCCGCTCTACCTGACCGGAATCGAGACTATCGACCAGTCGGGCGGCACGGGCTACGGCGAGGGCGTGATCCACGCCGACTACACCCACTCGCTCGTCGGCGCGCTCGTGCTCTCCGCCCTGTTCGGCCTGGTCGCGGCGCGGTGGCTCGGGCGCAGCGCCGGCGTCACGCTCGGCGCGGTGGCGTTCTCGCACTGGGTGCTCGACCTCGTCGTACACCGCGCCGACCTGCCGATCCTGCCCGGCAACGCGGGTAACCTGCCGACGTTCGGCTTCGGCCTGTGGCGGCTGCCGGCGGTGTCGATGACCGTGGAGGTCCTGCTGCTCGTGGTCGGGATCGGCCTCTACTGGCGGGCCGCGGCGAAGCGCGACCGCCGCAAGGCGCGCGCACTGGCGCTGATCGCGGCGCTTTCAGGCGTGGTCACGGTAGCGCTGGACTTCGCGGGCCTTTAACCCTTCAGAGCCCGTTCGCGCCGAAAACCATTCAGCACTTCGAACCTTCGAGCGGCTTCACGAAGCTGCTCGCCACCCACTTGTCCTTGGCGACCTCGCGGAATCCGTTCTGCTGCACCGGCATCGCGTCGAACTCGGCGCCGTTGAGGTACTTGCCGACGATCTTGCCGTTGCCGTCCGGGGTTTCGCGGGCGTTGAGGACGTCGGCGGTCACCGCGACCTTGCACCCGGTCGGGGAACCCTGGGCGTCGGCCTGGCCCTTCTGGTTCAGGACGTAGATCACGATCACGGCAACGATCACACCGATGATGATCAGGGTCTTCTTCGGTATCAACCCCAGGATCACGGCCGCTCCTCAGTCGCCAGCACCTCAGTCGCGAAAAATCGGGCTCCGCCAGGGTAGACACGGAGTGGGTCCGCCCGACAGGTCCGGCGGGGCAGACCACCCGGAGGCGCCAACAGCGTCACTCCCTGGTGACAACCGGTAGTCGCGACGAAGGGGCACCTCGGAAGACTCCTCCGAGGTGCCCCTTCGCGGTGGTGGGAAAGGCAGTTCAGCCGGTGGCTGGTGCGGCCTTCGAATCAGCCCTGGGCGATCTTCTTGGCCAGGTTCTCGTCGAGCGTCCCGAGGAACTCCTCGGTGGTCTGCCACGCCTGCTCCTTGCCGACGAGCAGCGCCAGGTCCTTCGTCATCTTGCCGCCTTCGACGGTGTCGATGACCACGCGCTCGAGGGTGTTCGAGAAGCCGATGAGCTCCGCGTTGCCGTCGAGCTTGCCGCGGTGCTCCAGGCCCCGGGTCCACGCGTAGATCGACGCGATCGGGTTCGTGGAGGTCGGCTTGCCCTGCTGGTGCTGGCGGTAGTGGCGGGTGACCGTGCCGTGGGCCGCCTCGGCCTCGACGGTCTTGCCGTCCGGCGTGCGCAGCACCGACGTCATCAGGCCGAGCGAGCCGAAGCCCTGGGCCACGGTGTCGGACTGCACGTCACCGTCGTAGTTCTTGGTGGCCCAGACGTAGCCACCCTCCCACTTGAGCGCCGCGGCGACCATGTCGTCGATGAGGCGGTGCTCGTAGGTGAGGCCCTTGGCGTCGAAGTCGGCCTTGTACTCGGCCTCGAAGACCTCCTGGAACACGTCCTTGAACATGCCGTCGTAGGCCTTGAGGATCGTGTTCTTGGTGGAGAGGTAGACCGGGTAGCCGCGGTCGAGGCCGTACTGCAGCGACGCGCGCGCGAAGTCCTCGATCGACTTGCGGTAGTTGTACATCCCCATGGCGACGCCGCCGCCCTCGGGGAAGTTGGTGACCTCGAACTCCATCGGCTCGGAGCCGTCGGCCGGGGTGTAGGTCATGGTGACCGTGCCGGGGCCGGGGACCTTGAAGTCGGTGGCCTTGTACTGGTCACCGTGGGCGTGGCGGCCGATGATGATCGGCTTGGTCCAGCCCGGTACCAGACGCGGCACGTTCTGCATGATGATCGGCTCGCGGAAGACCACGCCGCCGAGGATGTTGCGGATGGTGCCGTTGGGGCTCCGCCACATCTTCTTCAGGCCGAACTCCTCCACGCGCGCCTCGTCGGGCGTGATCGTGGCGCACTTGACGCCGACGCCGTGCTTCTTGATGGCGTTGGCGGAGTCGATGGTGATCTGGTCGTCGGTGCGGTCCCGCTCCTCGATGCCCAGGTCGTAGTAGTCCAGGTCGACGTCCAGGTACGGGTGGATCAGCTTGTCCTTGATGAACTGCCAGATAATGCGGGTCATCTCATCGCCGTCGAGCTCGACGACGGTGCCCTGGACCTTGATCTTGGCCATGAGCAGCGGTGCTCCTTCCGCGGATCTTCGCGTTATTTCTTCGACTTCGTCGGTAGCGGTACAAGCGTACTGCTTGCCGGAGCTGGATGGTTCCAGAAGTGGTCGGCATCAAGTCTCCACCCCTGGCGCGAGGCTCCGACGGGTGGGCACACCACGCGTTGGCCGGTCGCGGAACCGGGTGAGGTCCACGACCATCCCATCGGGGAACCAGCCACGCGGGAGGTCACGCTATGTCGTACTCCGACCCGTACACCACCTTTCACCCCCCGCCTACCAGCCACCACCGCCCAGCCGGGCCTTGGCGCGCGTGTTCAGCGGGCTGCTGGGTCTCGTCCTCGCGCCCGTGGCCCTGGGCCTGCTCGCGGCCGGGGGCTACCGGCAGCAGGTGATCGTGATGGAGGCCTTCGCCGCGCGCCGCGACGCGCTCGGCATTGCCCTGATGGTGACCGGCGCGATCCTGTTACTGGGTGTCGCCGCGCCGGGCGCTCGGTCGTCCTCGGGGCCGCTGCTCGGCGGGCTCGTGTGGGGCCGTGCTGCCCGGCGTGATCGCGCCGGCGATGCCGGAATGGGGCTTCGACCTGCTGAACGGTCTCCCGCACGGCGGGCTCTCGTTCGGGTTGACGTCGTGGCTGTTCTCCGGTGCGCTGCTCGCGGCCGGGTTTCTGCTGGTGGGCACGGGTCTGGCGACGACGGTGGCGCGACGGCGACCTGTGCGGTGATGGGGTTCGGGGCGCAGTGAGAACATCGTCACATGGGTCTGTTCACCGTGGCCGAGGCGCGCGCCGAGCTCTCCCGGCTGCTCCCGGTCCTCGCCGAGCTCGTCCGCGTGCGCGCCGACGCCGCCGAGCTCGCCGCGTCACTGCGCCCGGGCGGCCGCGACACCCCCCTCGGCGGCCTGCCGGAGTGGAAGGCCGCACAGGCCCGCCTCGACGAGCTGATGACCACCGTCCAACGCACCGGCGCCGAGCTGAAGGGCTTCGCGCCCCTTCTGGTCGACTTCCCGGCGTCCTTGGACGGCGACGACGTGCTGCTCTGCTGGCTCGAGGGCGACCGCGAGCTCGCCTGGTACCACCGCGTCGACCTCGGCTTCGCGGGGCGGCGTCGACTTCGCTGAAAAACCGCTGGTCAGGGCCGATACGGTGCTTGTCGTGACCTCAATCTTCGACGAACAGGCCGCCAGTTACGACGACGATCTCTTCCACCCCCTGGTGGCGGACACCCTGATCTCCCTTCTGCCCCCGCGCCCCGCGTTGCTCGTCGACGCCGCCACCGGCACGGGCGCCGCGGCGTTCGCATCGCTGCGGCTTTCGCCCTCGTCGGTGCTCGGGGTGGACTTCTCCACCTTGATGATCGAGCGGGCACGCGCGAAGGCCACTTCGCTGGATCCGGCGGGCGTGATCTCGTGGCAGGTGGGTCCCGCCGTGCCCCTGCCGGTCGCCGACGGCGCCGCCGACGCGGTGGTGTGCGCGTCGGCGCTGCACTTCCTGGGCGCCACAGCCCTGGCCGACTGGGCGCGGGTGCTGCGGCCGGGCGGGGTGCTGGCGTTCAGCATCTCTTCGTCGGCGCGCTTCAAGCGGGACGGGCCGATGGCCGAGCTGATGCCCCGGGACCTGCGGATTCCAGGCTCGGAGCAAGAGGCCGCCGCGCTGGCCACGGCGGCGGGATTCTCGTCGGCGGAGGGTCAGACGGTGAAGGCCCACCTCGGAGGACGGGAGCGGTCGGTGTTCGCGGTGAGGGCGGTTCGGTAGGCGGCACTGTCAGTCGGGCCGGATCGGCGGCCACCACCTGCCGCGGTGACCACCGAGCTGGTTCGGTGGTCAGCCGTGGAAGTGGACCTCGCCGGTGGCAGCGGGGGTGCCAGGGCCGCCGCAGCGCTGGACGAACGTGGCTTCGAGATCGGCAATGCTGCCATCGGCGGCGCGCGTGAGCTGGGAGATGGTGAAGTCAGCCTGGACGACGTCGGCGCACCCGAGCCCGCCACTGCGGTCTCCACGCGCGACGAAGAACCCCGGCGAATCGAGCTGCGGAGCGGTCTGGCCTCGGTAACGCGCCCCGACGTAGGTACCTTCGTGCAACTGCTCCCCTGCCGGCGCGCTGAGCTCCACGCGGGCGTTGTCCCAGCCGTCGGCTGACGACGCGTCGACCTTCACGGCGCCGTCGTACTCCCAGACATCGACCTCGTCAGCCGGCGCCGCCCATCTCGCCGAACCGCTCAACGGCGTAGCCCCGGCTTCGGCCGTATACGAAAACTCCGCGACCGGCGCGGCATTCGCGGACGTCGCCGTCCCTCCGGCAACCGCAACAGCAACAACGGCGGTAAACAGAACACGGCGCACGTTGGATTCCCTCCCCTGGGCGGCTGCCGATTCGCAGCTCCGCGAAGATCCTTCCAACGCCGAGCCTGCCGCGGAAAGCCGCCATTGGACGGATGCCGGTGAGCGGAGCATCGTGCAGTGGCGCTCATCGCACCGCCCGTGCGGCGGGACCGAATCTCGCCAGGCTACGACCCACCCATTTCGAGCGGTTCAGCCCGACACCCGACTGCCAACTCCTAAACACACCCGCTCCCTTGCGCCCAACACACGCAAGCAACCACCCACCACCAAGCAGACAGCCGGCGACACAACTCAGGCTCTACCCAACCCCTCCCCCGACCCTTCCCCCGGCCGCTCCCCGACGAGAAGTCACAACGCGCTTCGGGGAGCACTTCTGTCCTTTGTATTTTCACCCAAAGAGCGCAATTGCCCGAAGGATATTCGGCTGAAAAGGCAAAAGTCCCGAGACTACTTCTTCGCCGCCGCCTCAGCCTTCGCAGCCTTCTTGAAAGCCCGGACCTCCGCCAACGTCTTCGCATTCACCACATCGGCGATAGACCGCCGCGACCCACGATCCCCATACGCACCCGCCGCCTCGCGCCAGCCCTTGGGCTGCACTCCGTACTGCTTCCCCAGCAGCGCAAGAAAGATCTTGGCCTTCTGCTCCCCATACCCGGGCAGCGCCTTGAGCCGCTTCAGCACCTCCGGCCCGTCCGGCTTGGGCCGCCCCTCGGTCCAGATCGCCTCGGCATTGCCGTCGTAGTGCTCCATGATGAACTGGCACAGAGCCTGCACCCGACGCGCCATCGACCCTCCGTAGCGGTGAATCGCAGGCGGCGTCACACACTTCTCGACGAACTCCTCCGTGTCCGCCTCGGCGATGCGCCGCACGTCGAAGCCGCCCATGCGGTCGGCGATCTTGCGCGGGCCGAGGAAGGCGACCTCCATGGAGATCTGCTGGTCGAGGAGCATGCCGACAAGCAGCGCGACCGGGTCCTCGCTCAGCAGTTTGTCGGCCTCGGCGTCCCCGCTCAGGTGCACTTCACGCGTCATGCGGTCCATTTTGGCAGGTCGCGACCCAGACGCGCAGCTCCCCGAGCGGGGTGGCGCCGTAGGCCAGCGCCGACGCCAGCTCGTCGCCGTGTTCGTAGCCGACGATCGGCAGGCCCGGGAACGCGGCTGCGGCGCCGGCGACCGCGCCGGCCCAGTCGTCGCCGGTGAAGTTCCACAGGCCGACCGCGGTCGCGCCGCGGTGGGCGATGGCCGCGCCACGCAGGTGGACGAACGACGGGTCCGGTGACGCAGACGAGGGCCACCCCGACGACGACCGCACCGGGAACTGCAACCACGTCGCCGAGAACAGCACCTCGAAGCCCGGCAGCTCAAGCGACGCGAAGCTGTCCTTCACCGAGCAGCCGGCCGAAGCGTCCACGAACGGCAAGATGTCGGCGGCGGTCGCGTCCGGCGACAAGGTCACCGCGTCGGGGTAGAACTCCGGCGTGCGCGTGGGCGAAGTCCACGCGTGCGGGCCGAAGACACCCGAAACTCCGCCGATGCGGCAGAAAACGTCGCACCAGGCCGCGTTCTCCGAAACGGCCGCCCTCAGCAACGGGCGAACCACAGCACGTCCGGTTCACCGCGCGGCACCGGGACCTCCACCACGCGCACGTCAGCGAAGCGCCCCTGCAACCGATCCGTGAACGCAGGAGACGCGTCGGCACTCCACACCGCCAAGACGCCGCCCGGGCGCAGCAGGCGGGCCAGACCGTCCACTCCGGACTCGCCGTACAACGAGGCGTTGCCCTCGGTCACCGTCCACTCGGGACCGTTGTCGGTGTCGAGGCACAGGGCGTCAAAGGTTTCCCCCGAAGAACGCAGCCACGACACCAGATCCGCCTCCACCAGCGACACCCGGTGATCCTCCAGCGCCGCACCGTGCACCGCGCGAAGCGGGCCCGTGCGGTTCCACGCGATCACCGCGGGCTCACTCTCCACCACCACAACCGACCCGACGTTCGGGTGATCCAGCGCCGCCCGCAATGAAAAACCCACCCCCAGGCCGCCGATGAGCACGCGGGCGCCCGGCGCCAGCAGGTCGGCGGCCCCGGTCACGAGAGGCCGTTCGGATTCCCCGTTTCGCGTGTCCATCAGGAACACACCGTTCTCGATCACCTCGAGCGCCGCGCCTTCGCGACGGAGCACGAGCTCACCGCCCAACCCGCGGGCCACGTCCAGAACCTCAGCCACGCCGTCAGCTTCGCACAATTGCCCTGTACGCGGCCGCAAAGCGCTCCTACTCTCAACCACGGAGGTGAAACCCCATGCACGCGACGGTAGGAGACGAGATCCAGGTCCACGGCCGCACGGTGGGAGCTGCCGAGCAGCGCGCCGAGATCCTCGAGGTGCGAGGCCCGGACGGCTCACCACCGTACGTGGTCCGGTTCGCCGACGGACACGAAGCTTTGCTGTACCCCGGGCCCGACTGCGAGATCGTCACCGACTAGCCGACGGCCACTTCTTCCCGGGCCGTCACGCGACGAGCGCGGCGCGTCTCCCAGAAGAACACCATCACCGCGATCGCGACTGCGCTCAGCACCGCGGCGATCTCCGGCAGCACCGTCGGCCCCGCCGACGTCAGCACGGCGCCGCCCACGATGCCGGAGAGCCCGACGCCGAGGTAGATCGCCGACGCGTTGAGCGAGAGGGCCAGCCCGGCGTGCCCGGGGGACAGCTCGATGAGCCGGTGCTGCATCGGCGGGTTGATCGCCCACGTGATCGTGCCCCACACGAAGAACGTCACGCCCGCGCCGGCCACGGTCACCGACGTGAACGGCAGCAGCGCCAGCACGACGGTCATCCCGCCCAGCACCAGGAGCACCGGCACCCGCGCGCCCCACCGGTCGGCCGCGCGGCCGCCGAGGTAGTTGCCCAGGGCGCCGCCGATGCCGTAGCAGAACAGCAGCACGGTCACGGTGCCGCCGGTGATCCCGGCCGTCACGGCGAGCAGCGGCGACGAGAGCGTGTAGACCATGAACGCGCCAAGGCACGCGAGCACCGTGGTGACGAGCAGCGCGACCACGCGCTTGTCGCGCGCCACCGCGAAGCGCTCGGCCAGCCGCACCGCGGGCGGCGGCGCGACCCGCGGCAGCACGAGCCGCACGGCGATCGCGCCGGCCAGCGACAGCACGCCGACGAGCAGGAACGCGGTCTGGTAGTCCCACTGCTGCGAGACCAGGCTGCCGAGCGGCACCCCGAAGATCAACGCGACCGTGAGCCCGCCGAACACCATCGCGACTGCGCGGCCGCGGCGTTCCGGCGTGGTCAGCTCCGCGGCCACGGCGCTGGCGGCCGGTGTGAACACAGCGGCGCCGACGGCCGTGACAACCCGCGCGAGAAGCAGCGTGGTGTAGCCAGGCGCGACGGCGGCGAACAGGTTGCCGAGTCCGGTGACGACGAGCGCGGCCACCAGGAGCGTCCGGCGCTCCCAGCGTCCGGTGACGGCGGCGAACAACGGTGAGCCGATTGCATACGCGATGGCGAACGACGTGACGAGCTGCGCGGCGGCGGTGGCCGACACGTGCAGCTCCGAGACGAGCGACGGCAGCAGTCCGGCGACGATGTAGCCGCTGGTGCCGACCCCGAAGGCCCCGAACGCCAGCACGGCGTTGCGCGAGCTCCCCGAGGTGGAGACGCTGGACATGGTGGTGCCCCCAAGAGGTGAACGGGATTGGTTCGACGAACGTCGTAGTTCGATGACGACCGTACACCGCGGGCCCGACAATTTCGAGGAACGTCGTACTATGGACGCATGGCCGCCACCACGCACCTGACTCCGCTCGTCCACCCCGAGCGCGACGAGATGACCGTCGAGTCGGTGCTGCGCGCGCTCGCCGACCCTGTGCGCCTGGCGATCGTGCGTCAGCTGGCCCGGACCGAAGCCGAGGTGTCGTGCGGCGGGCTCGAGGTGCCGGTGACCAAGTCCACACTCACGCACCACCTCGGCATCCTGCGCGCCGCGGGTGTGATCGCCGGCCGCCAGGAAGGCACGACGCGGTTCAACTCCTTGCGCCGCACCGATCTTGACGAACTCGCGCCGGGCCTGCTCGACGGAGTGCTCGCCGCGCGCCGCTGACGGTCGCACTACGTGAAGAGCCTCACCCGGATACCGGGATGACAAAGGCACACCCCATCAGTTGAACTGGGTTGCAGACAGCACGACGGCGTCGGGGCCGTACACGGCTGTCTTGTTTTTTGCCCTTCGTCTAAAGCGCTTCAGAACGGGGTCACCCCGGGCTGAGTAATCGATTTCTCAAGGAAGGAGAGCCGTGCCCGTCGCGTTGCTCGCGCTCGCCATCGGTGCCTTCGGCATCGGGACCACCGAGTTCGTGATGATGGGTGTGCTGCCCCAGGCCGCCGCGGACTTCCACATCGACATCCCCACCGCCGGCTACTTCATCTCCGCCTACGCGCTCGGCGTCGTGATCGGCGCCCCGCTGCTGACCGCGGTGGCCGTGCGGCTGCCGCGCAAGACCATGCTGCTCGCGATGATGGGCCTGTTCACGCTGGGCAACGCCCTGTTCGCGCTGTCGCCGAACCAGGGTTTCGGCATCGCGTTCCGCTTCCTGGCCGGCCTGCCGCACGGCGCGTTCTTCGGCGCCGGCGCGGTGGTCGCGTCGAGCCTGGTGAAGCCGGGTGACCGCGCGAAGGCCGTGTCGATGATGTTCATGGGCCTGACGCTGGCGAACGTCGTCGGCGTGCCGCTCGGGACGTTGCTGGGCCAGCAGGTGGGCTGGCGGGCGACGTTCGGGGTGGTCGCGGTGATCGGTCTGTTCGCCGCCGCCGCGATCGCCAAGCTGGTGCCGCACCAGGGCCGGCCCGCCGAGGCATCGCTGCGCGGTGAGCTGGGCGCGTTCCGGCGGCCGCAGGTGTGGCTGGCGCTGGCGATCGTGACGTTCGGGCTCGGCGGGGTGTTCGCGTGCATGTCGTACATCGCGCCGATGCTCACGGACGTCGCAGGCTACTCGCCCGCGGACGTGACGCTGCTGCTGTCGCTGGCGGGTGTCGGGATGACCGTCGGCAACTACCTGGGCGGGCGGCTCGCGGACCGCGCGCTGATGCCTTCGCTGTACGTGGCGATGCTGTCGCTGGCGGTGGTGCTGGGGATCTTCACGCTGACGGCCCAGTCGAAGGTCGGCGCGGCGATCACGATCTTCTTCGTCGGTGTCGCGGGCTTCATGATCGGCCCGATGATGCAGACGCGGATCATGCAGAAGGCCGGCGGAACTCCGTCGCTGGTGTCGGCGGCCGTGCAGTCGGCGTTCAACATCGCGAACTCGATCGGCGCGTACCTCGGCGGACTGGTGATCGCCGGCGGCCTCGGGCTGGTGGCGCCCAACTGGGTCGGCGCGACGCTGGCCGTGCTCGGGCTGTCGATCGCGGCGGTTTCCGGGACCTTGGACCGGCGGGACGCGCGGGCCGAGGAGCAGCGGGAGCTGGCCCTGGCTTCGTGACACCCGGATGACGCGAAGCGACCCCGCACCAGTGCTCGGTGCGGGGCCGCTTCGCGTTCCGGGACTACAGACCGTCAGGACGTGGCGTCGAACGGACCGCCCGTGATCGTCAAGGCGATGTACAACACGGCAGCGCACAGGGCGAAGTAGGTGACGATGTCCACGACCTTGCCGCGGATCGCCAGCAGCCCGACGCGGTCCTCCGGCAGCAGCAGCCGCAACAGCCCGCCCACGAGCAGCGCGGCGCCGACCAGCACCGCGCCCTCCCGCCAGTGGTACTGCAGGATCCGCAGCGCCGCGGCGAGCAGCAGCAGCATCACCAGCCCGAACGGCACGTGGACGGTCCACGACCGTTTCGTGCGGGGCCGGCCTGCGGTCATGGTCACCGGCTCGCGACCGCGCGCTCGGCGGCTTCGACGACGTTCGACACGAGCATCGCGCGGGTCATGGGGCCGACACCGCCCGGGTTCGGCGAGAGCCAGCCCGCGACCTCGGCCACGCCTGGGTCCACGTCGCCCGTGAGCTTGCCGTCGACGTGGGAGACGCCGACGTCCAGCACGGCCGCGCCGGGGGCCACCATGTCGGGCTTGATGATGCCGGGCACGCCGGCGGCGGCGATGACGATGTCGGCGCGGCGGACCTCGGCGGCGAGGTCGCGCGTGCCGGTGTGGCAGAGCGTCACGGTGGAGTTCTCGCTGCGGCGCGTGAGCAGCAGGCCCATCGTGCGGCCGACGGTGATGCCGCGGCCGACCACCGTCACGTTGGCGCCGTCCAGCACCACGCCGTGGCGGCGGAGCAGCTCGATGATCCCGTACGGCGTGCACGGCAGCGGGCCGCGCTGGCCGAGGACGAGGCGGCCGAGGCTCGTGGGGGCGAGGCCGTCGGCGTCCTTGTCGGGGTCGATGCGCTCGAGGACGCGGTTGGCGTCGAGGTGCTTGGGCAGGGGCAGCTGCACGATGTAGCCGTGGCACGCCGGGTCGGCGTTGAGGTCGTCGATGACGGCCTCGAGCTTCTCCTGCGAGATGTCGGCGGGCAGGTCGCGGCGGATCGAGTTGACACCGATCTTCGCGCTGTCCGCGTGCTTCATCTTCACGTACGAGTGCGAGCCCGGGTCGTCGCCGACCAGCACCGTGCCCAGCCCGGGGACGACGCCCCGCTCGGCGAGCGCGGCCACCCGCGGGCGCAGCTCCGCGAAAATGGCGTCTTTCGTGGCCCTGCCGTCCAGAATCTTCGCCGTCACGGTGACCATTCTCGCAAAGCGCTGCCCGCGCCCGGACCTCGCCCGGGGCGCATACGCAGCGTGCTCGCCGCACCACCCGATCGGCCCGCGCGTCGTGATCGGACGCGCAGGGCCACCGGACGTAGACTCGTCGTCACCCCAACGCCGGAGCCCAGTCCCAGCCCGCACGGGTGTGTGATCTTGAGCATCGCGCGTCGACCGAGGTCAGACCGCCCCTGAGTGGCAAAAGACCTATGCGGGGTGCGTTCGCGCGCGCGAACAGTCAAAATGTTCCCGTGGCACAACCGACGACGCAGCTGAACGCGACCGAGCAGGACACACTGGTCAAGCAGATCGGACTCGCCCTGCTGCGCGCAGCACCACGCGACTGGCGCAAGGTCACGGTGGAGTACCGGGCCGTCGGCAGGTACCACGAGCTGACGGGCGAGATCCGCACCGAAGACGGCACCGGGCAGGAGTGGGTCGCGACCCACGACATCGCGACGCTCTTCGGCCGGCTGCGCGCGGGCATGTACCGCGACGGCCGCGGCACGTGGTTCAACGCGCGCTACCAGCTCGACCACCCGTCCAGCTACAACCTCGAGTACAACCGCGAGGAGCCCACGTGGCACCTCGCGCCGCCGCCCCAGGCGTACCAGGACGAGCTGCGCATGTTCCCCCGGACCGAGGAGAACGTGCCGGAGTGGCTGATCCGGCGCCTGTCCGGCCTCGGCCCCGAGCAGCCCGGCCCGCACTTCCGCATCGCGCGGATCTTCGACACGATCGGTCCGGCCGGGCGTCCGGTCATCAACCGGCCCGACCTCGACGTCGCCGAGCAGGACCGCCTGCTCGACTACCTCGACCACGCGCCCGTGGTGGTGCAGGACCGCGGCTACGACATCGACCGCCTCGCTCCGACGCCCGAGGCGACCGTGCCCGTGGCCTTCCACAGCGACGGGCAGTGGATCTGGCCCGCGGCCGTGAACTTCTACCTGCGCCAGTACGGCGTATCGCCCGAGCCCGACCTGGTGGAGCACATCCGGTCCAACGGCTTCCAGCTGCCGCAGGTCGACGACCTCGCGCTGCAGGGCGCCACCGCGTACCTCACGCGGGGCAGTCAGCAGCAGCGTCCGGGCCCGCCGCCGCAACAGCAGCAGCCGCAGCAGCCGCCCATGCCGCCTGCTCCCCCGGCCGCCCAGGCGCCGCCGGCCCCGGCTCCCGAAGCCGCTCCGCCCGCGCCGGTCGACGTGCCGCTCGCCGTGCACACACCGCCCGCCGAGCCGGAGACCCCGGCCGAACCGCCGTTCGAGCAGGTCTTCGACGGGTCCGGCCCGCAGCACGACGACGGCCCGGGGTTCGAGAACGAGCAGTACCAGGACGAGCGCTACGACGAGTTCGGCGACCGCTTCGGCGGCGAGGACCACTTCGAGGACCAGCAGCACTCGGACTTCGAACCGGCCCCCAACGGCGCCGGGTCGAACGCGGGCGCGCCGCCGAACGGCGCAACGGCCGACAACCCGACGCCGGTGGCCGAGCGGACCGCGATGTACGCGCCCGTGGATCCGAACGCCGCACGGCAGGCGCACGAAGAGCAGCAGCGCACGGCGATGTACCCGCCGGTCGACCCGAACGCCGCACCGCCCGCGCACGAAGAGCAGCAACGCACGGCGATGTACCCGCCCGTCGACCCCAGTGCCGCCCCGCCGCAGCAGCACGACGATCAGCGCACAGCGATGTACGCGCCGGTCACCCCGAACTCCGCCCCGCCGGAGGAGGACGCCGAGCAGACGGCGCTGTACGCGCCCGTCGACGCCGCTCCGGCCGAGCAGCCGCTCGAAGAAGAGCCGGTGCTGTTCACCCACACTGACGAATCTTCGCGGCACGAGGAGCCGGCCGAGCAGCACACCGCGCTGTACGCCCCGGCCGACCGCGGCGAGGAGCAGTACGAAGAAGCCGAGTCTTTCGAAAACGCGCAGCCGTTCGAGGAGGCGCGGTCGTTCGAGGACACACGGTCGTTCGAGGGTGGCCAGCCGCTCGAGAACACGCAGACGTTCGAGAGCAGCCAGTCGTTCGAGAGCGGCCAGCACTTCGAAGACGGCCAGTACGACCAGTCGGGCCAGTACCAGGACGAGCAGTACGAGGGCGACGAGCACTACGACGAGCGGCCGTACGGCGAGTCCCAGTACGGCGACCAGCCCCGCGATGGTGGGGCCCCCGCCGGCCACGAACCGGACTTCGACCCGGGCCCGCCGACCACGATGATCACGCCCGACGAGGGGGTGCCGGGTGTCCTGCCGGTGCCCGAGCTGCCCGTGCCGCCGCGGGCCGGTGCCCGGCCGGAGCCGGCTGCGGAACCGCCGGCCCCGCAGCGGCAGCCCCAGCAGCCGCCGAGACGGCCGCGTCGGGATCTTCCGGCCGAACCCGCTCTGGCGAAGCTGCAGACGCGCCTCGACGAGCTGGACGTGCCGGACGCCGCCTACCAGCTGGGCACGCCGACCGAGCGCGGCTGGACTGTGGAGCAGGTGGACGAGGGCTGGCGCGTCGGCTGGTACGACGGCGAGCTGATCAACCCGGCCGTGTTCGGCGACTCCGACGACGCCGCCGCGTTCATGCTCGGCAAGGTCCTGCTGCACCCCGACGGCCACGAGCCCGCCGAGGAGCAGCCGCCCGCACCGCCGGCAGAGCCCGTGGCCGAAGCCCCGAAGCCGCCGGTGGTGGCGACGCTTTCGCCGGAGGTCGCCACGGGTTCGTTCCCGGTGCGCCCGCGCGAGGCCGTGCCGCCGCAGGAGCAGACGGCGTTCACGCCGGCCGAGGAGCTGCTGGGCGACGAGCCCGAGGCCGAAGAGCCGCCGCAGCGACAGGTCCCGCCGCCCCCGCCTCCGCAGCCGCCGACGCAGGTGACCCCTCCGGTTCAGCCGCTGCAGCGCCGGGAGCCGCCGATGCCGCCCGCTCCCCCTGTGGGTGGCGGGTTGGGCCTGCCGACCGGGCCCGGTGTGATGCCGGGTGCTCCCGTCGGCGGACCGGGTGGACCCGGTCTTGGTGGTCCTGGTCTCGGTGGGCCTGGTGGTCCTGGCGGGCCGGGTGGTCCTGGTCTCGGTGGTCCGGCCGGTCCTGGTGGCTCCGGTGGACCGGGTGCGCCCGTCGCGCCGCCGCGTCGGGAGGAGCCGGCGCGGGCCAACGGAGCGCCGCGAGCCGCCGCCGGTGGCGGTGGCAACAACCAGTGGCCGATCGGGCCGCTGTCGGGTGAGCCGCCGCTGACGTTGTTCCGCGGCAAGGAAATCCGTGAACTGCCCGCGGGCAGCGAGCTCGACCGCTTCGGCGGCCCGAGCGGCAACCTGACCTACGCCGCGGGGACGCCGTTCGAGGAGCGTTCGCTGGTGCCGGAGTGGGTGAACCGGCCGTACCACGTGTACCGCGTGCAGCGTCCGCTCGAGACGCTCGCCGGCGTCGCGATCCCGTGGTTCAACCAGCCCGGCGGGGGTTCGGCGTACCTGCTGCCCGCGTCGATCGAGGAACTGCTGGCCGAGGGCGATCTGCTCGAGCTGGAGCCGGGTGAACCGCCGATCGACTGAGTTGTTGATTGAGTTGCTTGGTGAAAGGGGCGGGGCCTGCGGGTCCCGCCCTTTCTCATGTGCCGCGGGTGTAGCGGTGCTTGACGCCGACCGGGAAGTACTCGGGATCGCCGGCCGGACGCAGGACGATCTCGGGCAGCTGCCGTTCGGCGGGCACGTAGTGGGCGAACTCGCTGTTGAGACGCAGGAGCTGGTCGCGGATCGAGGTGGCAAGCAGCGCGGCGTCGCCGTCGTGGCCGGGCGCCAGCTCCACGGTGATCCGCAGGCGCCGGTCGCGATCGGCGTCCTCGTAGGTCTCGAGCACGAACTTGCCGGTGACCCAGCCGCTGACTTCCGGCTGTTCGAGGCCGACGGTCACGTTCTCCGGGTAGATGTTGGCGCCGAAGAAGGAGACCGTGAACAGGGAGCGGCCGAAGAGGTAGACGAACGGCAGGTCCGGGCCGTCGGCGGGCGTAAAACCGTTGCGGGAGCAGAACTCCAGCAGGTCGGCGTGCGAGAGGACACCGCCTTCGTCGGCGATGTGGTAGCGGATCAAGGGCACGCCGTTGTCGCCGGAGAAGAGCAGAGTCCCGTTGTCGGCCTCGAAGAAGCGGCTGGTGGGGTCGTACTGCACGAGGGTCGGAAGGCGAGATTCGCCGAAGAACTCGCGGGCGAGTTCCGGTCGTCCCGCGAGGAACCGGCGGATCGACACGGACGTCGGGGTTTCGGTGCCGAGCACGCCGGCGTCGGCGGTGCCGTAGAGGGAAACCATGTCGGTCACGGGATCGGCGACGCCCGCGCGTTCGGCGACGAGGTCGCGCCACTCCTCGCTGAACACCTCGCCGGCGAACACCATCTTGATCGCGTGGTCGGCCCAGCCGGTGCCGCTGTCGACCACGTCCTTGACGAACGGCGGGTAGCCCAGCAGCACGACCTGCTCGAAGTGCGGCGCCAGCTCCGGCAGCACGCGCAGGATCTCGGCCTTGTTGTTGCCCGGCGCGACGGTGGTGATCGGGAAACCCTTCGCCGCCAGGTGCCGCACACACGCGGCCGTGAACAGGCCGCCGACCCACGTACCCAGCGGAAAGCAGACGACGGCAAGCGTGCTGCGGGTGTCGGCTTCGAACGTGCGGAAGACCTGTTCGAAGCGCTCGGCGACGTGGAGCTCGTCGGCCAGGGACCGCGGCCAGATCATCGGGGTGCCGGACGAACCCGAGGAGACGGCGATCATGTCGCAGGCGTCGAGCCGGCCGTCGCGGCAGAGCGCAGGCAACGGGTACTGGCTCTGGTAGGTGGCCTTCGACGTCACCGGGAGCCGCCGGAAGTCGTCCTCGCTCCGGACGGTTTCGGGGTCCACGTCGGCGGCCGCGAGGAACTTCCGGTACGCGGGCACGGTGGCCACCACGTCGTGGAAGAAGTCGACGACGTCGAGAGGACGCCGCTCGCCGGCGAAGAACGCCTGGTAGGCCTGGATCACGTCGTCGGGCTGCACGCGACCATCATGTCCCGGCGCCCGGCCCGGCTGCCACTTTCGTGCCCGGTTTTACTTGACGATGAGGCCGTGGGCGGCGGCGAACCCGATGGCCGTCTCGACGTCGACGTAGGCGCCGCGCAGGTCGGCCTGCACGAGGGCGTTGGCGTCGAGCCGGGTGCCGCGCAGGTCGGCGCCGGAGAGCTTGGCACCGAGGAGGCGGGCGCCGGTGAGGTCGGAGTCGCGCAGGTCGGTGTCGGTGAGGTCGGCCTCGGTGAGGTTGACCTCGCGCATGCGCAGCCCCGACAGGTGCAGCTTGCGCAGCCGTCCGCGCGCGAGCGAGGCCAGCGAGAGGTCGCACTCCGTCAGTGCGATGCCCAGGAACCGGCAGTCCACAAAGGACGAGCCGAGCAGCGAGCACGACGACCACCTGCTGTCGGCGAGCACCGTGCGGTCGAACGTGCAGCTGCGGAAGGCCGAGGCGTCGTGGCGCGAGCCCGCGAGGTCGGTCTTGGTGAAGTCGCAGTTGTCGAAGGTGCAGCCGCGCGTGCGCAGGTCACGCAGGTCGGCCTCGGTGAAGTCGCAACCCGTGAACTGACGCTTTTCCCACCACTGCCCGGAAAGCACGGCGTCGCGGTAGTCCTCACCGGTCTCGATCACCTCGACAGGATGTCACACGGCTTCAGCGGGCTTGGCGCATGGCGCGGAACATGGCCGGCGCCGAAGGTGGCGCGGGGAGTTCGTCGGTGGGCGCGGCCGTGTCGAACGACTCGATCATGTAGGCGAGGAAGCGGCGCCAGGTGTTCGGCGCGGTCTGGGCGGTCGCGGTGAGCACGCCGGCGTTGGCCATGAGCAGCATGATCAGGTCTTCGGCGACGAAATCGGGCCTGAGCCGGCCCGATTCCTGCACTTTGCCGATGAGCCGGGCGAAGTTCTCTTTGCCGGGGTCACCGGAAGTCCCGCGACTTCGCCGTGATCCGCAAGGGCAGCGGCTCCAGCTTCTGAGCCCGCACGCTCGCCACGCCGTCCGCCTTCTCGACGACGCCGCGGACCAGCAGGGCGGTGCTCGAGCGCGCGACGCGGTGGAAGCGTTGCCAGAGGCCGAGGGTGCAGACGACGTTGACCATGCCCGTCTCGTCCTCGAGGTTGATGAAGGTGACGCCGCCGGCGGTGGCGGGGCGCTGGCGGTGCGTGACGGCGCCGCCGACGAGGACGCGGGCGCCGTCGGGCTGGTCGAGCAGGCGGGCGGCCGGGACGACGCCCAGGGTGTCGAGGTGGTCGCGCACGAACTCCGTCGGGTAGCTGTCCGGCGAGAGGCCCGTGGCCCACACGTCGGCAGCGGCGAGGTCGAGGTCGTCCATGCCGGGCAACGTCGGGGCGTCGGCGCCGGGAGCCGTGCCCGGCAGCTTCTCCGGGCGGTCCTGGGCGACGGCGCCCGCGGACCACAGGGCCTGCCGGCGGTCGCCGCCGAAGCAGCTGAAGGCGCCGGCCGTGGCGAGGGCCTCCAGCTGTGGCGCGGTGAGCCGCACGCGGCGGGCGAGGTCGGACATGCTCGCGAACGGGACGCCCGACCGTTCGGCGACGATCTTCTCCGCCAGCTCGTCGCCGATCAGCCGCACGGTGCCGAGGCCGCCGCGGACGGCGTGCAGATTTCCGTTGTCCGGCAACGGTTCCAACGTCGCCTGGGGCAGGCTGAGATTGATGTCGGGGCCGAGCACCGTGACGCCGTGACGCCGCGCGTCGGCCACCAGCGACTGCGGCGAGTAGAACCCCATCGGCTGCGCGCGCAGCAGCCCCGCGCAGAACGCGTCCGGGTGGTAATACTTGAAATACGCGCTCGCGAACACCAGGTACGCGAAGCTCAGCGCGTGGCTCTCCGGAAAACCGAAGTTCGCGAACGCCTTCAGCTTCAGGAAAATCTTCTCCGCGAGCTCCAGCTCCAGGCCGTTGGCGGCTGCGCCGTCGAGGAACCGCTGACGCAGCAGCTCCATCTTCCGCTCGGAACGCTTGGACCCCATGGCGTGGCGCAGCTGATCGGCCTCCGCGGCGGTGAAGTTCGCGACGTCGAGCGCGATCTGCATCAGCTGTTCCTGGAACAGCGGCACGCCTTTGGTCTTGTGCAACGCGTTTTCCAGCAGCGGGTGGTCGTACTCCCACTCCTCGCGCCCCTGCTTGCGCCGGATGTACGGGTGCACGGAGCCGCCCTGGATGGGCCCGGGCCGGATGAGCGCGACCTCCACAGCCAGGTCGTAGAACTCCTCCGGCCGCAGCCGCGGCAGCGTGGCCAGCTGCGCGCGGCTTTCCACCTGGAACACGCCGATCGCGTCGGCGCGGCAGAGCATCCGGTAGATGTTCTGGTCCTTCAGGTCCAGGTCGGCCAGGTCGATCTTCTCGCCCTTGTACTCCTCGACGAGGTCGAGCATGTAGTGCAGCGCGGACAACATGCCCAGGCCCAGCAGGTCGAACTTCACCAGCCCGGCCGCGGCGCAGTCCTCCTTCTCCCACTGCACCACGCTGCGGTTCTCCATCCGCGCCCACTCGACCGGGCAGACCTGGCTCACCGGCTCCTGGCAGAACACCATGCCGCCGGAGTGGATCCCGAGGTGGCGTGGAAAGTCCTCGAGGGCGAACGCGAGCTGCACGACGTCGTCCGGGATGTCGTGGTCGTGGTCCTTTTCGGTGCTGCGCAACGCTCCCCAGCGGTCGATCTGCTTGCTCCACGCGTCCTGCTGGCCGGGTGAGTAGCCGAGCGAGCGGGCGGCGTCGCGGATCGCGGAGCGGGCGCGGTAGGTGATCACGTTGGCGACCTGCGCGGTGTTGAGGCGGCCGTGTTTGGCGAAGACGTACTGGATGGCCTCTTCGCGGCGGTCGGACTCGATGTCGAGGTCGATGTCGGGGTAACCGTCGCGGTCGGGGGCGAGGAAGCGTTCGAAGAGCAGCTTGTACTTCACCGGGTCGACCTTGGTGATACCCAGCGCGTAGCAGACGGCGGAGTTCGCGGCCGAGCCCCGGCCCTGGCAGAGGATGGTGCTGTCGCGGCAGAAACGCACGATGTCCCAGACGATCAGGAAGTAGCCGGGGAAGCCGAGGTCTTCGATGATCTTCAGCTCGTGCTCGATCTGGGCGTACGCGGCGGCTTCGTCCTCCTTGCCGAGGTAACGCTCTTCGGCGCCTTTCATCGTGAGGTGGCGCAGGTACGTCGTCTCGGTGTGGCCGTCCGGCACGTCGAACGGTGGCAGCTCGGGCGCGAGGAGCTCCAGCTTGAACGAGCATTCGACGCCGAGCAGCGCCGAGCGTTGGACCGCGCCGGGATACCGCCGGAAACGCTCGGCCATTTCAGTGCCGGAGCGCAGGAAAGCGGCGCCGTCGCTGGGCAGCCAGCCTTCGAGGTCGTCGATGCCGCGGCGCGCGCGGATCGCGGCGACGGCGTCGGCGAGACGGCCGCGTTCGGGACGGGCGTAGTGCGCGGCGGTGGTGGCGACGGTGGGCAGGCCGAAGGCGCTCGCCAGCTCGGCGAGGAGGTCGTTGTGGGTGCTGTCGAGGGGCTGGCCATGGTCGAAGAGCTCGACGTAGACGTTGTCGCGGCCGAAGAGCTCGACGAGTTTTCTCAGCTGCGTGGCCGCGGCGGCCGGGCCCTCGCCCAGCAGCGCTTGCCGGACGGAGCCTTTGCGGCAGCCGGTGAGCACGGCGCACTGGCCGATCACCTCTTCGGCGACGGCTCGCAGGTCGTAGACGGGACGGCCTTTTTCGGCTCGCTCTTGCTCGCCGGCGGCGCCGACAGCGCCGTCGTAGCCGCGCAGCTGGCCGGCGGTGATGGCGCGGCACAGGCTGCGGTAGCCGTCGTCGCCGCGCGCGAGCAGGAGCAGGTGCTCGCCTTCGGGGTCGGCGACGCCGTTCTGCGGGGCGGAGAGGCCGAAGCTCAGCTCGGTGCCGAACACTGTGGCAACGCCCAGCTCCTTCGCGGCTTCGGCGAAGCGGACGACGCCGTACATGCCGTCGTGGTCGGTCAGCGCGATGGCGTCGAGGCCCAGCCGCGCGGCCTCCTCCACGAGCTCCTCGGGGTGGCTGGCGCCGTCGAGGAAGCTGAAGTTGGAGTGGCAGTGCAGCTCGGCGTACGGCACGCGCGGCCCGGACTCGACCTCGCTGCGCGGCGGCGGCACGTCGGCGGGGCGGCGGTAGACGTCGCGTTTGCGGCCCCAGGCCGGGCTGTCTCCGTGGTCGCCGGGCGGCACGTCGCCGTCGCCGGACAGGGCCCGCGCGAGGTCCTGCCAGGGGACGGGCGGGTTGTTCCAGCCCATCTAGTCGTTTTCGGGGGAACTGCGGGGCCCCGGGATGAGCGGGGGTTCCCGGCGCACGGAGGTGGTTTCGGTTTCGTCGTCCATCAGTCGTAGATTCCTTCCACTGTCCACACAGGATTTTCGGTGCCGGAGCACAGGACGAGCACGGCTTCGTCGGCGTCGTCTCCTCCGGTGGCGGCCAGGAGCAGCTGCAGGCGGGCCTGTTGCGGCGTGGCCGCGCGACGGCTCGCCGCGACGGGCCATGGGCCGGCCCAGTCGAGGACCATCCGCGGAGGGGCGCCCGCGACGCTCAGCCGGCACGGCGGCGCCGTGAGCTGCTTGCGGCTGGTGATGCCGACAGGCACGCCCTGCTCGTCGACGACCTTGACCGGCACGGGTTGTTCGAGCACCGTCGCGGGTGACGGCGCGGGCAGGCGGCCCGGCCACGTGGCGTCCGGCGGCGAGACGGGCTCGCGCGGGTCACCCCACGGGATGAGGCGGACGCGGCCGGCGGGGTCGCGGCCGCCGTCGAGGATCGGGGTGACGACGCCTTCGGGGCCGAGCAGGCCCTGCACGCGGACGAAGGCGCGGGCGGCGCGTTCGGTGGTGAGCTCGTCGTCCTCACTGCGGTTGCCACCGTGCCAGAGGCCGAGCTGCAGGGACTTGCCCTCGACCGTTTCCTCCGGCTCCAGCCGCAGCCGCGCGACGCCCGAGGTGGGCCGGTTGCCCTTCAGCCAGCCCTCGAACTGCCACCGCACGCGGTCGGCGACCCCTTGGGGTGTCAGGGGTTCCGCGCAGCGCCAGACGCGGCCGAGCTGCTCGCCGCCCTCGGTGGTGGCGTAGATCCCGAGGCGCGTGCACGCCAGGCCGCGGTCGGCCAGCGCCGCGTGGAACCGCGCACCGAGATTCTTGGCGAGGAACGCCGCGACGTCGACGCGTTCCAGCACCGGGTCGAACTCCTCGGTGAGCGTGAGGTCGGCCGGCGGTTTGCGGCGCAGCGGAGGACGCTCCGACAGCCCGCGCGCCAGCCGGTGGGCGAGCACGCCGTCGAGGGCGAAGCGGGACATCACGTCGCGTTCGGTCAGCTCCGCGAACGCCCCGAGTGTCTTGAGGCCCAGGCGGGTGAGCAGGTCGACGAGCTCCTTGCGCTCGACGTCGGGCTGGTCGAGCTCGGTGATGCGCAGGGGTGCGAGGAATTGTCTCGTTTCCCCTGGCGGCACGAACTCACCGTGCCGGGCCGCGATCGTGGCCCCGAACAGCCCCTCCGCCACCCCGACCTGACACTCGACGCCCGCCACCGCGGCCACCTGGTCCAGCAGCTTCTCCGCGAGCGGGTGCTCGCCGCCGAAATAGCCCGCCGCGCCCGCCACCGGCACCGCGATCAGCCCCGGCCGCACCACCTCCAACCCGACGACCAGCTCCTCCACGGCGCGCGCGACGTTCTCGAACAGCCGCGCGTCCCGCCCGTCGTCCACGCCGAACACGCCCAGCTCGGGACACTTCGACTCCGCCTCCCGCCGCCGCATCCCCCTCCGCACGCCGTTCTTGCGCGCCACCGCGGTACACGCCACGACGCGGTTGGCGAGGAACACCGCGGCCGGCTTGGTGAGCGGCGCGCCGGCCGCGGCCACCGCCGCGACGGCGGGCCAGTCTGGGCACCAGAGGACGAGCATCCGGGCGGGGAGGATGGTGGTTCTGGGGGTTTCTTCGGTGATGGTCATCCGGCCACCTCGGGGTGTCTGATGTGGACGGATGTCACGCGAGTTCCGGCGGTTGCCGGAAAGGACAGGACGTGCGAACCGGGCGCACGCCGGCGCAAAGCCGACCCACGCGGCACAACGACGAGCGCGAAACCCGCGCAGGCGGCGCCACGGCCCCGGTCTGCCTTCGCACGACCATCCCGCGCGAAGTCCGGTGCGAAACGATGTGAATCGCGTACTCGCTGTCCCAGCGAAACGCAGACGGCAGTCATCCCACAGCCTCCTCGTCAAGCCGCTGCAGCGGAAGACCCACCGGAACCACGAGCGGCTCCACCGGAAGCGCACGGCCGTCGGGGCCGGGCAAGGCCACGGAAACCGACCGGGGCCGAGCAGCGGAGCCCCGCCCGCGAGCGTGGACCTCGGCGGGCCGGGAGCGCAGGAACCCCGCCCCAGTGCCGAGAAACCCCGTCCACTCGCCCGGGACGCAGTGGAGTTCCACGTCGGCCGCGGGCCAGGGGCCGAGGGTGAGCAGGACGGTGCCGCGGTGGCGGGCGCGGGCGGAGAGGCGCCGGGCGACCGCGGGGCGGACGGAGCGGGGCTCGGTGACCACCAGGTCGACGCCGTCGAGGAGGGCGGCGACCACGGACGGGTACTCGGCGCCCGGGCGGGGCACGAGGGCGAGGCGCGACACCTCGACGCCGTGCTCCGCCGCCGCGGCGATGCCCAGGGAGGGCACGCCGACCACCGCCGCCCACGACCCGGCGGCGGTGGCCTCGGCGAGCAGGGCGAGGAGCAACGACGGGGAGCGGTGGACCGCCACGGTGCTCCCGCGCCGGAGCCCCGCGTCGGGCAGCAGGCCGGCCAACGCCGGGGACACCGGGAGCACCCTTCCCGTCGTCCTGGCGTGCTCGGCCTGCTCCGCAACCCGGCTCGCCGTGCTCACGCCGGGCAGCGCAGCGAGCCGAGCCACGGGCTCCACCACTGCCGTCACCGCACACCCCTCCCCTCCACGCACACGCCGGCGCCCACCCTCACCGCAGGCCCAGGCCAGGGCCCCACAGGACGAGCACCGACGCACCGCGGGGAAGGCGGCCTTCGACACCCTGCATCGAACACCTGTTCGATGCCTCAAGTAGACCGGGATCCAGCAGCCGTGTCAAGCCGGGTCTGGGGCCGACGGACGATAGTTCGCACTTTCAGGTCGTTGTTGTCACGGTCGCCGGCGCCACAAGCCAGGCGACAGCCGAGCCAGACGGGAAACGCCACCGCTCGTGCTCGGTAGTGTCGGCGGGTGGACGGGACGAACCCAGCCGGCGAGGTCTCCTACAACCGGAGGGCCTTCGCTGAGGCGTACGTGCTCGCGCAAGCCTCCGAAGGCGATGCCTTCGGGGAGTACCAGCAGGAACAGTCGGCGTACAACACCGCACTACGCGCACACCGCCAGCGCGTGCTGGATGGACTACAGACGTTGTTCCAGCTCAGCCTGGACAGGGAATCGATCAGCTCCACGCCCGGCGCGGCTCCGCTGTTCATGCTGTTCGCCAGCACCGCCGGCTCCTGCCTGGCATTGCGAACACCCTGGTCGAGCTACCCGGAAGCAGGCCTGTTGCACCGCAGGCTCGGCGAACTGGGCCCCGCGGGCGTTCGGATCATCGAGGCATCCGAGCTGATCACCCAGCTGACCGGCCAGTCCCGCCAGGCCCACCTCGACCTCCTGGCAGAACTGCTCGGCGTGCTCCTCGGTGAGCGCGGCGACCTCGTGTTCACCTCGGCCGACCTGCTTGCCGCCGGCGTGAACGACACACCACCCGACAGCCGTGACTACCCGTGGGACTTCGAGAACGACTGAACGGCCGCACACCACCGTCCTAAGTAGAACCACAGAACCCGAAGCGCGACAACCACAACACGCTCGGTGTCCGCGATACACTGGGCCGAACGGGGCCACCGGTCCGTACCACGTCCGAGCGAAGCTGGTGGAGACAAGCATGAAACACCTCGCCCTGCGGCCGTTCGCCGAGGAAGATCTGCCGGTGCTCGATCGGTTCGCCGTGGAGCCCGAGGTGATGGGCGCGTTCCAGTGGGCCGGGTTCGGCAGCGCGCAGGAGCGCCGTCGGCGGTTCGCCGAGGACGGGTTCGTGGGGGACGCGTCGACGGCCGTCGCGGTGACCGTGGACGGGGTGGTGGCCGGGATGGCGAGCTGGGAGGCCGCCGATCGGGGTGGGCCGGCGGGTGGCTGTTACGAGATCGGGGTGACGCTGCTGCCCGACCACCGCGGCCACGGCCTCGGCACGAAGGCTCATCGCCTGCTGGTCGAGCACCTGTTCCGCTTCACGCGCGCCCACCGGCTCGAGGCGTTCACCGACAGCGAGAACCTCGCCGAGCAGCGCGTGCTGGAGAAGGCCGGGTTCCACCGTGAGGGCCTGATGTGCCAGGTGACCTGGCGAGACGGCGCCTACCGTGACGAAGTCGTGTACGCGCGCCTTCGCGAATAAAAGGGGCCAGCCCTCGAAAAGAGAGCCGGCCCCCCAAGAACCCTCAGTGCGCGAAGTGGCGCGTCCCCGTCAGGTACAGGGTGACGCCTGCCTTCTCGGCCGCCGCGATCACCTCGGCGTCGCGGATGGAGCCGCCGGGCTGCACGACGGCGCGCACGCCGGCCTCGAGCAGGACCTCGAGGCCGTCCGGGAACGGGAAGAACGCGTCGGACGCGCCGACGGAACCCTTCGCCCGGTCGCCCGCACGCGCGACCGCGAGCCGCGACGAGTCGACGCGGTTGACCTGGCCCATGCCGACGCCGACGGTCGCGCCGTCGTGGGCCAGCAGGATCGCGTTGGACTTCACCGCACGCAGCGCGCGCCACGCGAAGGCGAGGTCGGACAGGGTCGCCGAGTCGGCCGGCGTGCCCGTGGCGAGCTGCCAATTGGCGGGGTCGTCGCCGGGCGCGTCGATCGCGTCGACGGTCTGCACGAGCACGCCGCCGGAGATCGGGCGCAGCTCGACGGGCGCCGGGTTCTCGATCACGGGCAGCTTCAGCAGCCGCACGTTCTTCTTGCGCTGCAGGATCTCGAGCGCCTCCGGCTCGAAGTCGGGCGCCAGCACGACCTCGGTGAACACCTCGGCGATCTGCTCCGCCGCGTCCACGGTCACCGGCCGGTTCGTGGCGATCACGCCGCCGTAGGCCGAAACCGGGTCGCACGCGTGGGCCTTGCGGTGTGCCTCGGCGATGTCCACGCCCACCGCGATGCCGCACGGGTTGGCGTGCTTGATGATCGCGACGGCGGGGTCGGCGAAGTCGAACGCGGCGCGGCGAGCGGCGTCGGTGTCGACGTAGTTGTTGTACGACATGGCCTTGCCGTGCAGCTGCTCCGCGTGCGCGAGGCCCGGCTGCGAACTCTGGTACAGCGCGGCCTTCTGGTGCGGGTTCTCGCCGTAGCGCAGCACGTCGGCGCGGTCCCAGGTGGCGCCCAGGAAGTCGGGGAAACCGGAGTCGTCCGCGGGCGCGTACACGTTGGCGAACCACGAAGCGACAGCCGTGTCGTACGCCGCCGTGTGCGCGTATGCCTGCGCCGCGAGCCGCTTGCGGTCGACGAGCTCGAAGCCTCCCGCCGCGACCTGCTCCAGCACCCACGCGTAACGCGACGGGTCCACGACCACCGCGACGCTGCCGTGGTTCTTCGCGGCCGCGCGCACCATCGCCGGGCCGCCGATGTCGATGTTCTCCACGCAGTCTTCGGGGCTCGCGCCCGACGCCACCGTCTGCGTGAACGGGTACAGGTTCACCACGAGCAGGTCGAACGCCGCAATCTCGAGCTTCCGCAACTGCTCGACGTGGTCGGGGTTGTCCTGGTCGGCCAGCAGGCCCGCGTGCACGCGCGGGTGCAGCGTCTTCACGCGGCCGTCGAGCGACTCGGGGAACCCGGTCACCTGCTCCACCGGCGTGACGGGCACCCCGGCGTTCGCGATCACCTTCGCGGTACCGCCGGTCGACACGATCTCCACGCCCGCGGCGTGCAGACCGGTCGCGAGCTCGAGCAGGCCGGCCTTGTCCGAGACGCCGATCAGCGCGCGCCGGACCGGGCGTCGTCCCTCTGGAGTGCTCACGAAAACCTCACCTTTCGTCCGTCCACGGTGCAGCCACCACGGCCGAGTCGCTCGATCGTTTCAACCAGCAGCCTGCGTTCCACGGCCTTGATCCGCTCGTGCAGGACGTCTTCGGTGTCGTCGGCTTCCACGACCACCGCCTCCTGGGCGATGACGGGGCCGGTGTCCACGCCCGCGTCGACGAAGTGCACGGTCGACCCGGTCACCTTCACGCCGGCCGCCAGCGCGTCGGCGACCGCGTGCATCCCCGGGAACGACGGCAGCAACGCCGGGTGCGTGTTGATCACCCGGTTCGCGAAGCGCGACAGGAACTGCGCGCCGAGGATCTTCATGAACCCCGCCGACACCACCAGATCGGGCTCGTACGCGGCCACGGCGTCGGTGAGCGCCTTGTCCCACGCGTCGCGGTCGGGGTGGTCGGCGACGCGGACGGTGAACGACGGCACGCTCACGCGCTCAGCCCGCGCCAGCGCCTCGATGCCCGTGCGGTCGGCGCCCACGGCCACGACCCGCGCCGGAAAGGCGGGGCGGGCAACGGCGTCGAGCACCGCCTGCAGCAGCGTGCCCGAACCGGATGCGAGCACGACGATCTTCACCGGGGTCGGCAGGTCCAAGCGGCTGGCCAGAACGGGCTCCTTGCACGGCGGCGGCGCACCTCGGGCGCACCACGCTTCACCAGGTCACCCCAACCCTAACGGTCGCGCTCGCGGCCCTCGTCCTCACCGGAGCCGTCGGTGGACTCGGTCACAGCTCCGCGCCCGTCGGAGGCCCGGTCCGGGCCTGCTTCCGGCTGGTCGAGCGCGACGTCTTCGGGCAGCTCGAGGCCCAGTTCGGCCTCGGCTTCGGCGTCGTACTCGTCATAGTCGGGCTCGGGCTGCCGAGGCTGGGGAGCGGTTCCGGGCCCCGCTTCCGGCTCGGTGAAATCGGTGTCGAACTCGTCGGTGTCGAACTCGTCGGTGTCGAGCTCTTCCGGGTCGACGTCGGCCGGCCCCGCTTCGGGATCGAACTCGTCGGGATCGACCTCGTCGACGTCTTCCTCGCCCGGTTCGTCCGTGTCCTCTTCGGACTCGTCTGAATCTTCGGCCAGGTCTTCGTCAGCCAGGTCCTCTTCGTCGGCGAACTCGCCGGCGTCCTCGACCTCCAGCGTGTCCGGCGGCGCGGCCGGTGTGTGCTCACCGGCGAAGAACGCCACGAACCCACCCGGGATCACGATCCAGCAGAACGCCACGATCGACGCCACCCCGACCGGCACGCTCACCGGGTCGAACGGGCCGTCGGCGAGGCGCCCGCCCGCGAGCGTCCCCAGCACCACGCAGCCGAACCCGACCACGGCACCCGCGACGGCGACGATCCGGATCCGGCCGGCCGGGTCGTCGTCCGCGTGGCGCACCGACCAGCCGACCAGCGCGCCGACGGCCGCCGGTAGCACCAGCAGCACGGGCCACCACGCGGCGGTGTGCTCGGGGATGCCGCCGAGCAGCGGCACCGCGGGCACGGAGCCACCGCGGTAGCCGACGAGGCTGACGTCGAGCGAGCCGATCGTGAAACCGGGTCCGCTGACGAACGACAGGGCCGCCACCACAGCGTTGGGCAGGTAGGCCACCGAAAGCAGGAACAGCCCGAAGCTGTTGCCGAACGAGGGCTCGAACAGATCGTCCACAGTGGATACCGACACCACCGTCGCGACGGTGAACACGATCGCGCCCACCGCCAGCAGCGCCGCGAGTCCCAGCGCGCCCGCGCGCAGGCCGCGCACGGCCGACGGGTCGAGCCGTTCGGCTACCGCCGCGGGCAGGCCGCAGCGACGCACCGCGCCGCCCGTGGCCGCCAGCACGGCGAACACGCCGGGCACCACGAACGCCAGCAGCGGGTTCACCCGCACCGGCGCGCTGAGCGAGAGCAGCCCGATCAGGAGGCCGAACAACGCGTGCGCGGCGCCGATCACGGAGATCAGGGGAACGGCCTGCCGCAGCGTCGTGCAGCCGAGCCGCAGCGCGGCGCCAGACGCGGTGCGCGCCACGAGCAGCACGGCGCCGATCGTCGGCAGCAGCGGCAGCACGCCCAGCGGGTGGCCGCCGATACCGAGCTGCACCTGGAACCCCGCGAGCCAGCCGGGGCCGGCCGAGAGCAGCACGCCGGCGGCGGAGAACGCGGTGCGTTCGGCGGTCAGCGCGACGAGCGCGACCAGCGTCGCGACCACGGCGTACTCCGTGATCAGCGGGCCGAAGGCGGTGGTGAGCAACACCCGCACCCGGGTGGCCGGAGCGACCTGGGCGTCGAGTTCGACGGTGTCGCCCACCGGCTCGCCGCCCGGCGGGCGTTGAGAACTGGTGAGCTGCTGCATGCTTCGCACCTTGACACCCGCGCTGGACCGTCCGGGTGAGGCACGCCGCCCGCCCCGGGCGTGGCGAAGCTAACCCACCCGGTCGGGGGCACCCGGACACAAAAAACACCCGCTGTGACACGGAGAGTCACAGCGGGTGTTTTCACGAGGTGACAAGCGCCTCAACGCGGCATCGGGTGCGCCCGACGCACCGAAGGCCACGTTGGGGCGGTCGGGCCGGGCACCGGGTCAGCCCTGCTGGCCGAAGCCGCCTGGCGGCGTGCCCGGGGGCTTGCCCTGCTCCCCCTGCGGCTGCTGGAAGAACTGGCCCTGCTGCGGCGCGTACGTGGTCGCCTGCTGGCCCGGCGGCGTCGCGCCCGGCTGCTGCGGGAACTGGCCCGGCTGCTGCTGCGGCGGCTGGTAGGGCCCGGCCTGGCCGTACTGCTGGTAGTGCGGCACCGCCGGCTTGGGCGCCGGCGGCTTGAGCACGCCGTACTCCATCAGCAGCGCGGCCACCGCGACCAGCATCTGCACGATGCCGAGGATCAGCACCACCGTGACGATGCCCGGCGTGCTCTGCTCGGCCACCACCGTGTCGAGCGTCCCGAGCGCGCCGACCACGCTGAACAGCGCGGCGAACGGAAGCACGCGCGGCGCCTTCGGCAGCGCGTGCAGCGCCGCGAGCAGGCCACCGGTGAGCAGGAAGATCGTGTCCTGGCCGACGTCACCCGCCTCGTCGGAGAAGCCGATGAAGTACTGGACGACGCCCAGCACGGTCACCACGAGCGCGAGGACGAGCGGAAGGTTCTGCGGCAGCACGGGCCCGGCCGAGGACGGCGGTCCCTGCTGCGGCTGCTGTTGCGGGAACCCGCCCGACGGGGGCGGTCCCTGAGGGGGCTGCTGCTGGCCACCGCCCTGCTGGGGGTAGCCAGGCCCGCCGCTGGGGAAGGTCATCGGAAGCTCTCCTGTCGTTCGCCGGCAACTCCGGGGGAAGGTGGCACCCGGACGAATCACGTGACGGCCGCGTCGCCGAACGCTAGCGCATCCGAGGGTCCCCCGTCCGGGCCGTTGGACGCACGGGATGCCCGATCGGTTGCGGCCGGAAACGCCGCGGGCCGGGCACCCATACTGGTGCCCGGCCCGTGTGACCCGCGTTCAGGCAGGTCAGAGGCTGTTGTACAGCTCGCGCGCGAGGATGGCGGTTTCGCTCGGGGTCTTGCCGACCTTCACGCCGGCAGCCTCGAGGGCCTCCTTCTTCGCGGCCGCCGTGCCGGAGGAACCGGACACGATGGCACCCGCGTGCCCCATGGTCTTGCCCTCGGGGGCGGTGAAGCCCGCGACGTAGCCGACGACCGGCTTGGTCACGTTCTCCTTGATGAAAGCCGCGGCCCGCTCCTCGGCGTCGCCACCGATTTCACCGATCATCACGATGACCTTGGTGTCGGCGTCCTTCTCGAACGCTTCGAGGGCGTCGATGTGGGTGGTGCCGATGATGGGGTCACCGCCGATGCCGACGGCGGTGGAGAAGCCGATGTCACGCAGCTCGTACATCATCTGGTAGGTCAGCGTGCCGGACTTCGAGACGAGGCCGATGTGGCCCGGGCCCGAGATGTCGGCGGGGATGATGCCGGCGTTGGACTTGCCGGGGCTGATCACGCCCGGGCAGTTCGGGCCGATGATGCGGGTCTTGTTGCCCTTGGCGACAGCGTGGGCCCAGAAGTAGGCCGAGTCGTGCACCGGGATGCCCTCGGTGATCACCACGGCGAGCGGGATCTCGGCGTCGACGGCCTCGAGCACCGCGTCCTTGGCGAACTTCGGCGGCACGAAGATGACCGACACGTCTGCGCCGGTCTCCTTGATGGCCTCTTCGACGGTGCCGAAGACCTTGAGGTCCTTGCCCTCGATGCTCACGGTTTGGCCGGCCTTGCGGGCGTTGACGCCACCCACGATGTTCGTGCCGGACTTCAGCATCTTGGTCGCGTGCTTCATGCCCTCGGAGCCGGTGAGCCCCTGCACGATGACCTTGCTGTTCTCGTTCAGGAAGATCGACATCTCACGCACCTGCCGCGGCGAGCTCGGCAGCCTTGTCGGCCGCGTTGTCCATTGTGTCCACCACGGTCACGAGCGGGTGGTTCGCGTCGGCCAGGATCTGGCGACCCTCGACGACGTTGTTGCCGTCCAGGCGGACGACCAGCGGCTTGGTGGCCTCGTCGCCCAGGATCTTCAGGGCCTCGACGATGCCGGTGGCTACCGCGTCGCACGCGGTGATGCCGCCGAAGACGTTGACGAAGACGCTCTTCACGTCGGTGTCGTTGAGGATGACGTCCAGCCCGGCCGCCATGACCTCGGCCGACGCGCCGCCGCCGATGTCGAGGAAGTTCGCCGGCTTCACGCCGCCGTGCTTCTCACCCGCGTACGCCACCACGTCCAAAGTGGACATGACGAGCCCGGCGCCGTTGCCGATGATGCCGACCTCGCCGTCGAGCTTCACGTAGTTGAGGTTCTTGGCCTTGGCCTTCGCCTCGAGGGGGTTCTCGGCGTCCTTGTCCACCAGGGCTTCGTGGCCCGGCTGACGGAAGGAAGCGTTCTCGTCCAGGGTGACCTTGCCGTCGAGGGCGATGATCTTGTCCTGGGGGTCGCGCACCAGCGGGTTGACCTCGACGAGGGTGGCGTCCTCGGAGACGAAGGTCTCCCAGAGCTTCACGACCACGTCGGCGGCCTCGTCGATGATGTCGGCCGGGAAGTTGCCGGCCTTCAGGATCTCGAGCGCCTTCGCCTTGTCGACGCCGGTGACCGAGTCGACCGGGATCTTGGCGAGCGCCTCGGGGCGCTCGACGGCGAGCTGCTCGATCTCCATGCCGCCCTCGGACGACGCCATCGCCAGGAAGGTCCGGTTGGACCGGTCCAGCAGGAAGGAGAAGTAGTACTCGGACGCGATGTCCGACGCTTCCGCCACGAGCACGCGGCGCGTGATGTGGCCCTTGATGTCGAGACCCAGGATGGCTTCCGCCTTCTCCTTGGCCTCGTCCGGCGTCTGGGCCAGCTTGACGCCACCGGCCTTCCCGCGTCCGCCGACCTTCACCTGCGCCTTGACGACGACCTGGGTGCCGATCTGCTCCGCGGCGGCCTTGGCTTCTTCGGGGGTGTTTGCCACCGAGCCCGGCAGAACCGGTACTCCGTGGGCGGCGAAGAGATCCCTCGCCTGGTACTCGTAGAGGTCCACTACTCCAGTCTCCTGACGACACGCCACTGTGGTGGTCCGTTACCGAACCGCGCTGTCGGACCAGTCGAGGTTAGCGACCAGCGCAGGAGCAGGGGACTCCGCACCTGGTGAAGTCGGTCACCGTGCGCGGTCAGGGGGTGTGAGTCCGCCCACCGGGGCCGTTTTTTCGCCCCCGGCGGCGGCCGTCGCGGCGGCTGTCGCCGTGACGACGATCGCGGCGAGGCCGAACCAGAACCCGAGCGCGGGCGTCCGTCCGGCGATCCCGACGAGCGGCAGCTGTGCCACGTGGACAGCCAGCACGAGCACCGCCCCGGTGAGCGCGGCCGCGGCGGCGCCGGGCCGTGAGCGGACGCTCAGCGCGAGCACGCCGAGGACGACCAGCAGCGCGGTGAGCAGTCCCCACGACGGAGTGTCGAAATCGGACCAGAGCCCGGGCGACGGGTAGTCGGGCGCCGTGAACACCGGCGTGCCGAAAGCGAGGACGGACAGGATCGCGGCCGCGGCGACGGGCAGCAGCACCCGGGGGCGCGGGCCTTCGGTGCCTTCGTCGTCGCGCTCGACGACGCCGGTGATGGCGGCCGCGAGCGCCGTGAGCCCGGCGAGGCCGAGCGCGATCGCGGTGAACACGGCGCCGGCGCCGAGGTGGTAGCTGATGGTGCCGCCGAGACCGTCGAGCCCCGTCAGGCCGGTCGCTTGCGACGCGGTGATCGCGGTGCTGAGCACGGCCGTGCCGGCGAGGACGACGCCGGCCCAGAGGACGGCGAGGATGCCGCGGGCGGTTTTGAACGCGAACAGGAACGGCGCCGGCAGGGCGACGAGGATCGCGGCCGTGAGCAGGAGCCAGCGGGCGGGGCTCTGGGTCGCGGTGGCCGTGTCGAGCTGCGGGGCGAGCGCGCCGACGACTCCGACGACCGCCGTCAGCAGGGCGAGCAGGGCCGTGGCGGTGCGCCACAGCGTGAGGCTCGGGACGCGTGCTTCTCCGGCCAGATCGGTGCGTTCGACCTGGGCGAGTTGAGGCGTCGCGAGGGGCGCGAGAACGAGCACCACCAGCATCGCCACGACGGCGACGACCGGACCCCACGCGAGATGCAGCCCGCCGACTGCCAGCCCGCCGACCAACGGCGGCAGTGCCACGGCGAACGTCGCCGCGGCCGCGCCGCCCAGCGTCCCGCGCGCCACCCCGTCGGACGCCGCGCCGAACCCGAGCACGACGGCGAGCAGCAGCGCGCCCGCGATGACGACGTAGCCGGTGAGCGCCAGGCCGGGACCTTCGAACGCCGAGTACGCCGGGAAGAACGGGTTGTCCGAGATGACGGGCGCCATCAACAGCCCGACGCCCGCGGCGATGGTGAGCAGCGGCACGACCAGCCGCCACCGCCGTCGCCCGCCGTCGTCGCCCGCGACCTCGTTGAGCTGCCGCGCCACCTGCCCGGCCGCGATTCCGGCGGCGATCGTGAGGACGTGGCCGGCGAGGAGCAGCCAGAACCCCGCGCCGACCGCACTGCGGTCCAGCAGGCGGTCGGGGAGGTACAGCTCGGGGCGGACGGTTTTGGAGCCATTGGCGAAGAACTGCAGGTCGAGGAGGAGACGGCCGGGAGCGAGGGCGGCCAGGCCCACGGTGAGGCCGGCGGCCAGGCCGTGCCTGCCGCTGTAGGCCGCCGCGGCGACGATGCCCGCGGGGACCAGCGCGAGGAGGGCGAGGAGGGGCCAGGCGAGGTAGCCCGGGTTCGCGTCGGGTGAGACGGGCAGGATCGCACCGGCCGTCAGGGCGAGGGCGCCGATGCTCAGGAGCGCGACGGCGGTTTTGAGCTGCGGTGAGGGGGCGCGGTCGGTGTATTCGAGGTCGAAGTGGGGGCTGGGGGTCTGGTCCGGTTCGGTGGTCCTGGCGCTGCCGGGCTTGGTGCGGGTAACGCCACCGCTGACCGCGGCGCTCTCCTTGCTACGACTGCCACGACTGCCTTGTTTCACAGCCCCGGCTCCGCTCCCGGCGCTCGCCTCACGATGCATCGTGCCGAGTTCATCGCGAGCACTGCCGCGCTCTCGCTGCCGCGCGGTGTGGGTGCCGCCGGTCGCGGCGCCCTGCTCGCCGGCGCGCACCTCGCCGCTCACCGTGCTCTGCGCTCGGCCCGCGCCACGGGCGCTACTGGCCGAGGTCCGTGTCTCGCCGTGGGCGGCGGCCGGCTCGTCGCCACTCGGCTCGCCGCTCCGGGCGCTCCTGGTCGAGGTCGCCGTCTCGCCGTGGGCGGCGGGTGGCTCGTCGCCGGCATCGGCGGGAGCGGTGCCGTTCGCGGGGGCGTTGCCATTCGCGCGGGACGAGACGCCGCCGGTGGCATCGAGGTCGGCCGCGGCGCCGGGGCTGTCGGCGGCCCCGCGGCCGCCCGTGCGGCGCCCGCGGCGGGTCTCGGCGCGGGCGAGCTCGCGGGCGGCGGCCTTGCGCTCGGCGAGGCTGGCCCGTCGGGGGCCCGCGGACGGCCTGGGGCTGTCCGGGTCGGAGCCGGAACGGGCCGGGGAAGAGTCCCCGTCGTGGGGTCCTTCGGACGAAGTCATCGGACGCGACGCTAGCAAGTCGGACACCGCGCGGCCCCCGCAGTGCGAGGCAGAGGCCCGAGGTGCGAACGGCCGCTGGCGGCGGTGGGCACGGCATCGCGGCGGCCGCAACCGGTGGCGGCGGAGCGGCGGCCCACGTCGGCGGGTTGATCGGTCAACCGGGTGATCACCCGAGGAGGCGAGTGACCGGCGCCACATGCGCGGGCGTGGATTCCCTTCAACACGGGACCGCAAACGTTTATTTCAACGGTGGGGCCGTTCGGTGGGGTGCGAGGGGGCCGTTTGGGGGTGCGAATGCCCGAAAGTCTTGTAACGGAGATCACACCGATCGGAGTAGTTTCGGATTAACTTTGGGTAATCCCTACAGCTAGCAGCGTGATGGGGACCGCCCGTTCGGCCGAAACGGCGAGGGCACCTTGCTCACAACGGTTCCCCTTCGTTACTGTCCCACGGTCCCCATTACAGTCAGGTCACGAAGCGCAACGCCGAGCCAACCACCCCCGAGGTCGGCTCAACGGGATCCCCCGCCCGTAGTCACGCGACGACCCGGCTCCCCGACGATGGAAGGCCCTGTCTTGGCTTCACACCGCTCCCCCGGCGGCCAAGCCCCTTCCCCGGCGCTGAAGGACGCACTGGACGGTGCGGTCATCCGCGTGCGGGGTTCGCACCGCATCGCCCCGCCGTCCTCCGCCCTGCGTGGGCGGGTCGTGGTCGCAGCTGTCGCGGCCGGCGCGTTCGCCGCTGCCGCCGCGGGCCAGACCCTCAAGACCGTGACGACCGACTCCGACACCGCCGTCGCCCCGCTCGCCAACGCCCAGGACGCGAGCGCCTCGTTCACCCTCGGCAGCGCGGGTTCAGGGGGAGCCCCCGAGCTGCTGCCCGCCGGCCACTCGATGGACGCCTCTGCCGAGGCCGCCCGCATGGCCGACAGCCTGAAGGTCACCGAAGCCCGCGAGAAGGCCGAAGCCGCGGCCGCTCAGAAGGCCAAGGAAGAAGCCGAGCGCCCCAAGACCTGCCTGCCGGCCCACGGCACGTTCACCTCGGGCTTCGGCGCCCGCTGGGGCAGCAGCCACCTCGGCATCGACATCGCGAACTCGATCGGCACCCCGATCTACGCCGCCTCCGACGGCACCGTCATCCAGGCCGGCCCCGCCAGCGGCTTCGGCCTCTGGGTCCGCGTCCAGCTCGACGACGGCACCATCCAGGTCTACGGCCACATGAACAGCTTCTCCGTCCACGAAGGCCAGAAGGTCAAGTGCGGCGAGCAGATCGCCGAGATCGGCAACCGCGGCGAGAGCACCGGCCCGCACCTGCACTTCGAGGTCTGGCAGAACGGCACGAAGAAGATCGACCCGCGCCCGTGGCTCGCCGCTCGCGGCATCGTCGTCTGAGTTTCGGCTGGCTCTCCTTACTGTTCTTCGGTTTCAACGCTGTTTTCGGTTTCAACACTGCTCTTCAGTTTCAATACTGTTCCACTCGGCCACGGTCAGCGCCCCCGCGCTCTCCGTGGCCGTGTGCGTTTCGCAAGCCCTTCCACGCACTGCCCGAAGAAGCGGCTACGGCGCCCACGCATCCTCTCGACCGCCGGAGACAGCTCTAGCGCTCCCCGGTGGGTGAGCGGCGGATGAAGTACGCGACAGCGACCTGCCAGACCGTGCAGAGGCTTGCCGAGCGGCGGCGGAGGGGCCAGCGGCCCAGGCGGCCCGCGCCGCACGTTTGGCAGTGGCCGTCAGGGCCGAGGTCATGGTGGCGGAGCAGGGCGCGCCACGCAGCGGCCAAGCGGTGAGCTTCCCCCGAAGCACACCCGGAGCCGGGTTCCGCAGAGTCGCCCGAACCGAGCTCCGCCGAGTAGCACCCCGAACCGGCAGAACCGCCGGAAACCCCCGAGGTCCCCAGAACTCCCCGTAGATAGTCCTGTACCCCCGCGGCCAGGACCCCAAACAAGATCGCGTCCACACCCTCGTGCTCCCTCCCGAGGCGGCCGGCGAACGAGCACCAGCCTACCTCATTCATTCGAACTTGTGTTCGACTGGAGGGAGCCTAACCGAGGGGTCCGACAAAAATCAGAGCTTCACCATCGGCACGCTGCCGATCAGCATGAGGCGGACCTTGCCGGACGCGCCGAAGTCGATGGTGGCCGTGGCCCGAGGGCCGACGCCGTCGCAGGAGATGACGGTGCCGAGGCCGTACTTGTCGTGGCTGACGCGGTCGCCGACGTCGAGCTTGAGGGCCACCGTGTCCTTCCAGCCCTTGCCGAACGGCGAAGACGACGTCGTCGTAGTCGACGAAGTGGATCGTCGGCCCCACGTCGTGGCCGCGCGCGGGCCCGAGGACGACGAACCCGAGGAAGATCCGAAGTTACCGAAGCCCGGCGAAGACGGCTCCAGCCGGCGCCAGTCGACCAAGTCGGGCGGCAGCTCGTCGAGGAAGCGCGAAGCGGGGTTCATCTGCGGCTGGCCCCACGCCGAACGCACGAGCGCGCGCGAGACGTACAACCGTTGCCGCGCACGCGTGATGGCCACGTACGCGAGCCGGCGCTCCTCCGCGAGCTCCGTCGGGTCGCCGAGTGCGCGCATGTGCGGGAAGACGCCGTCTTCCCAGCCCGTGCAGAACACCACCGGGTACTCGAGGCCCTTCGCGGTGTGCACGGTCATCAGCGTGACGACCCCCGCGCCGCCGTCTCCCTCGTCGCCGCCGTCGGGCGACGGGATCGAGTCGGCGTCGGCGACCAGGGACACGCGCTCCAGGAACGCGGGTAGCGAACCGGGCGCAGGCACGCCGTCGTCGAGCACCAGCTCGGCGTTCTCGTCCTGCTGGACCTCGGCGGTGAACTCCGCGAACTCGCGCGCCACCGTGACGAGCTCCGTGAGGTTCTCCACACGGGAGGCGTCCTGCGGGTCGTCCGACTCCTCGAGCTCCGCGCGGTACCCCGTGCGCTCCAGCACGGCCTCCAGCAGGTCGTGCACCTCGGAACCCGACGCCGCGAGGTCACCCAGGTCGTCGAGCAGCGACACGAACCCGGTGATCGCCTTGGCGGAGCGCGGGTTCAGCAGCGCCACCTTGCCCTCGACGGCATCGCGCAACGCGGCCGCGAAGGTGATGCGCTCGCGCTCCGCGTGCGTGGCCACCACGGCCTCGGCGCGGTCACCGATGCCGCGCTTGGGCACGTTCAGGATGCGGCGCAAGGAAACCGTGTCGTCCGGGTTCGACAGCACACGCAGGTACGCGAGCATGTCGCGCACCTCGCGCCGCTCGTAGAACCGCACGCCGCCGACGACCTTGTACGGCAGGCCGAGCCGGATGAAGATTTCCTCGAACACCCGCGACTGGTTGTTGGTGCGGTAGAAGACGGCGACGTCGGAGTAATCCGCCTCGCCCTTCTCCGCCAACGCGTCGATCTCGCCCGCGACGAACGCGGCCTCGTCGTGATCGTTGTCCGACACGTAGCCGACGATCTTCTCGCCGTCGCCCGAATCCGTCCACAGCCGCTTCGCGCGCCGGTTGGGGTTGCGCTCGATCACGGCGTTGGCCGCCGACAGGATCGTCTGCGTGGAGCGGTAGTTCTGCTCCAGGAGGATGGTGTGCGCGTTGGGGAAGTCGCGCTCGAACTCCTCGATGTTGCGGATCGTCGCGCCGCGGAAGGCGTAGATCGACTGGTCCGCGTCACCCACCACGACCAGCTCGGCGGGGTCGATGCCGGTGTCCGTGGCTCCATCAGACTCGGTGCCTGCCAGCACACGCACCAGCGTGTACTGAGCGTGGTTCGTGTCCTGGTACTCGTCGACGAGGATGTGGCGGAACCGGCGGCGGTAGTACTCCGCGACGTCCGGGAACGCCTGCAGCAGCGAGACCGTGCGCATGATCAGGTCGTCGAAGTCGAACGCGTTGGCCGCCTCGAGCCGGCGCTGGTACTCGACGTAGACCTCGGCGACGCGGCGCTCCAGGTCGTTGGCGGCGTTCGCCACGGCCGCGTCGGGGTCCGTCAGCTCGTTCTTGAGGTTCGAGATGTGCACCGCGAGCGTGCGCGCGGCGTACTTCTTCGGGTCGATGTCGAGGTCGCGAGCGACGAGCGTGATGAGGCGCTTGGTGTCGTCCGAGTCGTAGATGGAGAAGCTCGACGACATGTCCAGCGTCTTCGCCTCGCGGCGCAGGATCCGCACGCACATCGAGTGGAACGTGGACACCCACATCGCGTTGGCCCGGCGGCCGACGAGCGACGCGACGCGCTCGCGCATCTCGGCCGCTGCTTTGTTGGTGAACGTGATCGCCATGATCTCGCCGGGGTGCACCCCCCGCTCCGCCAACAGGTACGCGATGCGGCGCGTGAGCACGCGGGTCTTGCCCGACCCCGCGCCGGCGACGACGAGCAGCGGCCCGCCGGCGTGCATGACCGCTTCGCGCTGCGCGGGATTGAGGTCCTCGAGCAGCTCGGCGGCGGCCTTCCGGGCAGGCGCGGGCTTTTCTGCGGGGAGATCGAAGAGGGTGTCCATCGCCTGTCCACGCTACCCCTGGGGTACGACAGGTTCGTCAGAGGCAACTGCGCCTGTCGACGTACGCCACGGTGTCGCCTCCCGTCCGACGCGCGGGGGCGTTCGCGCGCGGAGCATCGAACGGTATGGACGACAAGATCCCCGCCCGGTTGAGGGCATCCGACAGCGACCGAGAACGCGTCGCCGCGACCATCCAGTCCGCCGGTTCCGAAGGCCGGCTCACGCTCGAAGAGGTGGAGGAACGACTCGGCACGGTCTACGCGACGCGCTACGTCGACGAGCTCGGCGCGCTCACCACCGACCTTCCCCGCCCCGAAGTCGCGCGACGGCCGGGATCCGGCTGGCCGCTCACCCGCGCCGCGTTGCGCGAGCATCCGGCGCTGCGGATCCACGCCGCGATCGTCGTGGCGCTGGCGGTGCTGCTGATCGTGCGGTGGGCGGTGCTGGGCGTCGGGTTCTTCTGGCCGGCGATGCCGTTGTTCTGGCTGTTCGTCACCCTCATGGTGCACGCGCGGGTGCGGAGTTTCCGGCGGCGCGGTGAAACTCCTGTGCCATACTGACCGCATGCGGCACAGTAGTGAGCGATTTTTCTACGGGACCCGGACTCCGGCTCCCGTGATCGCGTAGTGCCCCACCCGCCATCACCCGCAGCCCCGGAGTCCACGGACCCGGGGCTTTCGCCGTCCCAGGGGCCACTGGGAGTCCGGACTTCAGAGAGGTCCCGATGAACGCGCAGACTCAGAACGCCGACGGACAGCCCGCCGAGAACACTGCCGCCGGCGAGGACATCTCCTCGCTGCGCAAGGAGATCGACTGGCTCGACGCCGAAATCCTGCGGCTGGTCAAACGTCGCGTGGAGGTGTCGCAGACGATCGGCGCGGCCCGCATGGCCGCCGGCGGCACGAGGATCGTCTACAACCGCGAGATGGACGTGCTCGCGCGCTACCGCGAGCTGGGTCCGGAGGGCCGCCAGCTCGCCATGGCGCTGCTCAACCTGGGCCGCGGCCGCCTCGGCCGATGAACTTCCGGCCACATCGGGGACTTCCCCGATCCGCCGGGCCGCGAAAACGGGCAGACTGGACCCATGATTAACGTCATCGCCGTCATCATCGCGATCGCGAGCGTGCTGGCGGCACTGGGCCATGTCGGGTACCTGGCGCTGCTGAACAACGCAGCGGGTAAGCGGGCCGGCGGTGCGCCCGTCGCGCAGTACGTGCGCAGCCGCTGGGCGGTCGCCGGTGGTACCACGGCGGCATCACTGTTCGCGTGGCTGCTCACTTCCGGGGGAGGCGTAGCCGACGTCATCGCCATCGTGATTGCTGTCGGTAGCGGTGCTGTGGCGACGAAGGCTCTCCAGACGACCCGAGAGAAGTACCGCAGCGGAGGGTGATCTGCTCTACCTGGGGCGATTGCACTGCGTAGCGTGACCCCACGCCCGTTCGGTCGTCCCCGACAGAGTGAAACCTGTGCAAGTTGCAGGTTGCCCAGAGACTTTCGCCTGGCGGTTTCCTACTCTTGGGTTCGTGAGGACCCTTGCGTCTGAGTCGGGCGATGCCCGGAGGACGCGCGGTAGCTGCGGCTCCGCGTGCCCACTGCCGCGTGCGCGTGCAGATGCGCGGGAGTTCGCAAGTGTGGTCGCAAGTGACTCCGTTCGCGCCTCTGCTCCGATCGGGTTGATCGGAGTGCCGGCGCCGTCACGCCCACACCGGGGAGGGGTCGGACGGGCATGACGGGAAACGCGATGGGTGGGTCGAGAAGCTCGAGCCACCCGGACACGGTGACGGCCGCGGAGGTCACGGTGCCGGGCAGGCACCGGGCTCGCAGTCTTCAGGACACAGACACGTGGACGCCCGTGGTCCCGCCACTCGGCGGAGGTCACCACCGCCACCGGCCCGGCGGCGAGCACGTCGGCGCCCCGGCCGGCGCCCTGCCGTTGCCGCCACCTCGCCGGCGAGCGGCCGATCCGCGCTCGACGTTCGCGCCGACGCACGGGACTCTGCCCGTGCCAGGGCCCGGTGTGCTCCTGCCGCAGCCCCAGCAGGCCCGGGAGACGCACCCGCGCCGCCCGATCCCGCTCCCGCAGCCGACGCGCAGGCCGGACGAGCCGCGCGACGAGCACCGCGTCCACGAGGACTATCGCGCCTACGACGCGCTCCCCGAGCACGCGCTGAACGGGCGCGGGCCGTACGCACCGCCGACGCGAGGCCGCACCGAGTTGCCGCAGCCCGGCCACGGCGACCGGGGCTTCACCGCCGGCCGGCTCGACGAGGCCGGCCCGCTCGACGGCCCGCCCGAACCCGAGTCGTTCTGGAGCGGAGCTCAGTCCGGCGACCTCGCCGACGCGGCGGGGCCGGAGTCACCGGCCGAACAACAGGGGCCCGCCGGACACACCGTGCTTCCGCGGACCGACGACCTCGCCGAGCCCCGTCCGGAGACAGAACCGCGTGCGTTCGCCGGGCAAGCCGTGCTGCCGGAGTCCGGCGAGGGCGCACCGGAGTTCGCGCAGGACGAGTGGCGCCTGCCCACCGGACAGGCCGTGGTGCCGGACCCCCAGCCCGTGAGCGAGATCGACCGCGCCTGGGCGGCGCCGGGGACCACGCGTTCGCTCGCCGACATGCCGATGCACGACGGACTCGGCCGGCCGCAGGTGCGCCGCAGCAGGCGCGAGCGGGTCGCGGCGACCGCGGCCACGCTGGCCCAGCCGCAGCCCCCGGAGCACGACGACGCCGAGCTCGCCCGCGAACACATCGAGCTGAGCGCGCCGCCGGAGCCCGCCGCCGAGCAGCCGGCGAAGCCCGAGCCCCCGCGGCGCCAGCGCGTCACGCTGCGGGCCCCGGCCAAGCCGCGGGTGCGCGGTCCGTTCGACGAGGCCTCGCTCGACGAAGACGACGAAGTGCGCGTGTACGCCGCTCCCCTGCTTGACGGGCTCGGCAAGTTCGACCTCGGCTCCGTGCCCGCGTCGGTGACCCCGCCCAAAACGTGGCGGAAGGCGGCGTGGTTCGCGACCGGCGCGTCGGGCGCGGTAGTCGTCGGGCTGCTGTTCGCCGGGACCTTCCTCGTCGGCGGACCCACCACGACCACCGACGCGCTCGGCGGCGGCTGGCCGGGCCGGCAGAACGGCGGCAACCCGCTGATCCTCCCGGACCCGTCGCTCGGCCAGCAGGGCGGCACGGGCGGCGCGGGCGGCGACCCGCAGGACAGCAGCAGCTCCGGCGGCGGCCGCTCCGGCACCCGGGACGACGCCCCGGACACGCACCCGCAGAACGCCGTGGGCTCCGAGACCAGCGAAGACGAGTCGCCGACGGACTCCTCGTCCAGCGGAGACTCGTCGGACCCCGTCACCACCGGGCCGACGTCGACGCCGGCCCGGCCGCCCGCGAAGCCGCCGGTCACCCCGGCGCAGCGCGAGACCTCGCCGACCAACGTCTTCTACGAGACCTCCCCCGACCCCAAGGCGATGGGGGACAACACCGAGAAGTTCTTCAACAACGTCACCACCGACCCCTCGGAGGCCTCGGCCGTCACCACCGGGGACCTCAAGCAGGAGGGCTCGCAGGGCCTGCGCCAGCGCTACGCGAACGTCGCGTACTTCGAGGTCAAGAAGGTCGAGATCGACCCCGACAACAACACCACGGTCAACACGCTCGAAGTGACCCACACCGACGGCACCAAGACCGTCGAGCAGCGCACGCTCACCTTCGGCGACGACGAGAAGATCGCCGACGACGGCGCCTGACCAGGCATGATCGTCCGGCATGGGCCGCGCGTTTCGTGCAGGTGCAAACTGCCCGTTCCGATGCACGTGCGGTGCGGTAAGCGGTTGAACTTGGTCCGGGTGGGTGACATAAGCTGCCGCTCGTCGTATGACGACGGCATTCCGGCGACTGAGCCTGGCGGGTGCCCGTCGCCACAGGGTTACCTGGCGACAGCAGGTCTGGATCCGACCACGAGTCGGCCGTCCGGACGAGCGGCGTACGACCGAACGGCCGTACCGTCGTCCCCCCGAACCCCAGAGCGAGGACTTTCGTGCTTGATCGGCAGCGCACACGGCGTGAGACCCGCGAGGTCACTGCCGTCCGCGTCGAGGACGTGATCCCTCCCGAGCTGCTCGACGGCGTCGGCGACGCGGACCGCGACTACCTCGAGCAGGTCTTCCGCGAGCCGCAGAAGTACCTGCCGCCGCGGTCACACCGCGCGGAGACCGCCAGATCCGCCGAGCCGGCCGAAGAGCCCGAGAGCCGCTTCGCCCGCCGCGCCAAGCAGGTGGGCCTCGTCGGCGCTGGCGCGCTCGTCGCGGGCGCCGTGGTCACCGCGGCCCTGCTCAGCGGCGGGCCCCGGCCGACCACGCCGGTCGCCGAGGACACCATCCCCACCGGTTTCAGCGGCGCCGCTGCGCTCGGCGGCCAGGCCGTACCCGGCTCGCAAGAGCACGGCTCCGGCGGCACCACGTCCGGGCACCGCGAGGGCACGCAGGTCGAGTCCGGCGCCGGCACCACGCGGCCCACGCACGACATCGGCTCGACCACGGAGCAGGCCGGCACGCCCAGCACGTCCGCGCCGAGCAGCACGCCGCCGTCGGAGCACGCCGAGTCCACGGGCGCGGAGACCACGTCCGTCGCCGACAAGCTGAAGGCCGTGAAGGCCTTCTACGCCTCGATCGACAAGAACCCCGACAGCGCGCTGGCGCTGCTCGCCCCCGGGCTCGCCCAGGGCGAAGCCGGCAGCCTCGTCCGCGCGTGGAGCGCGGCCCGCTCGATCGACGTCCAGGAGGCCCGCGTGCAGGACGACGGCTCGGTCGTCGCCATCGCGGTGCTGCACCAGACCGACGGAACACTGCTCCGCGTCACGCAACTGTTCGACGTCGTGGAGCGCGACGTCATCTCCGAAGCGCGACTGCTCTCCGCCGTCGCATTCTCGTGACCTGCGACGATCCTGTTCCGGGTAGACGATCAGACCGTGCCGAGTGTGTGTGCACAGAGTGAACGCCTAGCCTTGTCACGGGCCGGTCTCGGGAAAACCGGCACACGGCCCAAGACAGGTGCCTACGCTGCGGTGCTGCGGCCGGTTCGAGGTCGCATCTTCGGGGTGGGCACGTCCCGCTCCGGGCAGTCGGAGCCCCAAAGGGAGGTCGCGTGAGCGACGAGGGTCGTCTGGTCGCCGGCCGGTACCGCATCATCGGCCGGATCGGCTCGGGCGCGATGGGTGCCGTCTGGCAGGCACACGACGAGGTGCTGGGCCGCACGGTGGCTGTCAAGCAGCTGCTGATGCAGCCGGGCCTCGATGAGCACGACGCCGAAGACGCCCGGCAGCGCACCATGCGCGAGGGCCGCATCGCCGCGCGCTTGCACCACCCCAACGCGATCTCGGTGTTCGACGTCGTCACCGACGACAACGGGCAGCCGTGCCTGATCATGGAGTACCTCAACTCCACGAGCCTGGCCCAGGTCCTGCAGGAGCGCGGCACGCTGCCGCCGCTGGAGGTCGCGCGGATCGGCGCGCAGGTGGCCGCCGCGCTGCGCGAGGCGCACGCCGTCGGCATCGTCCACCGCGACATCAAGCCGGGCAACATCCTGCTGGCCGGCAACGGCACCGTGAAGATCACCGACTTCGGCATCTCGCGCGCCAAGGACGACGTCACGGTCACCAAGACCGGGATGATCGCCGGCACGCCCGCCTACCTCGCGCCCGAGGTCGCGATCGGCGGTGACCCCGGCCCCGAGTCCGACGTGTTCTCGCTCGGCTCCACGCTGTACGCCGCGTGCGAGGGCCAGCCGCCGTTCGGGCTGTCGGAGAACACGCTGAGCCTGCTGCACGCCGTCGCCGCGGGGCAGATCAACCCGCCGCGCCAGTCGGGCCCGCTCGCGAGCGTGCTCGCCGTGCTGCTGCACCCCGACATCCACCACCGGCCCACCGCCGAGGAGTGCGAAGAGCTGCTGGCCTCCGTCGCACGGGGCGAAACGCCGCTGGGCGGACCGGCCGGCGAGACCGTGATGGTGGCCGCGGCCGGCACGCTGGGCGCTGCCGCCGTGGCCGGCGCGGCCGCCACGCACCTGTTCCCCGAAGAGGACATGGACGACGCCGCGCACTCGGGCACGCTGCTCGACGCGCCCGGCCCGGCGCAGCAGTACTACGACGACGAGGCCGAGTACCCCGCGGCCGCCGCGTATCCCGAGAACGACTACGACCGGTACGACCAGCAGTACCAGGGCGAGCCGCCGCTGTACGGCGACCCGGGCCGCAACGGCCTGGCCGCCACCCGGTCCGTGCCGACCCACGACGCCTACAACCAGTACGACGAGGACCAGTACGACGACGGGTATGACGACGGCTACGACGAGCCGCCGCCCCCGCGGGCCCAGACGAGCCCCACCGACGACGAGGATGAGAAGCCCGGCGCGTGGAAGAAGCCGGCGATCATCGGCGCGATCGTGGTGGTCGGCCTCGTGGCCCTCGGCGTGTGGCTGCTGAGCTCGAACAACCCGCCGGACGCTTCGCAGCAGCCCGCTCCCCCGGCGACGTCGTCGAACGTGGTCCCGACCACAGATACGGCGCCTTCGAGCGAGGAAGCAACCACGAGCGAGGAAGAGACGTCTTCTTCAGAGGAGTCCTCCTCACGCGAGACGTCGTCGTCTCGCCGAAGCACGCCCCGGACGACTTCGTCGCGGGAAACCACCTCGAGGCCGACGAAGACTCCGACGTCGACTCCGGACGAGCCGACGTCCTCGGACAACCCGCCGTCGTCGTCCAACATCCCGAGTTCGCCGCCGGCCAACCCTTGATCCAGGAACAGATTTGAGTTCAGAAGGCACCATCGTCGGCGGCCGGTACCGGCTCGACCAGCCGATCGGCCGCGGCCGCGCGGGCATCGTGTGGCAAGCGTTCGACACGCGGCTGTTCCGCACGGTCGCGATGAAGCGCATGTACCTGCCCGTCGGCCTGCCGCCGGACCGCGCCGAGCAAGCGCGCGCCGCGGTGATGCAGGAGGGCAAGGACGCGGCTCGCGTGGACCACGCGAGCGCGATCACCGTGTACGACGTGCTGCCCGACGGACCTGACGTCTGGCTGGTGATGGAGTACATCCCGTCGCGCGGGATGGCGTCGTTCCTCGCCGAGCACGGGCGGCTCACGCCCGAGCAGGCGGCGTCGCTCGGGATCATGCTGGGCGACGCGATGGCGGCGATCCACGCGGCCGGCATCGTGCACCGCACGCTCGAACCCGGCACCGTGCTGCTGGCCGACGACGGCGGCGTGAAGCTCACCGACATCGGCATCACCGGCGGCGGGGCGCACCCCGCCTACCGAGCGCCCGAGGTCACCCGCGGTGCACCGGCATCTCCGGCCGCCGACGTGTTCTCGCTCGGCGCCACGCTGTACACGGCCGTGGAGGGCGTGCCGCCGTTCGGTGAGGACGGCGAGGCGTCCGAGCGGCCGCCGCAGAACTCCGGGGTGCTCGCCGCCGCGTTGCGCAAGATGCTGCGGATGGACCCCACGGCGCGTCCGACGATGGCCGACACGGTGGCCGCGCTCAGCGCCATCACCGAGGGCCGAGAGCAGACCGCGTTCATCCCGCCGACGGCACCCGCGATGCCGACCATGCCCGCGTCGTGGCCGCTGCCCCCGCAGCAGCAGCCGGGCCAGCCGGGGCCGTTGATGCAGATGCCGGTGCAGCAGGTGCCCTACGCGCCGGCCGCGCCGCAGCCCATGCAGCAGCCGATGGCCGCCCAGCCCACGCAGCAGATCCTGCCCCAGCAGCAGCCGGTGCCGCAGCAGCCCCTGCAGCCGCCGTCCGCGCGGTTCGTGCCGTCGGCGGCTCAGCAGGCGATGTCGGCCGCGGAGGTGCGGCAGAAGGCGGCCGCCCGCCGGAAATTGATCCTCACGGTCGCCGCGATCCTGTGCGCGGTGCTGATCGGGATCGGCGTTTCCGAGCTGTTGTTCGTCTGAGCCGTCAGAGCCGTCAGGCGACCTTCGCCGTCGCCTGACGCATCGCGTCGATCAGTGTCCGCACGGCCGGATTTCCGACGGCCCGCGCGGCGATGGCGGCGTGGATGATCCGGCACGGCTCGGGGTTGCGGATCCGCCGCACGGCGACGCCGGGGTGCGCGGGCCCGACGCCCAGCTCCGGCACCAGCCCCACACCCAGCCCGGCCGCGATGAAGCCCTGCGCCGTGAGGTAGTCCTCCGACTCGACCACGATGTTGGGCGCGAACCCGGCCGAAGCGCACGCGCCGTCGAGGATCGCGCGGCACATCCCGGGCATCGGGTCCACGCCCACCCACGGCTCGTCGGCGAGGTCGGTCAGGTCGAGCACGCGTTTGCGCGCCAGCGGGTGCGCGCGGGGCAGCACCGCGCGGTACGGGTCGTCGAGCAGGTGCACGAGCTCGATCCCCTTCGCCGGCGGCGCGGGCCGCGGGAAGACGACGATCGCGACGTCGGCGCGGCCCTCCTCCACCTCGGGCATCGGGTCGTCGGGGTCGACGAGCTTGAGGTCGAGCCACACGCCGGGGTGCTCGCGACGGACGGCGGCCACGGCGTGCGGGATCACCGAAGCGCCGGCCGTGGCGAAGTAGCGGATGGCCAGCTTGCCGGTGCGCCCCTCCTTGAGCTCCGTCAACGCCGCTTCGGCGCGCGCCAGCTCCGCGCTCAGTGTCTCGGCGTGCTCCGACAGCAGCACGCCCGCGGGCGTGGCCCGGATGCCCCGGCCGACGCGTTCGAGCAGCTCGGTGCCCGCCTCGCGTTCGAGGACCGAGAGCTGCTGGCTGATCGCCGACGGGGTGTACCCGAGGTTCCGCGCCGCGGCGGTGATCGACCCGCTGGTGATCACCGCGCGGAGCACCTGCATTCGCCGCACGTCGAGCATGGCCGAATTCTACAGCTCTGCTTAAGCGTTCCTGCAGTTATTTTCGCTTGTCCTTACGTCTGGGCGGGGTCAGGCTGAACTTCGGCCGAGAAGGAGGACTTGGGGTGGGCGAGACGAAGACCCTGCTCAGGATTGCCGCGCTGGCACTGATGTGGGGTTCGAGCTTCTTCTGGATCAAGCTGGGGCTCGCGGCGTTCTCGCCGGTGCAGCTGGTGCTGGCTCGCCTGGTGCTCGGCGCCGTGGTGCTCGTGGCGCTGTGCCGGCTCGGTCGCCGCCGGCTCCCGACGGACAAGCGCACGTGGCGCCACCTCACCGTGGCCGCGTTCTTCCACAATGCGTTGCCGTTCCTGCTCTTCGCGATCGGTGAGACCACTGTGGACTCCGGCATCACCGGCGTGCTGAACTCGACGACGCCGCTGTGGGTGCTCGTGGTGGCGCCGTTCCTCGGGGTCCGCCACCGAATGACGGCGATGCGCGCGGCCGGACTTGTCGTGGGCCTGGCGGGAATCCTGCTGATCTTCGCGCCGTGGGAGGCGTCCGGGCTGCTGAGCTGGGGCGCGCTGGCGTGCCTCGCGGCGGCGGCGAGCTACGGCTTCGCGTTCGTCTACGAGGGCCGCTACCTGTCGGACACCGGCGACTCGCCCTACGCGCTGTCGGGCGGGCAGATGATGATCGCCGCCGGGTTCCTCGTGCTGGTGGTGCCGTTCGGCGGGCTGTCGCCGGTGCACCTGACGCCGCTGGCGGCGTTCGCGGTGGTGATCCTCGGCATCGGCGGGACCGGGATCGCGTTCGCCCTCAACTACCAGCTGCTGGCCAGCGAAGGCGCCGTCGCGGCGTCGGTGGTCGGGTACCTGCTGCCGATCGTGTCGGTGGCGCTGGGCGCGATCTTCCTGCACGAGCAGCTGAGCTTCCGCGTGATCGCGGGCATGGTCGTGGTGCTGGGCGGCGTCGCGCTCACGCGGGTGCAGCGGAAGAAGGCCGTGGCCCCGAAGCCGCTGGTGGCCGCGGAGCCCGCCGCCTAGACGAGCCGGCGGTCCGAGGCCCAGCGGGAGAGCTCGTAGCGGTTGGACAGCTGGGTCTTGCGCAGGACGCTCGACACGTGCGTCTCCACCGTCTTGACCGAGATGAACAGCTCCGACGCGATCTCCTTGTACGCGTAGCCGCGCGCGAGCAGGCGCAGGACGTCGCGCTCGCGCGGGGTGAGCAGGTCGAGCTCGGGGTCGTTGATCGGCGCCGAACCGGGGCGGTCGGCGAACGCGTCGAGCACGAAGCCGGCCAGGCGCGGGGAGAACACGGCGTCGCCGTCGGCCACGCGGACGATCGCGCGCACGAGCTCCTTCGACGAGATGGTCTTGGTGACGTAGCCGCGCGCGCCGCCGCGGATCACGGCGATCACGTCCTCGGCGGCGTCGGACACCGACAGCGCGAGGAACACGACGTCAGGCAGCTCCGGGCGCACGCGGCGCAGCACCTCGGCGCCACCGCCGTCGGGCATGTGCACGTCGAGCAGCACGACCTGCGGTTTGGTGCGCGCGATGCCGGCGACGGCGTCGGCCACCGAACCGGCCTCGCCGACCACCTGCACTTCGTCGGTGATCGAGTCGAGCTCTGTGCGGACCCCGGCGCGGAAGAGCGCGTGGTCGTCCACGAGGAACACCTTGACCGGCTCGCGCTGGGTCTCCGTCACCGTGCTGCTCCCTCGCTCGTTGTCGCCCAGCCTGAGCATAGCGACGTCACGCCGCGCCTTTGGCCGCTTTGAGCGGCATGGCCAGCTGGACTTCGGTGCCCTCGCCCGGCGCGGTGCGCAGCTTGCAGGTGCCGCCGTGACGTTCCATGCGGCCGCGGATCGAGTCGGCGAGGCCGTGGCGGTCGGCGGGGACCACGTCGGGGTCGAAGCCCTTGCCGCGGTCGCGGATGAAGACCGTGACCTCGGTGGGTTCGACCTCGGCGTACACGCTGACCTCGTCGACGCCGGCGTGCTTGGCCGCGTTGACCAGCGCTTCGCGGGCGGCCTGGACGAGGGCCGTGAGGGGTCCGTCGATCTCGACATCGCCGACCACGACCTGGCTGACGGAGATCGCGAAGGTGTCCTCGACCTCGCCGCACGCGGCGCCGAGCGCCTCGGACAGCGGGACGGCGCCTTCTTCCTGCTCTTTCGACTTCTTGTCGCTCGGCTTGCCGTAGCCACCGGGGCCGTAGAGCCAGCCGCGCAGCTCGCGCTCCTGGCCGCGCGCCAGCCGCGCGACCTCGTGCGGCTGGTCGGACTGGCGCTGGATCAGAGCGAGCGTCTGCAGCACGGAGTCGTGCAGGTGCGCGGCGATCTCGGCGCGCTCGTCGGTGCGGATGCGCGCGCGGCGCTCGTCTCCGAGGTCGCGGACCAGGCGCAGCCAGAACGGAACCGTCAGCACGGCCACACCCACCAGCGTGGCCAGCACGGCGATGAGGGCGAACTGGACCTGGTCGAAGCTGCCACTGCGGAACACGACGACCCCGATGCCGGTGGCCACGAGTGCCACGCCGGCGAGGATCCGGATGATCGCCGCGCTGCGGCCGCCCCCGCCGACGAACGCGCCCGTGACGCCGTCGCGCGCTCCCGTGCGCCAGCGCCGGCGTTGCGATTCGTCGGCCTCGCGCCAGACCACGGCCGCGCCGAGCATGGCGATGGCCAGCGGCACGGCGACCCAGCCGCGGATGGTGCCGGACAGCGTGCCGCTCGCGATGGCGAGGCCGATGCCGAGCGCGATGAGGCCGAACGCCTGCTGACGTTCCTTCCCGGCCTTCTTGCTGTCGACCTCGGCGGTGTCCTCGGCCTGCTGCGGCACGAAGACCCAGAGCAGCCCGTACGCGAGCAAACCGGCGCCGTTGAGGGCCGCGAGCAGCGCGAACGCCAGGCGCACCCACAGCACGGGCACGCCGAGGTGGTCCGCGAGCCCGCCCGCGACGCCGGCCACGGCCCGCCCGCTGCGGCGCCGGTGCATCTTCGGCCGCCCGGGCTGCCCGGCGACCTCGGAGGCCCCGGACGGCCCGGAAGTCCCCGGGGCCCCGGAAGCCGCGCCTGCCGTCATGACGGCAGGCGGCACCGGCCCCCGGGCCGGGTCGCTCACCTGCCCGGCGGCGCCGAGGTCGAGGAAGTCCTGCACGCCGTCCATCGTCACACGCCGCGAACAGTTCTGACATCGGGGAAGCCCCTGATCACGACCCGGACACCGGTGGCACTCAGGGGAAACCTCAGGGAACGTCCCCGATGTGGCGCCGCCGCGGGTCGCGCATGCTTTGCCGTATGAGTGGTGCGAACGAGGCGCCGAGCCCGAAGTCGAATCCTTTCAACGGCTTCGAGGAGACGGTGAAGGATTTCTGGGTGAGCCGGCCGCGCCGGCCGCACGTGGGGCGCAAGGTCGCGGGGGTCGCGGCGGGGGTCGGGAACCGGTACGGCATCGACCCGGTCGTGATCCGGGTGGCGCTGGTCGCGGCGATGGTGTTCGGCGGCTTCGGGCTGGTGTTCTACCTGCTCGGCTGGCTGTTGTTCCCGAGCGAGGGCGACGAGACGTCGGGCTTCGAGGCGATGATCGGCCGCGGGCGCTCGACGATGTCGAAGGCGTTCGCCGTGGTGCTCTCCATCGCGTTGATCCCGGCGGTCGGGCTCACGTTCGGCAACGGCTGGTTCGACGGCGGTGGCCTCATCGGGTTCGCGCTGCTCTCGGCAAGCCTCTACCTCCTGCACCGCAGCCGCGGGCAGGACAACCGCCCGGCGCCGGTCGTCGCGTACCCCGCGTATGAGACGGCCCAGGCCGCGCCCGGAACCGGAGCCTTCACGATGACGGACACCACGACGGAGCCCATGGGCGCCGCCGCTCCCGGCTGGGACCCGCTGGCCGCCGATCCGGCGGGCTGGGACCTGCCGGACCCGGCGGGGCCGACGCCGCCGGAGAACCCCTACCACTACGAGTCCGACGATCCGGCCCCGCAGCCGCGGCAGCCGCGGTCGAAGATCGGTTCGGTGACGATGGCGGCGGCCGTGGTCGTGGCCGGCGTGGGCGTGGTCCTGAACCTCAACGGCGTCGACTGGTTCTCGGTGCGCCACATCATCGGCCTGGTGCTGGGCGTGCTCGGCGTCGGCATGGTGGCCGGCGCGTTCGTCCGCGGCTCACGCGGGCTCATCGCGCTGGCGCTGCCGCTCGCGATCGTCGGCATGATCATGACGACCAGCGCGTTCAACAGCATCGACCTGCGCGGCGGCGTCGGCGACCTCAACGCGACCCCGCACTCGGTCACCGAACTGCAGCCGGTGTACCGGCACGCGGCGGGCGACATCGACCTCGACCTGACGCAGCTGCCGGCCGGTGACCCGATCACCACCTCGGTCAGCAACGGCGCCGGCGACACCCGGGTGACCGTGCCGGCGAACGCCGATGTCACCTACACCTGCAAGAACTCCGCCGGCGACGTCGACTGCCTCGACCGCTCCACGAGCGGCGTCGGCCAGGCGGCGCTGACCGGCACCGACTTCGGCGACGACGGGCCGGGCGGGCAGAAGATCACCCTGAACGTGACCAACGGTGCCGGCAGCGTGGAGGTGCTCCGTGGCTGACAACTCGAACATCCCGACCCGCCGCCGAGGCGTGGACGTGATCACCCTGATCGTCGGCCTCGCGACCCTGCTGGTCTCGGGTTACGTGCTCTCCGACGGCGCGAGCTGGCTGCCCGCCTTCGACTTCCGCTGGGTCGTCGCGGGCGGCGCGGTGTTCATCGGAGTGCTGCTGCTGGCGGCTTCCTTGCGGCGCAAGCGGTACTGACCCTTCAAACACCACTGAACGCCAAGGGGCCCCGTCGAATCCCGACGGGGCCCCTTGGCGTTCAGCTCATTCCCACTCGATGGTGCCCGGCGGCTTGCTCGTCACGTCGAGGACAACGCGGTTGACCTCCGGCACCTCATTGGTGATGCGCGTCGAGATGCGTTCCAGCACCTCGTACGGCAGCCGCGTCCAGTCGGCGGTCATCGCGTCCTCGGAGGACACCGGACGCAGCACGATCGGATGGCCGTAGGTGCGGCCGTCACCCTGCACGCCGACGCTGCGGACGTCGGCCAGCAGCACCACCGGGCACTGCCAGATCTCCTGGTCCAGGCCCGCGGACGTGAGCTCCTCGCGCGCGATGGCGTCGGCCGCCCGCAGCGTCTCGAGCCGGTCGGCCGTGACCTCGCCGATGATGCGGATGCCCAGGCCGGGGCCGGGGAACGGCTGGCGCTGCACGATCGTCTCGGGCAGACCCAGCTCGAGGCCGACGCGGCGCACCTCGTCCTTGAACAGCAGGCGCAGCGGCTCGACGAGCTCGAACTGCAGGTCGTCGGGCAGGCCGCCGACGTTGTGGTGGCTCTTGATGTTCGCCGTGCCCTCGCCGCCGCCGGACTCGACGACGTCGGGGTAGAGCGTGCCCTGCACGAGGAACTTGTAGTCGCCCTGCGCCTTGAGGTCGCGCTCGGCCTGCTCGAACACGCGGATGAACTCGCGCCCGATGATCTTGCGCTTCTGCTCCGGGTCGGTCACACCGGCGAGCGCGCCGAGGAACCGCTCGCGCGCGTCGATGGTCACGAGCTTCACGCCCGTGGCCGCCACGAAGTCCTGCTCCACCTGCGTGCGCTCGCCCGCGCGCAGCAGGCCGTGGTCCACGAACACGCACGTGAGCCGCTCACCGATCGCGCGCTGCACGAGCGCCGCCGCGACGGCCGAGTCGACGCCGCCGGACAGGCCGCAGATCGCCCGTCCGTCGCCGATCTGCTCGGCGATGCGCGTGACCTGTTCGTCCACAATGGACGACGTGGTCCACTGCGGCTTGATGCCCGCGATCTCGGACAGGAACCGGCGCAGCACCTCCTGCCCGTGGGGCGAGTGCGCCACCTCCGGGTGGTACTGCACGCCGGCGAAGCCGCGGTCGACGTCCTCGAAGCCGGCCACGGCCGCGCCGTCGGAGCTAGCGGTGACGACGGAGCCCTCGGGCGCCTTCGTGACGCTGTCGTTGTGGCTCATCCACGCCGTCTGGTGGCCGGGCAGACCGGCGTGCAGCCGTCCGCCTTCGCCGACCACGCGCACGTCGGTGCGGCCGAACTCGCGCACGCCGGTGGGCTCGACGATGCCACCGAGCGCCCGCGCGAGCAGCTGGTGGCCGTAGCAGATGCCGAGGATCGGCACGCCGGCCTCGACCAGCTTCGGGTCCATGCCCGGGGCGCCCTCGGCGTAGACGCTCGACGGGCCGCCCGACAGGATGATCGCCGACGGGTTCTTGGCCAGCAGGTCCTCGGCGGTCGAGCTCGACGGCACGACCTCCGAGTACACCTGCGCCTCGCGCACGCGGCGGGCGATCAGCTGCGCGTACTGCGCCCCGAAGTCGACGACGAGTACCGGACCGGTGGGATTGGCCACCTACGACCTCCAGGCGAATGAGCGCTTTTGCCTCCATCGTCCCAGGTGGGCTGGGTCACGCCGCCCTCACCCCGTGACTGGCCTCCGAATGAGGACCGCACCTGTCCGCGAAGCGTCTTACCGTTCCCCCATGACTGTCGAATGGACCACCGAACTGCACGACCAACTCGACTGGCACTGGCAGCACCACGTGCGTCCGCGCCTCGACGGGCTCGGGGACGACGAGTACTTCTGGCAACCCGTGCCGAACTGCTGGACCGTACGCCCGCGTGCGGAGAAGCCGGACGGGCCCGGGGCAGGGGACTTCACCGTCGACTTCGCGTACCCGGAGCCGGTGCCGCCGCCCGTCACGACCATCGCGTGGCGGCTCTCGCACGTCATCGTCGGCGTGCTCGGCATGCGCGCCGCGTCGCACTTCGGCGGGCCGGCGATGAGCTACGAGACCTTCCCCTACGCCGGCACCGCGGCCGAGGCGCTCGACCAGCTCGACTCCGCGTACGACAGCTGGATCAAGGGCGTGCGGGGGCTCGACGCCGAAGCGCTCGCCCGTCCGGTGGGCGAGGCCGAGGGGCCGTTCGCCGAGTACCCGATGGCCGCGCTCGTGCTGCACATCAACCGCGAGACCATCCACCACTGCGCGGAAGTGTTGCTGCTGCGCGATCTCTACCGGAGCAAGTGACACAACGACGGCCCGGTCCCCGATCGGGCCGTCGCACCCCCAGTGCCCCCGAGCTAGCCGCGCACCTTGGGCAGGAGCGCGAATCCGAGCGCCATGCCCAGCAACGCGGGCAGGCCGTGGTTGTCCTGCACGAGCGTGTCGACGACCGCGAGCGGCGCCACGAGGATCGGCACCACGAACGCCTGCGTCGGCAGCTGCACGCCGTGGCGTGCCGGCGCCCGCAGCAGCGCCACGGCCAGCGCGCCGATGAGCCCCGCGACGCACATCGAGTTGCCCGCGCCCACCGGCTGCAGCCAGACGTAGCTCATGAACTGGCCGAACAGCCCGCACCCGAAGTACAGGACGAACATGCGCACGCGGCCGAAGTAGCTTTCCGCCAGCGTGCCGAAGATCGCCAGGATCACCAGGTTGAAGACGCCGCCGAGCAGTCCGCCGTCCTGGAAGAACATGCCGGTGAGCAGGCGCCACCACTGCCCGGCGTCGATCGCCGCGCCGTCGCGCCGCACGTGCTCCAGCAGCCCCGGCACCGCAAGCTGGGCGACGAGCGCCGCCGCCGTGACGAGGAACACCGCGCCCGTGAGGACGGGTACCCGGCGCGGGCCGATCCGGTCGAAGACGGCCACGAATGGGTTGCTGTGCCAGCGTTCCGAGGTCGGGTTGGTCATGCTCTGAACGTAAGTGGAGACCCGGCTGAGCACCCCGGACATTTGTCATGACACGGCCGGGGCATGCGTCATGAGGAATGAATCCCGGCCCCCCGGATGACTCGGAACAGATGACCGCGAAAACCCGGAAAGGATCTTTATGCGAGCGACACTCATCTACGGCGCCGGCGACGTCCGCGTGGAGACGGTGGCCGACCCGAAGGTGGCCCAGGCGACGGACGCCGTGGTCCGCGTCGTGCGCTCCTGCATCTGCGGCAGCGACCTGTGGCCGTACGGCGGCATGCCCGCGCAGGAGAACGGCCGGCCGATCGGCCACGAGTTCCTCGGCGTCGTGGAGGAAACCGGTGCCGACGTGACGAGCGTGCGCAAGGGCGACCTGGTCGTGGCGCCGTTCGTGTACTCGGACAACACCTGCGAGTTCTGCCGCGAGGGGCTGCAGACCTCGTGCCTGCACGGCGGCAACTGGGGCGTCGACGGCGTGGACGGCGGTCAGGGCGAGGCCGTGCGCGTACCGCAGGCCGACGGCACGCTCGTGAAGCTCCCTCTGGGGCTTGACGAAACTTCCGACGACTTGCTCGCTTCACTGCTCACGCTGTCGGACGTGTTCTCCACCGGCCACCACGCGGCCGTGACCGCCGGCGTCGCGCAGGGCAAGGCGGTGACCGTGATCGGCGACGGCGCGGTGGGCCTGTCCGCCGTGCTGGCCGCGAAGCGCCTCGGCGCCGAGCACATCGTCCTCATGGGACGCCACCGGGCGCGCACCGACCTGGGCCGCGAGTTCGGTGCGACGGAGGTCGTGGCCGAGCGTGGCGACGAGGGCATCGCGCGCGTGCGCGAGCTGACCGGTGGCCACGGCACGCACACCGTGCTGGAGTGCGTCGGTACCAAAGCGGCGTTCGAGATGGGCCTCGGCGTGGTGCGCGCGGGCGGTGCGCTGAGCCGCGTGGGCGTGCCGCAGTACCCGGAGGGCCCGATCGGGCGCCCGGTGTTCACGCGCAACATCACGATCACCGGCGGCGTCGCCCCCGCGCGCCACTACATCCCGCAGCTGCTGCCGGACGTGCTCGAGGGCGCTACCAGCCGGGCCGCGTGTTCGACCGGACGATCGGGCTCGCCGACGTGCCCGCGGGCTACCAGGCGATGGCCGACCGCGAGGCGCTGAAGGTCCTCGTCAAGCCGTGACCGACGCGCCGTGTGAGCCCCGTAAGGGTGGGGGTTCACCCGGCGCGCGCCGCGCCCGCATACCTTGGTACGCATGGACATGATCACCCCGGAGCCGCGGCCCGCGTGGGTCGCCGGACGGGCGGAGCAGGGGGCCGAGACGCTCGTCGTACGGCACCCGGTCGACGGCAGCGAAGTGGCGACCGTGGCGGTGCCCGGCGCGGAGCAGGTGGAGCGCGCCGTGGCAGCCGCCGCGGGCATCGCGCGGGAGTTCCGCCGCTCCCCCGCGCACGAGCGCGCGGCGGCGCTGGAGCACGTGTCGCGCGGGTTGCGGATGCGGGCCGAGGAGATCGCCGAGGTGATCACCGCGGAGAACGGCAAGCCGCTCAAGTGGGCGGAAGCCGAGGTGAGCCGCGCGGTTTCGGTGTTCCGCATCGCGGCCGAGGAGGCGCGGCGGTTCAGCGGTGATGTGCAGCGGCTCGACGCCGATCCGTCGGGCGACGCGCGGCTGGCGCTCACGCGGCGGGTGCCGCGCGGGCCCGTGCTGGGCATCTCGCCGTTCAACTTCCCGCTTAACCTGGTGGCGCACAAGGTCGCGCCGGCGTTGGCGGTCGGCGCGCCGATCATCGTGAAGCCGGCGCCCCGCACGCCGTTGTCGGCGCTGATCCTCGGCGAGATCCTGGCCGAGACGGACCTGCCGCCCGGCGCGTTTTCCGTGCTGCCGCTGGGAAACGCGGAGACCCAGGCGCTGGTGGCCGACCCCCGGCTGCCCGTGGTGTCTTTCACCGGCTCCGGTCCCGTCGGCTGGTCGATCGCCGACGCGGCGCCGCGCAAGCACGTGGTGCTGGAGCTCGGCGGCAACGCGGCGGCCGTGGTGCTGCGCGACTGGCCCGACCCCGAGGGCGCGGCGCAGCGCATCGCGACGTTCGGCAACTACCAGGCCGGGCAGTCGTGCATCTCGGTGCAGCGCGTGATCGTCGACGCGGCGGTGGCCGAGGAGTTCGTGCCCGCGCTGGTGGAGGCCGTAGAGGCGCAGCAGACGGGTGATCCCTACGACCGCAACACCGACGTCGGCCCGGTCGTCGACGAGGCCGCGGCCGAGCGGATCATCGCGTGGGTCGAGGAAGCCGTGGCCGCGGGCGCGAAGCTGCTCACGGGCGGCACGCGCGAGGGCACCCAGGTCGCGCCGACGCTGCTCACGGACGTGCCGCCGGACGCGCGCGTGTGGTCGGAGGAGGTCTTCGGGCCGGTGCTGGTGGTGTCCGTTGTGGACGGTGTGGACGAGGCCTTCGCGGCGGTCAACGACTCCGCGTACGGGCTGCAGACCGGCGTGTTCACGTCCGACGTGCAGCTGGCGTTCCACGCGTCGGCCGAGCTGGAGGTGGGCGGCGTGATCATCGGTGACGTGCCGTCGTATCGCGCCGACCAGATGCCGTACGGCGGCGTGAAGGGCTCGGGCGTCGGACGCGAGGGCGTGCTGGCGGCGATGACCGACCTCACCGAGGAGCGCGTGACGGTGTTCACCGGGGTGGATCTGTAGGACTCGTGGGTGCCGGTCTCGCGCCGGCACCCACGAGCCTTTACGCGGACTGCGCGAACTTGAGCACGCCGTCCGGGTCGTAGGTCTTGGCGACCTGATCGAGCCGGGCGGCGTTGTCGCCGTAGTAGGCGGTTTTCCAGTCGGGCATGGCGGGGTCGAGGTAGTTGACGTAGCCGCCACCGGCGCCCGCGTCGGCGAGGCCGCTGACCACAGTGGACACGGACTTGGCGACGCCTGCGTGGTTGCTCGAGGTGGCGGGCGCGTAGACCTGAATGCTGGCCAGCGCCTTGCGGTGCGGGAACGCGGTGTCGGCCGGGGCGACGTCGGCGACCGCGCCGCCGAGGCCGTCGATGAGCAGGTCCATGCCCTTGTGGCCGGCGGCGAGGTCGCTGACCTTCGCGCCTTGGATGGGGTCGGTGATGATCCGCGACGAGGCCACGAACGTCTGGCGCGCTGAGCTGCCGGAGAAGTAGTTCATGGCGCCGCCGTAGCTGAGGCTCTTCATCGTGCGGCTGGACGGCGACGCGTTGAGCTTGCCCAGCAACGTGGTGAGCTCGCTCGTGCCGCCGACGAACGCGCCGCCGACGCGGCACGCCACCGGCGAACCGCCAGACACCACGAGGTTCGACCAGAGCTCGGGCGGGGTCGTCGGGAGCCACTGCTGCCACGCGTCGAGCACGTCGCCCGCCGAGCCGCCTGGGAAGTGCAGCGAGAACACCGTGATGCCGGGCGCGGGGTCGGTGTTGAAGGTGAACGACGTGACGATGCCGAAGTTGCCACCCCCGCCGCCGCGCAGAGCCCAGAACAGGTCGGGTTCGGAGTCCGCGCTGGCCGTGCGCAGTTTGCCGTCGGGCGTCACGACCTGGGCGGAAACGAGGTGGTCGCAGGTCAGGCCGTACTTGCGCGCCACCACACCGATGCCGCCGCCGAGGGTCAGCCCGGCGATGCCGACCGTCGGGCACGAGCCGGCGGGCAGGCAGCGGCCGGCCTTGGCGAGCGCCGCGTAGACGTCACCCAGCCGCGCGCCGGCGCCGATCACGACCTGGTCGCCCTGGACCTGGACGCTCGACATGCTGCCGACGTCGACGATCAGGCCGCCATCGGGCACGGAGTAGCCGGCGTAGCTGTGGCCCCCGCTGCGCGCGGCGATGGGCAGCCTTCCCGCCGCCGCGGCGAAGCAGGCCTGCACGTCTTCGGGCTTTCGCACTTTCGCCACGGCGGCCGGGGTGTGGCCGTCGAACAGCGGGTTGTAGCCGCGCTTGGCGGTGCCGAAGCCGCTGTCGGCAGGCAGCACGAGGTCGCCGCTGAGCTTGCTCCTCAACGCGTTCCAGTCGGGCGGCCCGGACGGCTTCGTCGACGGCGGCGGTGCTGTTGTCGTCGGCGTGGTCGTCGCCGGCGGTTGCCCGGGCGGCGCGGAGTTCGGCGCACACGCGGCGGCCACCGCACCGAGGGTGGCGAGCCCGGCGGCCCGCAGCAACGTCCTTCTCCCGACAGTCATGTTTGATCAGACGTTCCGGACAGCGGAGTGGTTCATCGGGTCGCCCGAGTGAGTGCTACGAGCAGGGTGAGTAGCCCCGCAGGTAGTGCCCCACGACGGCGTCGGCGGCGACGAGTTTCCTGGCCCGCTCCATGGCGGCGTGCACGTCGTCGGTGATCGCCACGACGGCGTCGCCGAAGGTCGCCGCGTCGGAGGTCGGCAGCTGGTCGGCGCGGCGTCGGAGCTGGGCGAGGCCGATTTCGAGGCGCTGGTAGACGGCGTTGATCCGGTCGCGCGTGGCGCTCGGCGGGGTTTCCGCGACCTGGACCGCGTTGTCGTGCACGAGCCCGGCGAGGGTGGTGGTGTCCTGCACGGCTTCCTGCTGGAACTGCTTGCGGTGCGCCGGAGTGCTGGTTCCGGCGGTCTGGTCGCCTGCGGCGTGGGCGCCCAGGTTCCCGATCTCGGTCAGGATCTCCCTGGGTGTGCTGCAGAACGCGCCCGCCCAGTGCCAGGCCAGGGTGTCGGTCAGCGACATCGGGGCCGAAGACTTGGTCGGCGCGGGAGCGTGCGGCGGGCTCGCCGCGCAGCCGGAAAGCCCGAAGGCCGCCACGACGGCCATCACCGGAAACCAGCGCATGATCAGGGACTTTCTACGAGCAGACGCGGAAGTCGCGCATGAACCGGGCTGTGACTGGTTCGGCGGCGAAGACCTGGCGCGCGGCTTCGAAGGAGGTGTGGACCTGGCCGGCGTCGGCTGCGAGCTGGGGGCCGAAGGTGGCGGCGGCTGTGGGCACGAGGCCTGTGACCTGGTGCTCGATGCGGGTGAGGTCGGCCCGCAGCTGGGTGTAGACCGCGGTCAGGCGGTCACGCGCGGGGCTCGGCGAGGCGCCGGCGACGTGGGCCGCGTTGGTCTTCACGACGTCGTCGAGGAGCGCGAGGTTCAGCTCGGCGTCCTGCTGGGCCTTCTGACGCTCGGCGACGGTGGCGTCGACCATGGCGTCGTACGGGATGGCGCCGTAGCCGGTGTTCTTCAGCGACAGCAGCGCCGCCGAAGGACCGCTGCAGAACTCGCCCACCCAGTGGTAGGCCGCGGATTCCGCCGGGGAGGACGAGGCCGGCGGAGGGACGGGCGCGGGCTGCGGACTCGCCGAGCACCCCGAAACCACCACCACGGCCAGCACAGCCGCAACCGAAGACCAGCGCACGAAGCCGTCCCTTCCCCAGTACCGGGCAAAGCCAAGCACAACGCGAAAAACCGCCTCACACCAGGGACTTGAACTCCGGCACGGGGCCCGCCAACGCGTCGCCGGGGCCGCGGCCCGAGAGCCACGCCAGGAGGTCGCCGGGGGTGCCCGTGACGAGGCCGGCCGAGCCGTCGGCCATGGTCCACGTGTGGGTACCGTCGGTGAGGCGGATCGGGGGCAGGTCGCCGAGGTACATGCGGATCATGTTGGCCACGACGTCGTCGACGTAGCCGCCCAGCAGGGAACACGCGCTGGTGAAGTCGTGGCCGGCGTCGAGGTCGACGAGGTGGATGGTGGTCTCGGCGAGGCGCAGCGACAGGGCGTCGGCGCCGGTCATGGGCTGGCCGCCGCGGCCGCGGACGGGCGCGGTCCACGCCTGGTCCGGCAGCGACGAAGCCAGGTCCACGAGCCGCTCCCCCGACGCGATGACGTCGGCGAGGATCTCGGCCGAGCCACGGGCAGCACCGGCGGCGATGTCGTCGTCGCGGGCGGTGCCGGGGCCGTACATGGGGTGCTCGACGCCGGTGGACGCCCAGGTCAGGAGGTTGCCGACGGCATCGGCGTTGCGGGCGAGGTGAGTGAGCAGGTGCGCGCGTGTCCAGCCGGGCAACGCGCTCGGCGCGCGCACCGCGGTCTCGTCGAGGGTGCCGATGACCAGGGCCCACTCGTCCTGCAGTTCCTGCACGCGGGTCAACGCCGTTGTCGTCACCCGGTGATCGTAGGAGCTATCGACGCTGGGTCCTAACGACGGAGTGCGGCAGGGGCGTCGGAGGGAACGGCGGGATTCTTCGGCGCCACCGCGTCGAGCCGCGCGTACGCCGCGTCCTGCCCCGGGCGCTGGTCCGCCTCACCCTTGTTGGGCCAGAACGCGAACGCTCGCTCCGCCTGCGCCGTGATCGTCAGCGACGGGTTCACGCCCAGGTTCGCCGTGATCGCCGAACCGTCCACAACGGACAGTCCTGGGTAGCCGTAGACCCGGTGGTACGGGTCGATCACACCGGATTCCCCGCTGTCCCCGATCGGCACGCCGCCGATGAAGTGGGCCGTGAGCGGGATGTCGAAGATCTCGCCCCAGGTGCCGCCCGGCATCCCGCCGATGCGCTCGGCCGTGCGGACGTTGGCCTCGTGCCCGGCCGGGATGAAGCTCGGGTTGGGCTCGCCGTGACCCTGCTTCGACGTGTATTTGCGCCGCCCGAAGAGCCCGGGCCGCGTGTACGTGGTGATGGAGTTGTCGAGGCTCTGCATCACCAGCAGGATCACCGTGCGCTCGCTCCAGCGGTAGCCGTTGAGCAGCTTCGCGGACTGCAGCGGGTGCTTGACCAGGAACGTCAGCGCCTGGCGCCAGCGCGGCACCGGCGAAGCGCCGTCCGTGGAGACGGTCTGCAGCAGGCTCATCGCGTTGCTGCCCTTGCCGTAGCGCACGGGCTCGATGTGGGTGTTCTCGTCGGGGTGGATCGACGACGTGATCGCGACGCCGCGGCTGAAGTCGCGCGCGGAGTCCACCGCGGTGCGCGCGGCGCCGATGATCGCCTCGGAGTTCGTGCGCGTCAGCTCGCCGAGCCGCCGCGACAGCTTCGGCAGCGCGCCCATGTCCTTCATGCGGTGCAACAGGTTCTGCGTCCCCCACGTGCCCGCGGCGAACACGACCTGGCCCGCGGTCACGGTGGTGCGGAAGCGCTTCGAGCGCGTGCCGGTCTTCTGCAGCGTCACGCGGTAACCGTCGCCCGCCGGCTCGACCGACACGACGGTCGTCAGCGGGATGACCTTCGCCCCGTCCTGCTCGGCGAGGTACAGGTAGTTCTTGACCAGCGTGTTCTTCGCCCCGACGCGGCAACCCGTCATGCAGGCGCCGCACTCGGTGCAGCCGACGCGGTCGGGACCGGCGCCGCCGAAGAACGGGTCGCGCACGGTCTCGCCGGGCTTGCCGAAGTACACCCCCACCGGCGTCGGATGGAACGAATCGCCCACGCCCATGTCCTTCGCGACGTCGCGCATCACCACGTCGGACGGCGTCAGCGTCGGGTTCGTGACCACCCCGAGCATCCGGCTCGCCTGGTCGTAGTGCGGCGCGAGCTCCGCCTCCCAGTCGGTGATGTGCGCCCACTGGCGGTCGGCGTAGAACGGCTTCAACGGGCGGTACAACGTGTTCGCGTACACGAGCGAGCCACCGCCGACACCCGCGCCGGCCAGCACCATCACGTCGTTGAGCATGTGGATGCGCTGGATCCCGAAACAGCCGAGCTGCGGCGCCCACAGGTACCGCTTGAGGTCCCACGACGTCTTCGCGAACTCGTCGTCCGCGAACCGCCGCCCAGCCTCCACCACGGCGACGCGGTAGCCCTTCTCGGTGAGCCGCAGCGCCGCCACGCTGCCCCCGAACCCGGACCCCACCACGACGACGTCGTAGTCGGGCCCGCCCTGCGCTGTGGTGGTGTTACTGGCAGTCACAGGTCCGAGCGTAACCCGGGGATGTCCTTCTGACCAGAGGTAAGTTACTCGCCGGTTACATCGTCGAACCGAGGAAACCGAGCTCGGCCAACCGATACGATGCCCGCCGATGACGGTGAATTCGGTCCGAGCCCGGAGACGGGCCGGCGCGGCGAGCCAGGCCGGCGTGAAGGTGCGCCTGCGCGAGATCCGCCCCGCCGACCACCGCGTGCTCGCCGGGTTCGACCGCGACGCGGCGCGCGGCCACGACCTGCGTCTCGGCGGCTACCGGCACTGGGCCGCGCACCGCGGCCGGGCAGCCGATTCGGGCGACGACTTCCACTTCGCCATCGAGGCGCGGCACAGCCGGGCAGTGGTCGGGTCCATGTGGATCCAGGCCGATCCGGCGACGCGCCGCTTCAGCTACGGCATCGGGATCGGCCCGCAGCACCGCCGTTGCGGGTATGCCGCGGACGCCGTCGCCGTGCTGCTCACGGTCATGTTCGAGCAGCGCGGCTACCGCGAGTGCGTGGTGAGCGTGAACGGCGCCAACTTCGCTTCCCTTGCGCTGCACGGAGAACTCGGCTTCCGCGAGGAAGGCCGGCCGCGCGACACCGAGCTGCGGCACGGGGAGGTGCGGTACCCCGTCCTGATGGGACTCACGGCGGCCCGGTTCGCCGCGCACCGGCCGGCTGGGCGTGGACCCCTGCGCGCCGAGCGCGGTCGGCACTGGCGAACCCCGCGCCGAGGCCGGCACTGGGCGTCTCGCACCGCGTCCTGAAACTCGTGAAAGAGACCCCCACGTCCAGGACGCGGGGGCCTCACCAAGCGAACGATCAGCGGCGGACAGTCAGCCCGACCCGCTGGAACTCCTTGAGGTCCGAGTACCCCGTCTTCGCCATCGCGCGCCGCAGGGCGCCGAAGAGGTTCACCACGCCCTCGGCGTCCGAGGACGGGCCGAAGAGCAGCGTCTTCAGGTCCACCGCGTAGTCGGAGTCCGGGCCGGCGACGACGCGCGAGCGCGGCAGCGACGGGTGCGCCGCGGCGGCGGTCCAGTAGAGGCCCTGGCCGGGCGCGTCGGTGGCGGTCGCCAGCGGCGCGCCGAGCATCACGGCGTCGGCGCCGCAGGCGATGGCCTTGGCGATGTCTCCCGAGGTGGTCATGCCGCCGTCGGCGAGGACGTGGACGTAGCGGCCGCCGGTCTCGTCGAGATAGTCGCGGCGGGCGGCCGCGGCGTCGACGATGGCGGTGGCCATGGGGACGCCGATGCCGAGCACGCGGTCGGTGCTGGTGACGCCCGAGGTGTAGCCGTGGCCGACGATCACGCCCGCCGCGCCGGTGCGCATGAGGTGCATGGCCGTGCGGTAGTCGCTCACGCCGCCGGCGATCACCGGCACGTCGAGGCGGCCGATGAACTCCTTGAGGTTGAGCGGTTCCGCATCGCGCTGCACGTGTTCGGCGGAGATGATCGTGCCCTGCACCACGAGGATCTCGACGCCGGCGGCCAGCAGGTCGGGCGTGAGCTCGGCGGCGTGCTGCGGGCTCACGCGCGCGGCCACCGTGACGCCCGACTCGCGGACGGTCTTGATGGCCTCGCTCAGCAGGTCGAGCCGGACCGGCGCGGCGTGCAGCTCCTGCAGCTCGCGGACGACGGCCGCGGGGTCCTCGGTGTCCTCCGCGGCGCGGACCAGCCGGAAGATGGCGTCCTCGACGTTGGCGTGGCGCGCCCACAGGCCCTCGGCGTTGAGCACGCCCAGGCCGCCCAGCTCGCCGATCGCGACGGCCGTGCCCGGCGACACGATGGCGTCGGTCGGGTGCGTGACCAGCGGCAGGTCGAAGCGGTAGGCGTCGATCTGCCACGAGGTCGACACCACCGACGACGACCGCGTGCGCCGCGAGGGCACGATCTCCACGTCATCGAGGTCATATGCCCGCCGCGCGGTGCGACCCATCCCGATCTCGACCAGATCCCGCACGTGATGTCCCTTCTCGCACCGACGACAACGCTGTCCATTGTCGCTAGTCCGCGTGGGTGACGAACGCACGGGGGGCCTACTGCGCCGTTTGTCACCAATCCGACCACAGTCACGGCGGAGACCGCCGGCACACGCTGTGACGTGCAGTTGGGTGTCCGCCCGCCTTTGGTCGGATTGGTGACGCGGGCTCACAACCGCAGGTTGTGCACCGCGTCACGAGGTTGTTTGCCACCGCCGTTTCGCGCGCTGTTGGATGCGTCGGACGACTACAGGGGGACGAGAGTGGCGCTGGGGCAGGACTTCCGACGGCTGTGGCTGGCCTACGCCACGAGCACCGCGGGCACGTGGCTCGCGCTCGACGCGTTCCCGTTCATCGCCGTGACGGTGCTCCACAGCAGCACCACGGAGGTCTCGGTGCTGGCCGCGGCGGGCCTGGCCGTCGGCGCGCTGATCGCCGTGCCGCTCGGGCCGTGGGTGGAGTTCCGGCGCAAACGGCCGGTGCTGGTGGCGATGGACGCTGTGCGCTTCGTCGCACTGTTGACGTTGCCACTCGGCTACGCGCTGGGCGGGCTCACGTTCGGGCAGCTCGTGGCCGTGTCGGTGGTCGTGGCGACCGCGAACATCGTGTTCACGGCGGGCAGCGGCGCGTACCTCAAGGGCATGGCGACGGGCGAGGACCTGCTCGTCGCCAACGGCCGGTTCGAGACCACGCAGTGGACCGCCACCGCCGTCGGCCCGCCGTCGGGCGGAGCGCTGATCGGCGTGTTCGGACCACTCACGACCGTGGTGCTCGACAGCGTCAGCTACCTGCTCTCCGCGCTCGCGATCGGCGCCATCCGCACGCCCGAGCCGCCACCCACCGCGCGCCCGGCGACGGTCCGGACCAGGGACGTCCTCGACGGCTGGCACTACATCCTCGGCCACCCGCGGCTGCGCGCGTTGTTCCTCAACACGACGCTGGTGAACGGCCTGATCATGGCGACGTCACCGCTGCTCGCGATCCTGCTGCTGCGGGAGCTCGGGTTCGCGGCGTGGCAGTACGGGCTGGCGTTCGGCGTGCCGTGCCTCGGCGGGCTGCTCGGCTCGCGGCTGTCGCGCCGGATCACAGCGCGCTTCGGCCCCGAGCGCGTGCTGCTGGTGACGGGGACGCTGCGCGTGATCTGGCCGGTCGCACTCGCCTTCACGCCGCACGGGCCGGCGGGGCTGGGGTTCGTGATGCTCGTCGAGTTCGGGCTGATCCTCACGATCGGCATCTTCAACCCCGTCTCGGCCACCTACCGGCTGCAGGAGGCGGAGACCTCGCGCGCCGCCCGGGTGCTGTCCGCTTGGGGCATCACCGGCGGGGCGACACGGGCCGCGCTGACGCTGGTGTGGGGCGCGCTCGGCGCGTGGCTCGGCACGCGCGAGGCGATCGGCCTCGCGGGGCTGCTGATGCTGGCCACGCCCGTGCTGCTGTGGCGGGTCAGAACAACGTCACGCCCGCCACGGCCCCCGCGACCGCGGAAAGCAGGCCCACCGCCAGCGACACCGGCAGCGCCCGCTTCCCGCCCCGCACCATGAGGAACACCGCGTAGGCCAGCACGAGCACCCCGATCACGCCGCCCCAGACGGGGCCGACGAACAACGAGGTGCGCACGATCGTCGTCTCGCCGCCGCTGCGCACCGCGCGCACGGCGCCGGAGCGGTCGGCCCGGGTGAGCTCCACGGAGGCGCCGACGCCGGCGTCGAGGCGCGGGTCGTCGCCTGAGACCTCGACGTCTTCGCCGATCTGGGTGATGAACCGCACCACGTACCGGATCGTGCGGTCACCGGCGCCGGGCACTTCGCGGCAGCTCACGACCTGCGCGGCCTCGACGTGCGCCGGTCCTGCGTACTCCACCACGAGACCCGCCGCGACGGTCGCCGGCACGGCGAAGCCGACGACGACCACGAACAACTCGGCGAGACGATCCGCTTTCACCGCACCACTCAGCCGCACCGCGGCCGTCGCCGTGAGGGGACAAATGCCGCTCAGTGCTCAGGGCCCCGAAAACCGCGTCAGAAGGAGACGCGCTCCACGGAATCCGTGCGCAGCACCGATTCCTGCCGGAACCGCCGCCGCGGTGACAGCCAGCACAACCCGCCGTGAAATCGACATCCCGCCCGCCCCCTCGAGAAAGATCAATGTCTCGAAGTGTGCCGGGACGGGCGGGATGTCGGGAAGATCCGTTCGGGCGGAGTTACCGCGCGGAGTAGTTCGGGGCCTCGACGGTCATCGTGATGTCGTGCGGGTGGCTCTCCTTCAGCCCGGCCGCCGTGATGCGCACGAGCTGCGCCTCCTGCAGCTGCGCGATGGTCTCGGCGCCCGCGTAGCCCATGCCGGCGCGCAGGCCGCCGACGAGCTGGTGCACGACGTTGGCGAGCGGCCCGCGGAACGGGATGCGGCCTTCGATGCCCTCGGGGACGAGCTTGTCCTCGTTGAGCACGTCGTCCTGCGCGTAGCGGTCCTTCGAGTACGACTTGCCCTGGCCGCGCGACTGCATCGCACCCAGGGAACCCATGCCGCGGTAGACCTTGAACTGCTTGCCGCCGACGAGGATCAGGTCGCCGGGCGACTCGGCGGTGCCGGCGAGCAGGCTGCCCAGCATCACGCTGGACGCGCCGGACGCGATGGCCTTGGCGATGTCACCGGAGTACTGGATGCCGCCGTCGCCGATCACCGGGATGCCGGCCGGGCGGCAGGCCTGGTCGGCCTCGTAGATCGCGGAGATCTGCGGCACACCGACACCGGCGACAATGCGCGTGGTGCAGATCGAGCCCGGGCCGACGCCGACCTTCACGCCGTCCACGCCCGCGTCGACGAGCGCCTGCGCGCCCGCGCGCGTGGCGACGTTGCCGCCGACGATGTCGACGGTGTCGCCCAGCTCCTTCTTCAGCAGCTTGACGGTTTCGACCACGGCGCGGGAGTGGCCGTGGGCGGTGTCGACCATCAGCACGTCGACGCCGGCCTCGGCCAGGGTCATCGCGCGCTTGTGCCCGTCGGCGCCGACGCCCACGGCCGCGCCGACGATCAGGCGGCCGTCGGTGTCCTTGGTGGCGTTGGGGTACTGCTCGGTCTTCACGAAGTCCTTGACCGTGATCAGGCCGCGGAGCTTGCCCGCGCCGTCGACGATCGGCAGCTTCTCGATCTTGTGCCGGCGCAGCAGGCCGAGCGCGGCGTCGGCCGTGACGCCGACCTGCGCGGTGATCAGCGGCGCCTTCGTCATGACTTCGCTGACCAGACGGGTGTAGTCGACCTCGAACCGCATGTCGCGGTTGGTGATGATGCCCACGAGCGAACCGGACGCGTCGGTGACCGGGACGCCGGAGATGCGGAAGCGGGCGCAGAGGGCGTCGACCTCGGCGAGCGTGTCGTCGGGCGAACAGGTGACCGGGTCGGTGACCATGCCGGCCTCGGACCGCTTCACCACCTCGACGGCGGCGGCCTGCTCGTCGATCGGCAGGTTGCGCTGCAGCACGCCGATGCCGCCCTGGCGCGCCATGGCGATCGCCATGCGGGCTTCGGTGACGGTGTCCATGGCGGCGGAAACCAGCGGGACGTTGAGGGTGATGTTGCGCGTGAGACGGGTACTGGTGTCGACCCCGCTGGGCACCACGTCGGATTCGGCCGGCAGCAGCAGCACGTCGTCGAAGGTCAGACCCAGCATCGCGAACTTGCTGGGCACGGGGGCGGTGATGCTTTCGCTGGTCATAGCGGGCGAAGGGCCTTCCTGGCGGGGGTGAGCGATCTGGCCGAGGGGCTGGCTGAGCCTTCCCCTCATGATATCCGGGGTCCGCGCCTGACCCGGGTGGGTGGGGACGGGCGCCACACGGCGGGTACCGTGCAGGCCGTGCCGCACGACGTGTTGCCCCCCGACCCCTTCGCGGACGACCCGGACGATCCGGCCCGGGCGTTCCTCGATCCCGAAGACCAGCTGGACGAGCCCATCAGCCCGGACGAACGCACCGAGCTGCTGGCCGACCTCTCCGACCTGGCGGTGTACCAAGCCCTCCTGGAGCCTCGCGGCGTCCGCGGCATCGTCGTGGACTGCGGCGAATGCGACGAACCCCACTACCACGACTGGCACCTCTTGCGCGCGAGCCTCGAACAGCTGCTCGCGGACGGCCGCATGCGCCCCCACGAGCCGGCCTTCGACCCGAACCCCGGCGACTACGTGAGCTGGGACTACTGCCGCGGCTTCGCCGACGGCGTGACGGCGAACGAGAGCGCGTACTGAATTTTTTGCTGTTGCGTTGACCGGCCCTGGTGAGACTGCTCACCAGGGCCGTTCTCGTCTCCGGCGGGGCTGACCCGACCGACCCGGCTGATCCGGAGACGAAAAACGCCCCGGCCGGAGCCAGGGCGTTTTCGATGCGAGGTCTTACGGGTTCTCCGGCGAGCTGTTCTGGCCGCCGACGGTCCCGCTTTCCGAGGATTCGTTGGATTCGTTGCGGGGGCTGCCGCCGCCGCTGCCGGGGTCGTTGCCCGTCGCGTTGCCCGTGGCGTCGGTGGGTGTAGTCGGCGGCGTGGGCGTGTCGGTGGTGGTGTCCGGGGGCGGCGGAGGCGGGGGCGGCGGCGCCGTGACGCTGGTCGTGTCCGGCTGGCTCGTGGAGCCCGAGCCGGTGCCGGGCAGGGACGTCGGCTGGCCGCTCGACTGCTGCGACGCCGTGTTGGCCGGGTTGTTGACCGGCGGCGGCGTGGACGGGTTGTTCGGCGGGTTCTGGCCCGTGGTGGGCACGGTGGGGGCACCGAGCTGGGCGGCGAGCTGGCGGTGCTGCTCGAGCAGCTGGTCGCGGTTCTCGTCGTCGGTGACCTGGTTCAGGGCGGCCTGCGCGTCGTCGAGGGCCTTGCGGGCGTCGGCGAGGCGGTTGTCGGCCAGGGCGAGGTTCGCCTTCTCGAGGTCGAGCTTCGCCGCGGCGGCGGCTTCGACCGAGTGGGCGTGGTCGGTGTAAAGGACCTTGGTCAGGCCCCACAGCGTGTCGCCGGGCTGGGCGTCGCGTGCGGCGAGGCCGGTGCCGGCGAACGCAATGGCCACCGCGGCGCACGCGGCGGCGACCGGCACCAGGATGCGGCGCCGTCGGCTGCGGTCGGCACGTTTGCGCGCCAGCGAAGCCGTCTTCACGGTGGTGACGGCGGTGTCGACGTCGACCAGCTCTGCCAGCGGCTCGCTGTCGATGTCGCGGCGCCAGGCGAGCAGCAGAGCGTTGAGCTCCTGGTCGCCGAGCCCGTCGGCGATGGCCGGGTCCGTGCCGCCGAGTGCGTCGAGCAGTGCGTCGTCGGCCTGGATGGCCGTGAGGTCACCGTCGGCCTCCGGCTCGTAGGCCGTCATGCCGCTCGTGAACGCGGACGGCGACAGGTCACGATCGTCGTCGTGATCGGTCACTCAGATCACCTCCTCGGCGGCGAGCACCTTACGCAGGCGAGCAAGCGCTCGGTGCTGGGCCACTCGAACGGCACCAGGGGTCGACCCGACGGCCTCCGCGGTCTCTTCCGCCGACAAGCCCACCACGACGCGCAGCACGACGATCTCGCGCTGTTTGTCGGGGAGCACCTTCAGCAGCTGTGCCATCCGTTCGTTCAGCTCGCCCTGCAACGCGCGCTGTTCCGGACCGACGCCGACCTCGACCTCGTCGGGGACCTCGGCCACCGGTTCAGCCCGGTTGCGGGCCGCCGCGCGGTGCGCGTCGGCCACCTTGTGCTGGGCGATGCCGTAGACGAAAGCCAGGAACGGGCGACCTTGTTCACGGTACGAAGGCAATGCCGTGAGCACCGCGAGACACACCTCCTGCGCAACATCGTCTGCCGAAGCGAACGAACGCTCCTGCCTGCCAACTCGAGCGCGGCAATACCGCACTACCAGGGGGCGGATGGCCGCCAGCAGCCGATCGACTGCCTGGGGGTCTCCCTCCACGGCAGCGGCGACCGGCTCATCCAATCCGTCCCCCACATTGGCCATCGCAGACAACAGTCCCAGTGTTACGTGTAGGCGTGCAAAGAATCCGGCGCGTGGTCATCGTGCCCCGCCCGCCGGTGACAGTTACCGTACCGTCGGCGACCTCTCCGACAACCGCCAGAGGTGGTCACCGGCGAGCCGCGTCCGTGGACCCGGCCGCACCGCACATGTCGACCAGAAGACCAACGATCGGCTGACCTGCGGGGTACGACTTGCTGCCCGGGAGGGTGGCGCCGGCTGGGAGCCTGCCCGAGCGGTGGGGACGAAGGCGACGAACGTGACAGGTGACACATCTGTCACCGATGACACAGGTCAAGACCCGAGGACACAGGTACGGGCCAGGGCGGCAACCCTGGCCCGTCGTCACCGTGGCGTCAGAACGGACAACCTGTCACGCGGAGCGTGGTCTGGCAGTTACTCGATTTCAGGACGCAGTACTCACGACACGAGGCCACGGCGGAAACCGTGGGCCACGGCCTGGGCGCGGTCGCGGACGCCGAGCTTGCGGAACAGCCGCCGCGCGTGCGTCTTCACCGTGTCCTCGGACAGGTACAGCTCACGGCCGATCTGGCCGTTGCTCTTGCCCTGACTCATGCCGCGCAGCACCTGCAGCTCGCGCTCGGTGAGCTGCACGCCGGGGTCCGACGGCTGGCGCGGCGCCGGCACCGAGGTGCTGGCGAGCGTGTGGGCCAGTGCGGCGACCAGCTCGGGGCGCGAGGCGTCCCAGCGGAGGTAGCCGCGGGCACCGCCGGCGATGGCGGCGGCGATGCTGCCGGCGTCGTCGGGGGCACCGAAGACGATGACGTTCGCCTGGGGGTTCGCGGAGACGAGCCGCCGAGTGGCTTCGACGCCCGTCGGGACCGCGCGCTGCGTCCCGACCAGCACGACGTCGACCGGCTGACGGGTGTACCGGGCCAACAGCTCGTCACCGTGCGCTACGCAGTCGATGCGACTGACCCCTGGGACCGCGGACATCACACGGGTGAGCCCTTCGCGGACACTGCGTCGGTCGTCGCAGATCAAGACCGTCGTCACGGGGTTTCCTTCCTGCAGCCGGGTGACATTCCACTTCCCCTATCGGACGCTTTAGCCCGAACCTTGACACGATCCGGTGGCTTTTTTTGAAGTTTCTTAGCCCGGATGCCGGAACGGCGTTTCCAGAGGGCTCAACCCGGCCTCTCTGGCACCCACGGTGAATCCTCTGCGATCCGCATCACGCAAGGATCTGCGTGCCGTAACACTGCGTGCAACACCTCAAGGCTTCTGAATCGATAATTCTCGGCGTGTCCGGGGTCCAGATCGGCCGCCACGCGGGTCGCCACCCAAATAAGTGAATAGAGTTCGTATTTCTCGGCGGCCATGGCGGCATTTGTGACGACGTCGAGTGCAGTAGCGCGTTGCTCCGGTTCCCCGGCCGTCGCGAGTGCGACTCCGAGCACGATGTCGGATTTGACGACGTGCCGAGACGAGCCGCGCACCCGCGCCGTTTCCGCAGCTCGCCGCGCGGGCGCGATCGCTTCACGCGGGCGGCCGGCGGCCAGCTCGATCTCGGCGCCGACCCAACCGCCGCGGACGGTCGCGCGCCAGCGGTCGTCGGCCTCCGCCGCGCGGGCCGCCAGACGCCGGGCGGCGGCGAGGCGGCCCAGGGCGAGGTTGTCGGCGGCCAGGCCGAGCAGGGCGTCTGCTCGCGCGCCGGACGCGTCGAGGCCGTCCGGGTCCACGCGGGTCGCGCCGGCACCGTCCAGAGCCACCAGGGCCTCCCCGTCCAGCGCCCGCGCGGCGACGTGCCCGCCGAGCTGACGGCGGTGCGACGCCAGCGTGGTCGCGGCCAGCGAGGCCACCACCGGGTCGGCACCCCGGCGCAGGTCGGCCAGCGCCGTGGCCGCGGCGGCGTAGCGACCCTGGGCGCCGAGCACGACGGCGGCCAGCAGCCGCTGCCGGGGCGCGGCGGAGCGCGGCGCAGTGACAGGCACCGGCGGCGGCACGAGATCGCCGAACGCGAGCTCGACGAGGGAGGTTCGGGGCACGGGACCTTTCTAGCGCCCCGCCCCGACAAGAACGTGCTCGACGCGGCCCGCGGCGGCGGGCAGGTCGGCGAGCAGCTCGACCTTGTCGGGCAGCGTGGCGACGTCCCAGCCGGGCCCGCACGCGAACAGCCGGCTGCGCTGGCGGCCGCGGGACACCCGCGCGAACAGCCGCGGGTCCGCCGCGTCGCGCCGGTGCGCCCACAGCACCACCGCGGCAGGCGCGCTGCGTCGCACGGCCACCGCCAGGACCTCCGCGGGCAGCGGCACACCGAACAGCTGCGCGCCGATCCGCCGCCCGGCCAGCGCGGCCGCGAGCGCGTAGACCGGCATGGTGTCGCGTTCCTCCGGCACGCACGCGAGCAGCACAGGACGCAGGTTGAGCGGCGCGTCGAGCACGGGCGTCGCGCGGACGAGCGCCGCGTACACGCACTCGGCCAGCAGGTACTCGACCTCGGCGCCGGCACTGACCCCGCGCCAGCGCGCGCCGAGCGCCGTGAGCACCGGCTCGACCACACCCGACCACGCGGCGAGCACGCCCAGCTCATCGAGGGCCTCGGCCAGCATGCGCTGCACGGCGCCGACGTCCATGGCCAGCGCGGCCGTGCTCAGGCGGCGGGCCAGGCGCGACGGGACCTCACCGTCGGCGGGCGCGGAGTGTGCCGGGGTCGCGGGTTCGTCGGCGGGCGGGACGATCTCCGCGCGTGGCATCTGCTGCAGCGCGTAGCGAGCGGCTTCGGCTGTCGAGGCACCGCGGAGGAGGGCGCGCTGCATGAGCTCGAGGCGGTCGATGTCGGAGCTGCCGTAGCGACGGTGCCTGCCGTCGGTGTGGCGGCTGGGGCCAAGGCCGTAGCGGCGGTCCCAGGTACGGAGGGTCGACGGGGCGACCCCGAGGCGGCGAGCGACCGAGGCCACCGGCAGGGTGGGTTCTCCTTCACGCGCTCCGGATCCCACCCGGCCAATATCCAGGCCCGCGAGAGTCACGGCAACCGGAGCCAAAACCCCTGCTCACCATTCCGGGGGATGCCTAACGGCTGAATCATCCCGAAGCCCTTGAACAACTATTGGCGCGCTTCTAACGTTACCGCCGTTGCACCGAATGGAGTATCGGCACCACAGCAGAGCAGCTAATGGCATCGACCGGATGACGGAGGCGGTCAGGATGGCAGACACGCGCAGGCTCCCCGGTCCCAACGCAGATATGTGGGACTGGCAGCTGGAGGGGTCGTGTCGGGGGATGGACAGCGCGGCGTTCTTTCACCCGGACGGCGAGCGGGGTCCGGCTAGGGCACGCCGTGAGGCCAGGGCGAAGGCGGTCTGCCTGGCCTGCCCGGTGCTGGACATGTGCCGGCGGCACGCACTGGCCGTGCACGAGCCCTACGGGATCTGGGGCGGACTGTCGGAGTCCGAGCGGGAGAACCTGATCAAGCAGGACAAACGAGCGCTGAGCATGTCCGGCGGCTGAGCGCGATCACGAACTCGCGACAGGGGCGGTGTCCACTTCGGACGCCGCCCCTGTCGCGTGTCCGGCGTCGGTGCCCGGCCACGAGCACATCGCCAGGTCGATGGCGGCGGTGAGCCCAGCGAGGTCGACGCCGTCGCGGGCCTGCATCGACAGCCCGAACAGCACCGTGGCGTAGTAAGCGCCGAGCGCGTCGGGGTCCCCGGTCAGCTCGCCGGCGTCGATGCCCCGCTGCAGCCGCTCGCGGACCAGCTGGCGCACTTCCGCGCGCGATTCGGCGAGCAGGTCGCACACGCCCCGGTTCGCGGGCGAGCAGTTCGTGCCGGACAGCACGACCATGCAGCCCGTGGGGTGGCCCGGCTCCACGTACGTGCGGGCGTTGTCCCGAAGCATCGTTTCGATGGCTTCGCGCGCCGTCGGCTCTTCGGCCAGCGCGCGGGGCGTGTGGCTGCCGTACGTGGTGCCGTAGCGGTCGACGGCCTCGCGGAACAGCGCCTCCTTGCTGCCGAAGGCCGCGTACAGGCTGGGCGGGTTGATGCCCATCGCGCCGGTGAGGTCGGCGAGCGACGTGCCCTCGTAACCGCGCTCCCAGAACACGAACATCGCCTGCGTGAGCGCGTGTTCTCGGTCGAACGCGCGGGGCCGGCCACGCGGTGACATGGACCACCTTCTTTAGCAAGCGATACAAAATACTTGACGCCGCCATGCTACAACGTCTTTTATGTAGTCATCGATACAGAAAGGAACCTCGATGGGAACGCTGGACGGCAAGGTCGCCCTGGTGACAGGCGGCAGCCGAGGCATCGGCGCGGCGATCGCGAAGCGGCTCGCCGCTGACGGCGCCGACGTCGCCATCACTTACGAACGCTCCGCGGACAAGGCGGCCAAGGTCGTCACCGAGGTCGAGGAACAAGGCCGGCGCGGCCTCGCGCTGCAGGCCGACTCCGCGGACGCCGCGGCGGTGGCCTCGGCCGTCGACCGCGTCGCCGAGGAGCTCGGCGGGCTCGACATCCTGGTCAACAACGCGGGTATCTCCATCGCGGCGCCGCTCGACGAGCTCTCGCTCGACGACATCGACCGCACGCTCTCGGTGAACGTGCGCGCCGTGCTGGTCGCCACGCAGGCGGCGCTGAAGCACCTCCCCCGCGGCGGCCGCGTGGTCTCCATCGGCAGCGACCTCGCCGAGCGCGTGCCGTTCCCCGGCATGAGCCTGTACTCGGCGAGCAAGGCGGCGCTGATCGGCTTCACGCGCGGCCTGGCGCGCGACCTCGGGCCGCGGGGCATCACCGCCACCGTGGTCCACCCGGGCTCGACGAACACTGACATGAACCCGGTCGACGGTCCCAGCGCCGCGGCACAGGTGCCGCACATCGCGCTCGGCCACTACGCGGACGCGGCGGACGTCGCCGCGACCGTGGCCCATCTGGCGGGCCCGGACGGCCGCTACCTGACGGGCACGGCGATCACGGTCGACGGCGGGTTCACCGCCTGAGCCGCGGGGCGCCGGTTCCGGCCGGCGCTCACCGGGGCCGCACCGCCAGCCCGGTCCAGAACCGGAGGGCGGCGCGGTCCAGCTCAAGGGCCAGCTGCGTGGCGTGGTCGGACGCGGCGGCGGTGCCGTGCCGGGCAATGCGGCCGCGGTGCTGCTCGACCTGTTCGGCCGCGAGCCGCGAAAGGCTCTCAGGGTCGGCGAGGTCGCTGAACGCGAGCTTGAGCCAGGCCACGCCGCGGATCTCGGCCGGCTCGGCGTCGGGGCGGCGCAGCCACTCCCGCAGCGCTCGGTGGCCGGCTTCGGTGACGCAGTAGGTCTTGCGACGGCGGCCGGACGTCTCCTGGTCACCTTCGAGCAGGCCTTGTTCCTGCAGCCGGCCGGAAATCGCGTACAGCTGCGCGTGCGGGACGGGCCAGTGCTGCCCGATCGAGCGGCGCAACGCCTGCTTCACCGCGTACGGCGTGGTCACGCCGAGCCGGGCGACCATGCCGAGCACCACGTAGGCCGTGGCGGAAAGCTCTCGCGTTCCCGAAGTCATCGGCGCCTCCAGTAGTCACAGTGAAACTACTCGACGGCACCGGGAAAACCGGCGGCCAAGATCTTCCGCACACAACCGGTCAGGCCGCGGCGTGCGTGCGCCGGACGTCGCCTGTGGCGGAGGCCGAACCAGTCGGTGCTCGCCAGAGGGAAACCCAGGCGCACCACGCGATCCTCGTAGAGCGGGAACCTCGTAGGTCACGCGGTCGCCGTCGAGGTCCCGCGAGCAGCGGCTCCCCCAGGACCAAAAGAACCGGGGCGGCACCCCCTCGAAAGGGAGTACCGCCCCGGTTCGGCGTGCTGGTGGAACTAGTGCGAGTGACCGTGGCCGTGGCCGGCGTCGGGTTCCTCGTCGACCGGCTTCTCGACCACGGCGCTCTCCGTGGTGAGCACGAGCCGGGCGATGGACGCGGCGTTGGCGACCGCGGAGCGGGTCACCTTGACCGGGTCGACGATGCCCGCCGCGATCAGGTCGGTGAGCTCGCCGGTGGCGGCGTTGAAGCCCTCGCCCCAGCTCTGCTCCTGGACCTTGTTCACGATGACCGCGCCCTCGTGGCCCGCGTTGGTCGCGATCCAGAACAGCGGGGCGGTGAGCGCGTCGCGGACGATGCGGACGCCCGTGGCCTCGTCACCGGAGAACTCGGACTCGAGCCCTGCCAATTCCTTGACCGCGTGGACCAGAGCCGAGCCACCACCGGGGAGGATGCCCTCCTCGACGGCCGCCTTCGTGGACGCAACGGCGTCCTCGATGCGGTGCTTGCGCTCGTTGAGCTCGGTCTCGGTGGCCGCGCCGACCTTGATCACGGCCACGCCGCCGCCGAGCTTCGCGAGCCGCTCCTGCAGCTTTTCGCGGTCCCAGTCGGAGTCGGTGGTCTCGATCTCGTTGCGGATCTGCGCGATCCGGCCGGCGATGGCGTCCTTGGAGCCCGCGCCGTCGACGATCGTGGTGTCGTCCTTGGTGACGACGATCCGGCGCGCGCGACCCAGCGAGCTGAGGTCGATCTCGGACAGCTTCACGCCGATCTCGGCGGACACGACCTCGCCGCCGGTGATGAACGCGAGGTCGTCCAGGAACGCCTTGCGGCGGTCGCCGAAGAACGGCGCCTTGACCGCGACGGCGGTGATCGTCTTGCGCAGCGAGTTCACCACGAGGGTGGACAGCGCCTCGCCGTCGACGTCCTCGGCGATGATCAGCAGCGGCTTCTTGGCCTCGACGACCTTCTCCAGCACCGGGAGCAGGTCGGCCAGCGCCGAGATCTTCTCGCGGGACAGCAGGATGTAGGCGTCCTCGAGGATCGCCTTCTGGTCCTCGGGGTTGGTCGCGAAGTGCGCCGACAGGAAGCCCTTGTCGAACTGCACGCCCTCGGTGATCACGAGCTCGGTCGCCAGGGTCGACGACTCCTCGATGGTGATCACGCCGTCCTCGCCCACGCGCTCGACGGCCTCGCCGAGCAGCTGGCCGATCGTGGCGTCGCGGGAGGTGACGGTGCCGACCTGCGCGATGTTCTCGCGGCCCTTGACCGGGGTGGCCTTGGACTTGAGGACCTCGATGACCTTCTCGGCCGCGGCCTCGATGCCCTTGCCGACAGAGGTCGGGTTGGCGCCGGCGGCGACGTTGCGAAGGCCGTGCTTGACCAGCGACTGGGCGAGCACCGTGGCGGTGGTCGTGCCGTCACCGGCGACGTCGTTGGTCTTCGTGGCCACGTTCTTGGCCAGCTGCGCGCCGAGGTTCTCGAACGGGTCGTCGAGCTCGATCTCACGGGCGACGGTCACTCCGTCGAGGGTGATGGTCGGGCCGCCGAACTTCTTGTCCAGAACGACGTGGCGACCACGCGGGCCGAGGGTCACCTTGACGGCGTCGGCGAGCTTGTTCACCCCGCGCTCGAGCGCGCGACGAGCGTCCTCGTCGAAACTGATCTGCTTGGGCATAGCGTGTTCCGCTTACCTTTCAGGGGTTTTTGAACGCAAGAACGCCCCGTCCCCCGGCTTGTGCGGGGCCCGGGGCGTCATGCGCTTCGAGCGGACGTCAGTTGATGACGGCCAGCACGTCGCGGGCGGAGAGGATCAGGTAGTCCTCGCCGTTGTACTTGACCTCGGTGCCGCCGTACTTGGAGTAGATCACGACGTCGCCCACGGCCACGTCGAGCGGCACGCGGTTGCCCTTGTCGTCGATCCGGCCCGGGCCCACGGCCAGAACCTTGCCCTCCTGGGGCTTTTCCTTGGCGGTGTCGGGGATGACGAGGCCGGAAGCGGTCGTCTCCTCGGCCTCGCTCGTCTGGACAACGATCTTGTCCTCGAGCGGCTTGATGTTCACGCTCACCGGGTTGACCTCCACGGTCGTCGAAAGCGTCGGCAGGATGACTTACGGCTCCTACCACCCCCGCCGTCGCGGGTGCCGGGCGTGTTCGGGCCGTTCGATTAGCACTCTAGCCACGGGAGTGCCAGCAGTGCAAGGAGGGTCCATCTGACGTGCGGGAATCCTCGGCGAGGCGGGCTGACCGGGGGTTTTGTTCCGCGATCGTTTCGGACCCCGTCACCAGGCGCCGTCGATCAGGATGAGCAGGCCGATGCCGATCAGCACGGCGGGCAGGACGATGTGGCCCCAGCGCGCGAGCACCCGTGCGACGGCGGAGCGCGTGGCGAGGTGGCGGCCGGCGGCGAGCCAGGCGGCGACCAGCACGAGGAACACGACCGCGTAGACGCTCGTGCCGCCCGGTCCGGCGGTGGCGAAGACGGGGACGTAGACGCCGATGTTGTCGCCGCCGTTGGCGAACGTGACGGCGGCGACTTCGAGAGTCCGCGGCCGGTCGGGCCGGGTGGTTCCCCCGTCGTCGCCGCGGCGGCGCCAGGCCTGGACGGCGGCGCGGATCCCCAGCGCGATCGGCAGCAGGCCGAGGTACCGGACGAAGCCGGCCGGCAGGAACGTCACCCCGAATGCGGCCGCCACGGCGACGGCGAGGATGGCCAGGAACCCGAGGTACTGGCCGATCGCGACGGCCCGGGTCGCGCCGGGCAGGCCCGCGCCGCGGGCGAAGAACAGGGCCAGCACGAGGAGGTCGTCGACGTTGGTCACGACGAACAGGCCCACGGCCTGGCCGACGACGGTCAGGTGCACCCTTGCGAGGGTGCCAGGACCCGCTCGGTCAGGCGGGTTTGGTGGCGCGGACGATCACGGAGTGCATGCCGTCGGCGACGGGGTGGGTCGGGGTGAGCCGGATGTCCGTGAAGCCCGCGGCCTCCAGGCCGGCGCGGTACTCGGCGAAGGACAGCGCGCCCGCGATGCAGCCGACGTAGTCGCCGCGTTCGGCGCGCTGGGCCGGGCTGAGGGTGTCGTCGGCGACGACGTCGGTGAGGGCGAGGCGGCCGCCGGGCTTGAGGACGCGGAAGGTTTCCGCGAAGACGGCGGGTTTGTCGGTGGACAGGTTGATCACGCAGTTGGAGATGACGACGTCGATGGTGTTCCCGGGCAGCGGGATGGACTCGATCGCTCCGCGCAGGAACTCGACGTTCGTGGCGCCGGCTTTGGCGGCGTTGGTGGTGGCGAGGGTGAGCATCTCGTCGGTCAGGTCCAGCCCGTAGGCCTTGCCGGTGGGGCCGACGCGGCGGGCGGACAGCAGGACGTCGATGCCACCGCCGGAGCCGAGGTCGAGGACGTGGTCGCCGGGTCGGAGCTCGGCCACGGCGGTCGGGTTGCCGCAGCCCAGGGAGGCGGCGACGGCCTCGGCGGGCAGCTCGGCGCGTTCGTCGGCGGCGTAGAGGGTGGAGCCGAAGTCCACCTCGACCGGTGCCGGACCGCAGCAGGCTGTGCCGCCCGAGGTGACTTCGCGAGCGGCCGCGGCGTAGTGCCGGCGCACGGTTTCACGCAGGTCGGTCATCGTGCTTCTCCTCGCTGGATCAGCTTGCATCGACGTTTGTGGAAACAACCTTGCGCCTTGGATCGGCGAACGTCAATATAGAAACATGTCGATGCAAGAGCTACCGGTGCTCGATCAGCGCGAGGCGTGCTGCGCGGGACTGACCTCCGCGCCGCTGGCCGAGGCCGAAGCCGCCGAACTCGCCCGCGTGTTCAAGGCACTGGGCGACCCGGTGCGACTGCGACTGCTGTCGATGATCGCCTCCCGCGAGGGCGGCGAGATGTGCGTGTGCGAGCTGACGCCCGCGTTCGACCTCGCGCAGCCGACGATCTCGCACCACCTGAAACTGTTGCGCCAGGCCGGTTTGATCGACTGCGAGCGACGAGGGACGTGGGTCTATTACTGGGCTCTTCCGTCCACAATGGATCGTCTCGCGGCTGTTCTTCGTGCGCCGCAACGGTGACCATTTCGCTCTGGCCGGCTGCTGTTCGACGTTCCCCGCAGACTCCAGGAGGCTCGCTCGTGACTCGGTCAGTGCTGGCGCTGTACGTACACCGGGGTGGACGAGGAGTTCGTGATGGGGCAGGCCGGAGCGTTCGCCGAGTGGGTGCGCGTGCGGACCGGGTGGTCGATGTCGCTGGGCTGGGCCGCGGCGATCGAGCGGCACGCCGGCGCCGAGGAGCCGCTGGACGTGTTCTTCCGGCTGCTGGACGAGTACCGCCTGACCACGGCCGAAGATCGCTAGGCTCGCTCCCGTGACCAGCAGACGGGCCGACGGCAGCGCAGGCGACGCGGACTACGGCGAGATCGGCAAGGTCTACACCGGGTTCCGCAACCCCGACCCCCGCATAGCCGCCGCGGTCTTGGCGTCGCTCGGGGACGCGAAGACCGTGGTGAACGTCGGGGCCGGCGCGGGGTCGTACGAGCCGGCCGACCGCCGCGTGACCGCCGTGGAGCCGTCCGCGTCGATGCGGGCGCTGCGGCGCACGGACAGGCCCGCGGTGGATGCGACGGCGGAGGATCTTCCGTTCGGGGACAACAGCTTCGACGCGGCGATGGCGACGTTCACCGTGCACCAGTGGCCGGATCTCGCGAAGGGGCTGGGCGAGGTCCGGCGCGTCACGAAGGGTCCCGTCGCGATCCTGACGTGCGATCCGGACCGGGTGCGGGACTTCTGGTTGTACGAGTACGCCCCGGAAGTGCTCGACACGGAGGCGCGCCGGTACCCGGCGATCAGCGAGATCGCGAAGTACCTGGGCGACACCGAGGTCGTGCCCGTGCCGGTGCCGCGCGACTGCGTCGACGGGTTCAACGAGGCGTACTACGCGCGGCCGGAGATGCTGCTGGAGCCGGCGGCGCGGCAGGCTTGTTCGGCGTGGAGCTTTGTCGACGCCGCGGCCGAGGAGCGCTTCACCCGCAAGCTGACCAGCGATCTCGCCGACGGGACCTGGGCCGCGAAGTACGGCGCGTTCAAGGAGCAACCCACGTTCGACGGCTCCCTCGTGCTCGTGATCAGCCGCTGACGACCGCTGGGCGAAACCGCCGTCGCGGAGGCTTACCAGGCGCCGACGTTTCTGGTTAAGTTTCGCCGGAAAAGCACCGACACCTGGGGGTCCCACCGATGTTCCACTCCGTTACGCGGCGGCTGGCCGTCGCGGGCGGGGCGGGGTTGCTGGCGGTCGCGTTGGCGACGTCGGCTCCCGCCCAAGCCCAACCAGCGAACCAACAGCGACAGCAGGACTTCGCAAGCGCGGCAAGCGAGTTCGGCGTGCCGCTCGGTGTATTGCTCGGCGTCTCGTACCTGGAGTCCCGCTGGGATTACAACGCCGGTACGCCCAGCACCGCCGCCGGCTACGGGCCGATGCACCTCACGGACCTGCGCACGGCCGGCGTCGTGACCAGCGAGTTCGACCAGAACGGCGAAGACCCGCGCGGCGACGACGCCCGGCCCGCGCTGCACCCCAAGCCCACGCAGCAGCCCGCGGCCGTCCCGCCCGGTCTGCAGACCGTGGACCAGGCCGCGGCCCTGCTGCACACGGACGCGGCGACGCTGCGCACCGACCCGAAGCAGAACATCCGCGGCGGCACGGCCCTGCTGGCCGAGTATCAGCGCAAGCTCGGCGTACGCAGCGAAGACGCGAAGGACTGGTACGGCGCCGTCGCCGCGTACAGCGGCTCCGAGGACGTGACGGCGGCCCAGACCTTCGCCGACGAGGTCTACGGCACCATCGCCACCGGCGAGACGCGCACGACGGACGACGGCCAGGCCGTCACGCTCGCCGCGACCCCCGGCGTCACACCCGACAAGGCGCAGGCCGAGCGGCTGGGCCTCAAGACCGACGCCCCGCCCGCCACCGAGTGCCCGAAGTCCGTGGCCTGCGAGTCCGTGCCGGCGCCGTACCAGGAGCTGCCCGGCGGCGACTACGGCAACCACGACATCGCGAACCGGCCGCAGAGCCAGAAGATCGACACGATCGTCATCCACGACACCGAGGGCTACTGGGACGACGCCCTCACGCTCGCGCAGGATCCGACCTACCTCGCGTGGCACTACACCGTGCGCTCGCAGGACGGCCTGATCGCGCAGCACGTGCCGACCAAGGACGTCGGCTGGCACGCGGGCAACTGGTACGTCAACGCGAAGTCCATCGGCGTCGAGCACGAGGGTTTCGCCGCGCAGGGCACCTGGTACACCGAAGCGATGTACCGGTCGTCGGCGAAGCTCGTCGGCTACCTGGCGAAGCGCTACGGCGTGCCGCTCGACCGCGCGCACATCATCGGCCACGACAACGTGCCGGGCACCACGCCCGCCACGATCGCCGGCATGCACTGGGACCCGGGCCCCTACTGGGACTGGTCGCACTACTTCGACCTGCTGGGCGCGCCGATCAAGGCCACCGGCCGGGCCGGCTCGTCGATGGTGACGATCGCGCCGAAGTTCGCCGCCAACCAGCCCGTGTTCACCGGCTGCGACAAGATCGGCTCCGGCACCCCGTGCGCGGCGCGCGGCTCGGAGGCCGTGGCGCTGCACACCGCGCCGGACGCCACGTCTCCCCTGCTGTCCGACGCCGGGCTGCACGGAACCGGACCGTCCACTATGGATGTTTCCGACGTCGGCAGCCGCGTGGCCACCGGCCAGCAGTACGCCGTGGCCGGACACCAGGGCGGCTGGACCGCGATCTGGTACCTGGGCCAGAAGGGCTGGCTGCCCAGCAACACCGTGGTCCCGGCGAGCGGTCTCGTCGCCACGCCGAAGCCCGGCAAGGCGACGATCCCGGTCTACGGACGGGCGTTCCCGGAGGCCTCGGCCTACCCGGCGAACGTCGCCGTCCAAGCGCTGGCGCCCATGCCTTACACGTTCGCGGCGGGCCAGAAGTACTCCGTCGGCGGCGTCGTTCCGTCGGAGTACTACTCGGCGACGACGTTCGACGTGTCGGACCACGTGGTGGTGCGCGGCAAAATGAAGTACGTGGAAGTCCAGTTCGGACACCGCGTCGAGTACGTGAACCTCGACGACGTGGTGCTGAAGCCGGCATTCTGAGTCTGCACAACGAAGAAGGGCCCCTCCGCGGAGGGGCCCTTCTCGTGTCTCAGCTGTCCAGCGCCACTTTCACGCCGCTGGTGACCTCGGTGTTGCGCCGCGTCTTGGACCAGCCGTTGCGGCCGCGCACGAGGCGGATCACGGCGCGCCAGGACGTGATGTAGAAGGTGTAGATGTAGGCCGCGTACAGCAGGCCCATGCCGAGGCCGCGGAAGATGTTCTTGCTGCCCAAGCATTTCATCTGGTAGATCGGGCCCCACACCACGAACGGCAGCAGGCCGAACGAGCCGTAGATGGCGAAGAGGATCCAGGCGCCGCCGGTGAACCAGGTCCAGACCTGCGACGGGTCGCCGGCCGTGGTGGCCAGCAGGAGGATGAACGGCACCGGGTAGAGCAGCGAGCCGAGCAGCTGCATCCACGGCTGCGCCAGGTAGTACATCATCTCCGCGGCGCCCAAAGTGGACACATGCGGCGAGTCCCAGATGCGGCGCAGGTACCGCGAGCACTGCATCGTGCCCTGGCCCCAGCGCGTGCGCTGCACGAGGAAACGCCGCAGGCTGTACAGGCCTTCCTGCGCCACATGGGAATCCGGGGTGAAGCCCGTGCGCCAGCCGGCCGTGAGCAGGTGGACGCCGAGCTCGAAATCCTCCAGCAGGGAGCCGCGCCAGGGCTGGTGCTCGTCGCCGCCGATGGAGTCGAGGGCGGCGAGGCGGGTGAACTGGCCGTTGCCGCCCATGGAGATCGTGCCGGTGAAGCCGCGCGACGTTTGGATCGCGGCGATCGCCGTGCGGAACTCCAGGTCCTGCAGCTGCGCCAGCTTGAGGCCGAACGCGCGCGCGAACCAGGTGCGCCCCGGCGCGCGGGTGCGGACGTTGCTCATGCGCACGTCGAGCTGCACGGCGCCGATCTTTTCGTCGCCGAAGAGGTGCTCGGCCGCGCAGACTTCGAGGCAGTTGGCGGCAGGGCGGCCGTCGGCGTCGACGACCACCACGACCACGCGGTCGCGGTCGGTGTCGGGCTCGAGCCATTCGTTGAGGGCCTGGTAAGCGGCGTTGAGGGCGTCACCCTTGCCCGTGCGGGCCTCGGGACGCTTGCGCGCCACCAGGTGCAGGTTGGGGTCGTAGCCGCCGTTGCGCCGCCAGACCGAGCGGACGACGCGGGCGGTGCGGTCGTCGGAGTCGTCGTCGACCACCCACACGTGCGCACGGCGGAAGGTGGTGCGCAGGTAGCGCACGGTCTCCCGGATCACGGCTTCCTCGTCGCGGCACGGCACGAAGAAGTGCCAGGCGAACGCGCTGGGGTCGCCGACCGGGGCGGGTTTGCGTCGCAGGTAGGGCACCACGATCATCGCGACGTAGACGATGAACGCGACGCTCATCGTCAGCGCGAACGCCTGGGTGATCGAGAGCAGGACCTTGAAGCCGGTGTCGTTCACGCGGCGGTGCCCTGGTTCTTCTCCGCCTTCGTCTTGCGGGTCGCGAGCCAGACGAACAGCACGAGCGACACCGCGCCGCCGAGGACACTGACCATCGAGCCGAGCAGCGTGTGGCCCCAGTAGTAGCCCTCGTCGGTGCCCAGCACGTGGACCAGACCGACGATGGTGAGAATGCGCAACTGATTCACGAGAATGACGGCAATCGCGGCAATTACCAGCGAGAGAAACAGTCGGCGCGCATTCTGCGGACGGAAGTAGAGGAGCACCGCGGTCACGAGCAGAAGTGGCAGCAAGAGGAATACAGAAGAGCATTCCGGGGTCATTCTCAACCCGAACGGAGTAGCGCCGGTCAACCCGAAGTACACAGATTCGCGACTACCGGCCACATAAACACCCGATGAGGTGATGACCCTCAGTATCGCCCCCGCGAGCTGCACTTCCAGCTCGCGGTACGACCGCTCCACGAGCACCAGGACCACGCCGACCGCGACCACCCCGAGCACCGCCATACGCAGCGGAAACCGGGAGACGGGGGACACAGGTGTGTTCGCTACTGCCACGACGAACCTCTCAGCCGGAAACGTTCGGAAGAACGGCGGACCCCGGCGCCAGCGTAGGACACAGGTGCCGGAACTTTCGACAGGTATCCCCCTTCTCAGGGATCTCCCAGCGCCTTTCGGCACGAATGGCAAGAACCTTGCTAGGCCGTTCAGGTGATGCCCGCACCGACGTGGGGACCGGCCCGGTGAAACCACCCGATACGGTGGTCTCCCCGGAATTGTGTGCCATTTCCGGCAACGCCACCGATATCCGATCAGCGTGCCGACTCTTGTTCAGCGGGATTCGTCCGTGCACCGGCTCGCCCTGACAAAAATCGGAGGACCAGTGAAGAAACACCTCTTGCGACGAGGCGGGATGCTCGCCGCTGTGGTGGCGAGCATCGCCCTCGCCGGAGCAGTTCCGGCTTCGGCGGCGCCCGGTGACGGCTCCGCCTACGGCGTGAACGTCGACGTGAAGCTGCTCGGCGCGTCCGCGGTCAAGCTCGGCCCGCTGGCGGCGGCGAACACCGACGGACCGACGAGCAACAGCACGGTCAGTGCCAACGCCGCCGGGATCCTCACCGCCGGGGTCATCAACACCTCGGCCGTCCGCGACGACAACTCGGGCGCGGTCACGGCGAAGGCGAGCACCGCCGACGTCGGGCTGCCGCTGCTGAAGGCGGCGCTGGGCAACGTCGGGATCAAGGCCGTGGAGGCCGTCTGCACCGCGACCCAGGAAGGCGTCAAGGGCAGCTCCACGCTGGTCGGAGCCGATCTGGGCAGCGTCGGCGACGTCGACTCGAACCCGGCGCCGAACACGCAGATCAAGGTCGGCCTCGGCCCGGTCAACGTGGCGACGCTGATCCTGAACGAGCAGATCAAGAACAAGGACGGCAGCCTCACCGTCAACGCGCTGCACCTGAAGCTGCTGGGCGGCGTCGTCGGCGCCCTCGGCAGCGGCGACGTCATCGTGTCGTCGGCGACCTGCGGCCCGGCCGCTCCGCCGATGCCGCTCGCGTCGGGCGCCGGCCTGTGGGCGGGACTCGGCGTGCTCGCGGCCGTCGCCGTGCCGGTCGGCCTGCGGTTCACCCGTCGTCGCTCGGTCGCCTGACCGGTCCGGGGTGATCGACTGATGTACAAGATGCCAGGTGCGGGCGTCGGCGTCGCCGGTGGCGGCGTGGGCACCCTCGCCGCCACCGGCGCCGACGTCGGCTGGTGGATCACGGTCGGCGCGCTCCTCGTGGTCCTCGGGACCGTCGCGGTGATCGCCGCCTACCGCCGCAACCGGCGGCTCGCCCGCGGTTAACGCCACCGTGGGCCACCGGATCCAGCCGGTGGCCCACGGTTGCGCGACGCGCGCGCCGGGCTGCTCGCCTCCCGCGGGCAGCCCGGCGCCACTCCACAGACCGAACACCAAGGAGAGGGCGACCGGCCACAAGCGACAGCAACCGCGGCGCCACCGTCGGCTGCGCGCACAACCGGCGCCGCGCGCGGGGCACCGGTACAGGCGACCGCCACCCGCCGGTCGCCGGGCAACGGCGCGAACCGCGGAGCCTCCGGGCGCGCGGAAGCAGGACGCACAACCGAACAGCACAAGACCCCCGCCAGCCGCACCTCGCGGCGACTGCGCGTGGCGCGCGGTGAAAGACCCGGCCGTTCGCTCGAACGTCGGTGAGCTGGGGTTTCCGGGACACTCGAAAGTGTGGAACACGTGGACGTGATGTTGCTGGCCGGCACGCGGCCGGAGGCGGTGAAGCTGGCGCCGTTGGTCGTGGCGCTCGAGGGGCGCGACGGGGTGCGGCCCGTGTTGGTGCACAGCGGCCAGCACCAGGGGATGGTGGAGCAGGCGCTGGTGCCGTTCGGGCTGGGCGTGGACGCGTGGCTGGACGTGCCGGTGCGGGTGAGCGGGACGCAGGCGGAACTGGTGAGCGGGCTACTGCCGGCGTTGGACGCGCAGCTGCGGAGCCTCGTGCCGGCGGCGGTGGTCGTCCAGGGGGACACGACGACCGGGCTGGCGGGGGCGCTCGCGGCGTTCTGGCTGGGGATCCCGGTGGTGCACCTGGAGGCCGGGCTGCGGACGAACGATCTCGCCGCGCCGTTCCCGGAGGAAGGCACCCGGCAGATGGTGGCGCGCATCGCGGCGTTGCACCTGGCGCCGACCGAGGCGGCGGCGAACTCGTTGCGCGCGGAGGGCATAGCCGAGGAGAAGATCGTGCTGACCGGGAACACGGTCGTCGACGCGGTGCTGGCGATCACGGCGCGCGACTTGCCCGCGCACGATCCGGCGCTGGCGTTGCTGGAGATGGAGATCGCGGAGGCCGGGGAACGGCTGGTGCTGGTGACGTCGCACCGCCGGGAGTCCTGGGGTGAGCCGCTGAACCAGACGCTGAGCGCCGTGCGGCGGATCGTCGAAACCCATCCGGACGTGCAGGTGTTGTTCCCCGTCCACCCCAATCCGGCGGTGCGGGCGCAGGTCACCGCGACGCTCGGCGGCGTCGAGCGCGTGACGATCACCGAGCCGCTCGAGTACCCCGACCTCGTGCGCGCCTTGCGGCTGGCGTCGCTCGTGCTCACGGATTCAGGCGGCATCCAGGAGGAGGCGCCGACGTTCGGGACGCCCGTGCTGGTGCTGCGCGAGGTCACCGAACGCGCCGAGGCCGTCGACGCCGGGTGCGCGTGGCTGGTGGGCACGGATCCCGAGAAGATCACCGGCACCGCGACCCGGCTGCTGGCCGGGAGCCTGTGCCCCGCGCAGACGCCAAACCCCTACGGCGACGGCCACGCCGCCGAAAAAGCCACCACCGCGATCGAGCGCCTGCTGGGCGTCAAGACCGCGCTGGAGAACGCCCGCTCCTACTGTGCCGATCGTTAGTAATCCGACCACAGTCACGGCCGAATGGCTTCGTAGCAACAGTTACGTGCCGCGTGGGGGTCGGCCTGCTTTTGGCCGGATTACTAAAGTGACACGATCTCCACCGAAAGCCCGGGGTTGGCCGAGAACTCCCACGGCGCCGTCGGCCGGCCGGCCGCGACGACGTGGGCGCCCAGCGCCGCGATCATCGCGCCGTTGTCCGTGCACAACCGAGGCCGCGGCACGCGCAGCTCGATGCCCGCCGCGGCGCAGCGTTCGGCCGCCAGCTCCGACAGCCGCGAGTTCGCCGCGACGCCGCCAGAGATCACGATGGTCCCGATCCCCTGTTCCTTCGCCGCCTTCACGGCCTTCGCCGTCAATACGTCCGCCACGGCCTCCTGGAACGAAGCCGCAACGTCGTTCACCGGCACCTCGCCACCGTCGCGTTCGACTTTCTCCACCCACCGCGCCACCGCGGTTTTCAAGCCGGAGAACGAGAAGTCGAACTTCGCGTCGCGCGGACCGGTCATCCCGCGCGGGAACGCGATGGCGGAGCCGTTGCCCAGCCGAGCCGCCTTGTCGATCGGCGGCCCACCCGGATAAGGCAGGTCCAGCACGCGGGCGACCTTGTCGTAGGCCTCGCCGGCAGCGTCGTCCACAGTGGACCCGATCTCGGTGATCTTCGACGCGATGTCGTCCACGCGCAGCAGCTGCGTGTGCCCGCCGGACACCAGCAGTGCGAGCACCGGCGTGGGCAACGGACCGTGCTGCAGCGTGTCCACGGCGATGTGCCCGGCCAGGTGGTTCACGCCGTAGAGCGGCACGTCGAGCGCCGACGCGTAGGCCTTCGCCGCCGACACCCCGACCAGCAACGCACCGGCGAGCCCAGGCCCGGCCGTCACGGCGATGGCGTCCACATCGGACAGCTTCAGCCCGGCCGTCGCGAACGCCCGCTCGGCCGTGGGCACCATCGCTTCGAGGTGCGCCCGGCTGGCGACCTCGGGCACCACGCCGCCGAAGCGCGCGTGCTGCTCGACGCTGGAGGCGACCTCGTCGGCCAGCAGTTCCACCGCGCCGTCGTCGTGCAGGCGGACGAGGCCGACGCCGGTCTCGTCGCAGGAGCTCTCGATACCCATGATGACGCGCGACATCAGCCGGCCACCTCATCTCGTGCCGGGGTCCGCGCCGGGCGGGCCATGGTGAACGCGTCGGCGCCGGAGGGCTGGTAGTAGCGCTTCCGGATGCCGAGCTTCTCGAAACCGTGCCGTTCGTAGAGGCCGACGGCCGTGTCGTTGTCGGTGCGCACCTCGAGGAACACGGGCGCCGACACCTCGTCGGCGCGGTCCAACAGGGCGCGCAGCAGGGCCTTGCCGATGCCCTGGCCCTGCGCCTCGGGCACCACACCGATGGTGTGGATCTCCGCCTCGTACTCGCCGCGGCGGCCGACCACGGCGAGGCCGCCGTAGCCGAGCAGATCGGTGCCGTCGTCGGTGCGCGCGGCCACGTAGAAGTGGCCCTGGTCGAGCTCGGAGTGGAACGCGCGGGCGCTCCACGGGTCGTCGCCGGGGAAGAGCAACTGCTCGATCTCCGCGCAGCGCTTCAGGTCGCTGCGGCGCAGGCCGTCGAGCTTCACGGCGACGTCACCCGCTTGCGGGCCGCCGGCTCGACGGCGTCGGGGCGGCGCAGGTACAGCGGTGTCAGCGGCTCGGGCGTCGCGCCGGCGAGCAGGGCTTCGCGGGCGACGCGGACCAGCCCGGACGGCGACGGGAACCGCGGCTCGATGGGCACGACGCCGATCGCGTCGGCGTACTGCAGCGCACCGTCACCCGCGGCGACGCGGGAAGTGGTCTCGACCTCGGCGGGCCGCTGCACGTGGGGACCGCTCACGCGCGTGCCGGCCGCGTCGTACTCGGCCCAGTACACCTCGCGACGGCGGGCGTCGGTGAGCACGAGGAACGGCTTGTCGGTGCGCACCACCTCGGCGGCGATCGCGTCGAGGCTGCCGACCGGGTAGACGGGGATGCCGAGCGCGTGGCCGTACGCCGCGGCCGTGGCCATGCCGGCGCGCAGGCCCGTGAACGGGCCGGGGCCGACGCCGCACACGATCGCGTCGAGGTCGCGCAGGGTCACCCCCGCTGCCTCGGCCGCCGCGAGGGCGTGGGGCGTGATGAGCTCGCCGTGGGCTCGCGGGTCGACCGTGACGCGGTCGGCCCGGGTGGTCAGTTCCGACTCGTCCACGGCGACGATGCCCGCGGTCACGGCCGGGGTCGAGGTGTCGATCGCCAGTACCAGCACGGTTTCCCAGCTTACGTCCAGTCTCGAAGTGACAGACTGGCGGGCCGAAGGGGCAACCCCGCAACCGTGTGAATCGCGTCGCAGGTGGCCGAGGTCACGGCGCGGTACGGTGCCGGTGAGACGCCCGCCGACGCCGCGCCGCAGGAGGTCCTCACCGTGCCCGATCCGCTGTTCCCCGCGATCACCGACGGCTCTGGCAAGGAGGCGGTGCGCTTCGGTGACCAGGCGCTCACCTACGCCGAGCTGGGCGCGGTCGCCGGTTCCCTGGCGAACGAGATGCCCGCCGGCCGGGTCGCGGTGTGGGCGACACCGACGCTGCACACCAGCGTCGCCGTGGTCGCCGCACTGCTCGCGGGGGTTCCCGTGGTGCCGTTGAACCCGAAAATCGGTGAACGCGAGCTGACCCACATCTTGTCCGACAGCACCCCGGCGCTCGTGCTGGCCGAGGCCGGCGTCGAGCTGCCTGAGGGGCTGGCGGGGCTCGAGCGGCGCGACATCCCGCTCACCGGGTCGGGGTCCGTGCCCACTGACGAGCCGGACGCCGAGGCGCCCGCGTTCATCGTCTACACCTCCGGCACCACCGGCCCGCCCAAGGGCGTGGTGCTCCCCCGCCGCGCGATCTCGGCCACGCTGGACGCGCTGGAGGACGCGTGGGAGTGGACCGGCGACGACGTGCTGGTGCACGGGCTGCCGCTGTTCCACGTGCACGGGTTGATCCTCGGCATCCTCGGCCCGCTGCGCCGGGGTGGCTCGGTGCGCCACCTCGGGCGGTTCTCGACCGAAGGCGTCGCCCGTGAGCTGACCAGCGGCGCGACGATGATGTTCGGCGTCCCGACGATGTACCACCGGATCGCGGAAACGGTGGCGGACGACACCGAGCTGGCCTCGGCCCTGCGCGGCGCGCGGCTGCTGGTGTCCGGGTCGGCAGCATTGCCCGTGCACGACCACCAGCGCATCACGGCGGCGACCGGGCAGCAGGTCGTGGAGCGCTACGGGATGACCGAGACGCTGATGAACACGAGCGTCCGCGCCGACGGCGAGCGCAAGCCGGGCACGGTCGGGGTGCCGCTGGCGGGCGTCGAGCTGCGGCTGGTCGACGAGGCGGGCAGGGAAATAGGCACAGCGATCACCGGACTTGATCCAGCAGAGACCGTCGGCGAGATCCAGGTGCGCGGCTCGAACCTGTTCACCGAGTATCTCAACCGCCCCGACGCGACGGCCGCCGCACTCGCCGACGGCTGGTTCCGCACCGGCGACATGGCGACGCGCGACACCGACGGGTACGTGAAGATCGTCGGGCGCAAGGCCACCGACCTGATCAAGAGCGGTGGGTACAAGATCGGCGCCGGCGAGATCGAGAACGCGCTGCTGGAGCACCCGGGCGTCGCCGAGGCGGCCGTGACGGGTGAGCCGGACGACGATCTCGGTGAGCGCATCGTGGCGTGGGTGGTGCCCGCGGGTGAGCGGCCGTCGGCTTCGGAGCTGGCTGATCACGTGGCGAAACTGCTGGCGCCGCACAAGCGGCCGCGGGTCGTGCGGTACCTGGATGCGTTGCCGCGCAACGACATGGGCAAGATCCTGAAGCGAGCTCTGGGGTGAGGCCCTCGGCCCGTGAGGTCATCGCGCAGGTGTCGACGGGGTTCACCGAATTGTCCGATGTGGACAGTAGTGCGGACAGTAGTCTGGACGACCCCCTCGGCTGGCCCGGCTACCGCGAGGCCTACGCGGCGGCCGCGGCGCGGACGGGCGAGACGGAGTCCGTGGTCGTCGGCGAGGCGCTGGTGGGTGCGACGCCCGCGGTGCTCGTGGTGTGGGAGTTCGGGTTCCTCGGCGGGTCGATCGGGCGACGGACCGGTGACCGCGTGGAGGCCGCGTTTTCCTGGGCTCGGTCGCGGAAACTGCCGGTGGTGGCGTTGATCGCGACCGGTGGCTCGCGCATGCAGCACGGCATGCGCGCGTTGTCCCAGCTACAGCGGATCGCGCGCGCCTCGGCGGCGGCGCGGGCGGACGGCGTCGCCCAGATCTCCGTGCTGCGCGACCCGACGACCGGTGGCGGCTGGGCGACGCTGGGCGCGAGTGCCGACGTGGTCTTGGGGCTGCCGCTGGCGCAGGTGGGGTTCGCGGGCTCGCGCGTGCGGCCTGCGACGTCGCCTTCGGAGGCTTACACAGTCGAGGCGAAGTACGAGTGGGGGCAGGTCGACCAGCTGGTGTCGCCGTCTTCGCTGGCATCGGTGCTGGAGCGGTGGCTGGTGTTGCTGACTTCCCGTTCTTCCGCGGCGGCTCCGCCCCCGGGCGCGCTGCGGTCGGTGCCGCTGCCCTCGACGGGGTGGGACGCTGTCCGCGCCGCCCGATCCTCGCGCCGCCCCCGTGCGGCTTCGTACGTGGACGCGTACTTCGACTGGCACGAAACCCTCCGCGGCGACCGCACCGGCGCGGTCGACGACGGCGTCCTCTGCGGCTTCGGCCTGCGCGAGGGCCGTGCGGTGGCCTTCGCCGCGCAGTGCGGCACCGCCACGCGTCCGGCGGGCTTCCGCACGGCCGCCCGCCTCGTGCACCTGGCTTCGCGGCTCGGCATTCCCGTGCTGACGCTCGTCGACACCCCGGGCGCCGCCAACGACGCCGACGCCGAAGAGGGCGGCGCCGGCCCTGCCATCGCGTCGCTGTTCGAGGCGATCGCCACCGCGGCCGTCCCCATCACCACCCTGGTCATCGGCGAGGGCGGCTCCGGCGGCGCGCTGGCCTTCGCGGCGCCGGACAACACGTGGATCGCGCCGGACGCCTACTTCTCCGTCACCTCGCCCGAGGCTGCCGCCGCGATCCTCAAACGCCCGATGACCGAGATTCCGGCCACGGCCGACCAGCTGCGGTTACGGCCTCAGGACCTCGTCGAACTCGGCTTGGCGCGGGGGATCGTGGAGCCCTGAAACGGTGTTGCGCCCGAGGTGAGAATGGGGGCGTGAAGATCATCGTGGTGGGGGCGAGCGGGACCGTCGGCAGCGCGGTCGCCGCGGCGCTGGAGGCGGCCGGGCACGTGGTCGTGCGAGCGTCGCGGCGGGGGCCGGTGCAGGTGGATCTGGAGGACACCTCGTCGATCGAGGGCCTGTTCCGCGCGGTGCCGGAGGTCGACGCCGTGGTGTGCTGTGCGGCGAGTGGGCCGCTGCTGGACTTGGCTTCTGCCAGTGACGAGGAGTTCGAGCAGGGGTTGCGCGGCAAGCTGCTGGGACAGGTGGCGCTGGCCCGGCACGCGCTGCTCCACTTGCGGGACAACGGGTCGATCACGCTCACCGGGGGGACGTTTGCCGCGCCGATGGCCGGTGGTTCTCTCGGCGCTCTGGTCAACGCCGGTCTGGAGGGCTTCGTGCGCAACGCCGCCGCCGAGCTGCCGCGGGGGTTGCGGATCAACGTCGTCAGTCCGGGTTGGGTGGCGGAAACCCTGGCTGCGTTGGGTATCACCGACGCCGTCGGTACGTCCGCTGCCGAGGTCGCCCGCTGGTACGTGGGGTGCGTTTCCGGGACGGGGTCCGGGCAGACGATCACCGGGTGACGCATGGCGTGCGACGGGCGCGAGCTGGTTGCCGGCTCCGGCCGGCTTGCGACGGGTGCGGCAAGATTCCATTCGCTGGCGAGGCCTGCCGATCACCACTGGGGCTTGCCATTGGCGGCGTGGCCTTGCCGCACGGTTGGCGGCGTGGCCACGGAGCTGGGCATCTTGCCACCCGCGAAGGCACCACCGCTGACCTGTCACCTTGCCGGGCGTGCGGCGGCGGGGCAGGGGCGGGGCCAGGTCTAAGCCGACGGCAACGCCGACATCCGTGCCGCCCAAGATCCGTGCGGCTCAAGCGAAACCTCGCGCACGTCGTCGTCCCGACGGGACATCCGCACCACTAGGTAGTCGGACGACAGCCGTTCCGCCGAGCCCTCGCCCCACTCCACCACGACGGCGGAGCGTTCCAGGTCCGTGTCGAGGTCCAGGTCGTCGAGCTGAGCGAGGTCGCCGCCGAGGCGGTAGGCGTCGACGTGGATCAAGGGCACGCCGAGGGAACCCGCGGCGTGGACGCGGGCCAGGACGAACGTCGGGGAGCTCACGCGGCCGCCGACGCCGAGGCCGTCGGCGATGCCGCGCGTGAGCGTGGTCTTGCCGGCGCCCAGGGGGCCCGCGAGCAGCACCAGGTCGCCCGCGCGCAGGGACGCGCCCAGGGACCTGCCGAACGCCATCGTGTCGTCGGGGGTCGCGAGAAGGAACGTCACCGTGTCCACCACCAGTTCCGCCGGTTGGGTGCGGCGCTTCCGGAACAGCGCTGCAGAAGATCGATGAGCCGGCCCGTGACGAGGTCGGGCTGTTCGAGCTGCACCATGTGGCCCGCGCCGCGCACGCGCACGAGCTCGGCCTCGGGCAGCTCGGCCGCGATGCGTTCGGCGTGCGAGAACGGCGTGAACCGGTCGGAGTCACCACCGATCACGACGACCTGGGTGTGCTTGAGGCCCGCCAAGGCGGCGTAACGGTTGTGGCTGCCGAGCGTGTCGACGAAGTTCACCAGGCCCCGCACGGGCGTCACTGCCAGCATCTCGATCATGAAGTCCACCAGCCGCGGCGAGACGTCGCGGCTGCCGAACGCGAGGCGCCGCACGGCTTGCCGTTCCAGCTGCCCACCGGCCGCCCGTACGAACTCCACCAGGCCCGGCTGCCAGCCCGCGAGGTTGCCGACGCCGCGCGTCAACGGGTTGTACTTCGACAGCAGCGAACGCGGCAGCCCGCGCGCGCCCACCTCACCCGCGGCCGTCGCGATGAACGCGACGCCACACACGCGATCCTCGAACAGCGAAGGGTTCTCCGCGGCCAGCTCCATGATCACCATGCCGCCCATGGAATGTCCCACGAGGACGATCGGCCCTTCGGGCACCATCGCGCGCAGCACGCTGTCGAGGTCGTGCGCCAGCTGTTCGATGGTGCTGGTCTCGGCCGTCGCCGCGCCGGACAGGCCGTGGCTGCGGTGGTCGTAGTAGACCTGCCGCACGCGCGGCAGCCGCAGCGAAGCGATCGCGCGGCGCTGGAAGTGCCAGGACTTGCGTGACAACGCGAACCCGTGCACGCCGACCAGCGTCAGCTCGGGCTCGCCGCCGTCCTCGGGGTCGATCTCCTCCACCGAAAGCGGCGTGCCGTCCTCGGCCGCGACCGTGGACGTGCGGTCGGGCTTCAGCTCGCCCAGCTGCTCGTCCACGTACTGGTCCTCACTCTGCCTGCGCTGTTGCGCCGCGACGAGGGCCGCGGCGGCCGTACCCGTGGCCACCGCGCCGAGACCTCCGACGATCGCCCACAACCGAGCCGAAGGGCTCACGGCCTCTCCCCCAGGTACCGCCGCCGCACGCGCGGACGGTACATCGACGTGACGATCTCGTAGTCGATCGTGCCCAGCTTGTCGGCCCATTCGCGCGCGGTCGGCTCACCTGAGCGACCGTCGGCGAACAGCACCACCTCTTCGCCGACAGCCGGGGTTTCGTCACCGCAGTCGACCACGAGCTGGTCCATGCACACGCGCCCGACGACCGCCCGGCGCCGCCCGCCCAGCCACACGTCCATGCGGCCCGACAGCGACCGCGGCACACCGTCGGCGTAGCCGGCGGGCACGAGCGCCACGGTGGTGTCGCGCTCGGCCGTCCACGTATGTCCATAGGAGACGGACTCGCCGGCGGGCAGCCGTTTCGTGAGCGCCACGGCCGCGCGGAACGTCATCGCCGGCCGCAGGTCTTCGTGCTGCGGCACGGGGTTCAGCCCGTACATCGCGATGCCGGGCCGCACGAGGTCGAAGTGCAGGTCGGGCCGCGTCAGCACGGCCGCGGAGTTCGCCAGGTGCCGCAGCGGGTCCAGACCGGCCGCGCGCGCTGCGTCGTACGCGTCGGCGAAGCGCTTGGCCTGGATGTCGATCGACGGGTGGCCCGGCTCATCGGCGCACGCGAGGTGTGACCAGACGGCGACCACGTCCACGTCGGCCGAAGCCGCGGCGGCCGCGACCAGCTCGGGCCAGTCGGCGGGCTGGCAACCGTTGCGCGACAAGCCCGTGTCGATCTTGAGGTGCACCCGAGCGCGGCGACCCACCTGCCGTGCCGCCAAAGCGATGCGCTGAAGCTCGTCGACCGAGCTCACACCCAGGTCGATGTCGGCGAGGATGCCGGGTCCGAAGTCGACCTCCGGCACGTCGAGCCAGCTGAACAGCCGCACCGACAGCCCGGCGCGGCGCAGGTCCAGCGCCTCACCGAGCGAGCACGTGCCCAGCCAGGTGGCGCCGGCCTCCACCGCGGCCTGCGCGACGGGGACCGCGCCGTGGCCGTACGCGTCGGCCTTGACCACGGCCATCACGGCCGAACCGGCGGCGCGGCCGGCCAGCAGAGCGACGTTGTGGCGCACGGCGTCGAGGTCGATCACGACCTCCGCGCGCGGGAAACTGGCAGTCATAGCGACCGCCAGTTTCCCACGCGGGTCCGAGAGTGCTGTGCGTCAGGGCAGGCGGAGCCCGCTGGTACCCGAGAACACGTGCAGTTCGTCGGGCCGGATCCGCAGGTGCAGCGTGTCGCCCATCGACGGGGTCGCGCGCGGGTCGACGCGGACCACGACGTTCTTCGACGCGCCCTCGGCGGTGATCTCGGGGTGCGCGCCTGAGAGCTTTCCGTAGACGTACGCGTCGGAGCCCAGCTCCTCCACCAGGTCGACCTTGATGGGCAGCGCGCCCGCGGCGTCGGTGGTGACCTCGAGCGACTCGGGGCGGAAGCCCAGCGTCACGGTGTCACCGTCGGCAGCCGAACGAACGGCGGGCGTGAGGGGGACGCTCGCGCCACCGATCTCGGCGCCGTCGGCCGTGAGCTTCGCCGAGACGAGGTTCATGGCGGGCGAGCCGATGAAGCCGGCGACGAACACGTTGGCCGGGTGGTCGTAGAGCGCGCGCGGGGTGTCGCACTGCTGCAGCAGACCGTCGGACAGCACGGCCACGCGGTCGCCCATCGTCATGGCCTCGACCTGGTCGTGGGTCACGTACACGGTGGTGACGCCCAGGCGGCGCTGCAGCGCGGCGATCTGCGTACGCGTGGACACACGCAGCTTGGCGTCCAGGTTGGACAGCGGCTCGTCCATGAGGAACACCTGCGGCTCACGCACGATCGCGCGGCCCATGGCGACACGCTGGCGCTGGCCACCGGAGAGGGCCTTCGGCTTGCGGTCGAGGTAATCCTCGATGTCGAGCAGCTTCGCGGCCTCGAGCACCTTCTGCTTGATCTCCGACGCCGGACGGCCCGCGATCTTCAGCGCGAAGCCCATGTTCTGCGCGACGGTCATGTGCGGGTACAGCGCGTAGTTCTGGAACACCATCGCAATGTCGCGCGAACGCGGCGGCAGCTGCGTCACGTCGCGGTCGCCGATCCAGATCGAGCCCTCGTCGACGTCCTCCAGACCCGCGAGCATGCGCAGCGCGGTCGACTTGCCCGAACCCGACGGGCCGACCAGCACGAGGAACTCGCCGTCGGCGATCTCCAGCTCGAGTGCGTCGACGGCAGGCCGCTCGGTGCCGGCGTAGCGCCGGGAAGCCTTGTCGTAGGTGATGGTGGCCATCGGTCAGTCCTCTCCGAATTTCACGGGAACCCCGTGCGCGGCTTCGCGCGCTTCGAGGTGGCGTCGCTGGATCTCCTTGCCCGCGGCGCGTTGCGCCTCGGCCGGCTCGTCCAGCACGAGCCGGTTTCCAGGTCCTTCGGCCACCCACGCGGGTGGTTCGGCGGTGCCGGCCAGCGCCCAGGCGGCCTGGCGCGCGGCACCGAGGGCGACGTACTCGCCCGTCTCGGGGATCACCACGGGCACGCCGAGCACGATCGGCGCCACGGCCCGCACGGCGGCCGACTGCGCGCCACCGCCGATGAGCAGCACGCGCCGGACGTCCATGCCCTGCGCGCGCACGGCGTCGAGCCCCGCGGCCAGCCCGCACAGCATGCCCTCGACGGTGGCGCGGGCCAGGTTCTCCGGCGTCATGTTCGCCTTGGTCAGGCCGTGGAGCGAGCCCGTGGCATCCGGCAGGTTCGGGGTGCGCTCGCCGTCGAGGTACGGCAGGAGCGTGAGCCCACCGGCACCGGCTTCGGCGGCGAGCGCGAGGCGATCGAACTCGGCGAGGTCGACACCGAGCATGGTCGCGCCCGCGGTGAGCACGCGGGCGGCGTTCAGGGCTGCGGTAAGCGGCAGGAAGCGGCCGGTGGCGTCGGCGAACCCGGCGACCAGGCCGCTCGCGTCGGCCGAACCCGTCTCGGTCACCCCGAAGACGGTGCCGCTGGTGCCGAGGGAGATCACGGCGTCGCCCGGCGTGAGCTCCAGCGCCAGCGCGGCGGCCATGTTGTCGCCGGTGCCGGCGGAGACGAGCAGGCCGTTTTCGGTGTGACCGGCGGTATCGGAAGGGCCGAGCACGGTCGGCAGCTCAGGCGTGCGGCCTCCGAACGCGTGGGCCAGGACGTCCACGCGGTAGGCGTTCTCCGTCGGCGAGAAGTAGCCGGTGCCGGACGCGTCGCCGCGGTCGGTCATGGCCTGCTCGGGCTTGCCGAGCAGGCGCCAGGTGAGCCAGTCGTGCGGCAGCAGCACGCGCGCGACGCGGTCGGCGTTGGCGGGCTCGTGCTCGGCGAGCCAGCGCAGCTTGGTGACGGTGAAGCTCGCGACCGGCACGGAGCCGACGGACTTGGCCCAGACACCGGCGCCGCCCAGTTCCTCGATGAGGTCCTGGGCGGCCTGCGCGGAGCGCGTGTCGTTCCAGAGCAAGGCGGGGCGAACCACCTCGCCGTCCTCGTCGACGGTGACCATGCCGTGCTGCTGACCGCCGATGCCGAGGGCTTTCACGCCGTCGAGCACACCGTCGGTGGCCTCGCCGAAGGCCTGCCACCAGGCCGCGGGGTCGACCTCGGTGCCGTCGGGGTGCGGCGCGCGGCCGGTGCGCACGACGGCGCCGGTGCGCGCGTCGCAGACCACGACCTTCGTCGACTGGGTCGACGAGTCGATCCCGGCCACCAGCTCAGCTGTCATAGGGCTGTCCCTCCTCGACGTGCTCCACGGTCTCCACGGCCGTGCCGGCGTTGAGCGCGGCCTCGATCTCCTCGGTCGGGGTGATCTCGCTGGTGATCAGGAGGTCGTAGTCGCCGACGTCGCCATGAGCGAACGTCGCGGTGCGACCGAACTTCGAGTGGTCGAGCACGAGCACGTTGCGGTTCGCGGCGCGCAGCACGGCCTTCTTGAGCTCGGCGTAGTCCTGCACGGGGTGGAAAAGCCGGCCGACGGCGACGGCGCTCACGGACACGAACGCGATGTCGGCGCGGGTGCGCTCCAGCAGCGCCAGCACGTCGGGACCGGAGCAGGAGTCGTATTCCGGGTGGTAACGGCCTCCGGCGACGACGACGTTCACGCCGTCGCCGAGCAGCTTGGCGGCGCGCAGGGAGTTGGTGATCACGGTGAGGCCGTCGATGTCGGCGAGGCGCTCGACCAGGGGGAACAGCGTGGTGGAGTCGTCGACGAACACGGTCTGGCCGGGCTCGACGTGTTTGATGGCCGCCGCGGCGAGTGCTTCCTTCTCGGCGGAGTGCAGCGTGAACCGGCTGGCGGTCTCCATCGTGAGCGCCGGGTAGGCCTCGACCTTGCCGCGCAGCTTGCGCAGGAGGCGGCGGTCGGCCAGGTCGTCGAGATCGCGGTGCATCGTCATGAGGCTCACGCCGAAGCGGGTGGTGAGGTCGTCGATGCGCGCCTCGCCGTGCTCGATGACGTGGTCGAGGATGTCCTGCCGGCGCTGCTCGACGGCCGCGTCGGACGGTCGGGTCCTAGGCACGGCGCACCTCACCGTCGACCCGGTTGAGGGTCACCTGAACGGGGGCGCCAGTGCTCACACCTCGTTCTTACCAGATTTTATCGCGTTAGTTAACGGGTAACTCGATAACTTCTACATCGCTGGTACCTCGAACGAGCTTGAGAGCTCCCGGGATGGCGTCGACCAGACCGGACGCGGAGGTCGGCACGCCGTCCGCGGCGAGGGCGCCGGCGAGCGAGTGCACCTGCGAGCCCGCGGCGGCCGCCAGCCACGGGTCGAGGCCGGCGGCGAGCAGCGACCCGATGAGGCCGGTGAGGACGTCGCCGGAGCCGGCCGTCGCGAGCCAGGAGCCGCGCGGGGTGTTGACGGCGACGCGCCCGTCCGGCGCGGCGATCACGGTGCAGTGGCCCTTGAGCAGGACGACGGCGGTGTACTTCCTGGCGGCGTCGCGAGCGGCCTTCACCCGGTCGGCGCCGGGGCGGGTGCCCATGAGGCGTTCGTACTCGCCGGCGTGGGGCGTGAGCACGAGCGGGGTCTCGGGGTCGCGGGCGTCGAGGACGTCGGGGTGCTGCGCGATGATCGTGGTGGCGTCGGCGTCGGCGCAGACGGGCACGCCCTGGCCGAGGATGTGGCGCAGCACGTCGCGGCCTTCGGAGCCGGTGCCGATGCCCGGGCCGACGACCCAGGCCTGCACGCGGCCGGCGTCGGTGACGGAGCCCGTCGCGACGATCTCGGGCCAGCGGCTCCGGACCACGTCGGCCGCGGGGCCGGCGTAGCGGACCATGCCGGCGGTGGCGCGCACGGCGGAACCCGAGGCGAGCACGGCCGCGCCCGGGTACGTCGCGGAGCCGGCGGCGATGCCGACGACGCCCTGGGTGTACTTGTCGTCGCCCGCGCCGGGGATGGGCCAGAGGTCGGCGAGGTCGGTGAGCTCCAGGCGCCGCAGGTCGGGGTCGCCGAGCTCGGGGCCCAGGCCGATGTCGACCAGCACGACGTCGCCGCACTGCTGGGGCGCGAGCGCGTGGACGGGTTTGGGGGCGCCGAAGGTCACGGTGAGCGTGGCGGTGACGTGGGGGCCGTCGACGGCGCCGGTGTCCGGGTCGACGCCGCTGGGGAGGTCCACGGCGACGATGGGCGCTTGGATTTTGTCGACGAGTTCGGCCGCGTCGGGGCGCAGCGGGCCTTTGCCGGAGATGCCGACGATGCCGTCGACCACCACGTCGGCCTTGGCGATCCACTGTGGACTGTCCTCGACGGACACCACGCGGCCGCCGGCCCTGCGTAGCGCGGCCAATCCCCGGGCGTGCGCCTTCTCCGGCTTCAGCAGCACCGCCGTGACGGCCACGCTGCGCCGACGCAGGAACGCGCCGGCCCACAGGGCGTCACCGCCGTTGTCGCCGGAGCCGACGAGCAGCACGACCCGTCGTCCGGCGACGCCGCCGGTGCGTTCGGCCAGAAACCCCGCGAGGTGCGTGGCCAGGCCGAACGACGCCCGGCGCATCAGCTCGCCTTCGGGCGTGACGGCGAACAGCTTGCCCTCCGCCTCGCGAATCCGTTCCGTGGTCCAGATTCCCTGCACGGCGGGCCCTCCGCATTACTCGACGGTCACGGACTTCGCCAGGTTACGCGGCTTGTCGACGTCGTACCCGCGGGCGCGGGCGATCTCCGCGGCCAGCACCTGCAGCGGCACGGTGGACACCAGCGGCTGCAGCAGCGTCGGCACGGCGGGGATCTCGATCAGCTCGTCGGCGAACGGCCGCACCGCCTCGTCGCCCTCCTCGGCGATCACGATGGTGCGGGCGCCGCGGGCCTGGATCTCGCTGATGTTGGACACCAGCTTCGAGTGCAGCACCGCGCGACCCTTGGGCGAGGGCATGACCACGACGATCGGCAGGCCTTCCTCGACCAGCGCGATCGGGCCGTGCTTGAGCTCGCCGGCGGCGAAGCCCTCGGCGTGCATGTAGGCGAGCTCCTTGAGCTTCAGCGCGCCCTCCAGCGCGACCGGGAACCCGACGTGGCGGCCGAGGAACAGCACCGCCTTGGAGTCGGCGATCCGGCGGCCGAGGTCCCTGACCTGGTCCACAGTGGACAGCACCTTCTGCACGGCGGCCGGCATGGCCTCCAGCTCGGCGAACTCGCGGGCGACCTCGTCGGGGTACTTCGTGCCGCGCGCCTGCGCGAGCGCCAGGCCCACGAGGTAGTTGGCGGCGATCTGCGCGAGGAACGCCTTCGTCGACGCGACCCCGATCTCGGGGCCGGCGTGCGTGTAGAGCACGGCGTCGGACTCGCGGGGGATCTGGGCGCCGTTGGTGTTGCAGACGGCGAGCACGCGGGCCTTCTGCTCGCGGGCGTGGCGGACGGCTTCCAGCGTGTCGGCCGTCTCCCCGGACTGCGAGACCGCGACGACGAGCGTGTCGCGGTCGAGCACCGGGTCGCGGTAGCGGAACTCGCTGGCGAGCTCGACCTCGACCGGCAGGCGCGTCCAGTGCTCGATGGCGTACTTGGCGACCAGGCCCGAGTGGTAGGCGGAACCGCAGGCGACGACGAAGACCTTGTCGACGTCACGCAGGTCCTGGTCGGAGATGCGCTGCTCGTCGAGGATGATGCGGCCGGCCTCGAAGTGGCCGCGCAGGGTGTTGGCGAGCGCTTCGGGCTGCTCGTCGATCTCCTTGAGCATGAAGTACTCGTGGCCGCCCTTCTCGGCGGCGCTGAGGTCCCAGTCGACGGTGAACGGCTTGGCCTGCGCGGCGTCGCCGTGGAAGTCGGTGACCTCGTAGCCGTCGCGGGTGATGACGACCAGCTGGTCCTGCCCCAGCTCCACGGCCTCGCGCGTGTGCTCGATGAACGCGGCGACGTCGGACGCGACGAAGTGCTCGCCCTCCCCGACCCCGACCACCAGTGGCGAGGACCGGCGAGCGGCCACGATGGTGTCCGGCTGATCGGCGTGCGTCACGACCAGCGTGAACGCGCCCTCCAGCCGCCGGCACACAGCCGCGACGCTGGCGGCGAAGTCGCCTTGCGTGTCACCGCCGTTGTACGCCCGGGCCACCAGGTGCGCGGCGGTCTCGGTGTCGGTGTCGCTCGCCATCTCGACGCCGTCGGCCTCGAGCTCCGCACGCAGGGCGGCGAAGTTCTCGATGATGCCGTTGTGCACCACGGCGACCTTTTTCGAGGCGTCCTGGTGCGGGTGCGAGTTCCGATCCACGGGCGCGCCGTGCGTCGCCCAGCGGGTGTGGCCCATGCCGGCAGTGCCGGTGAAGCCGTCCCTGCCCACGGTGTCGAGCTGCGCCTCCAGGTTGGCGAGCCGCCCTGCCTTGCGCTCGACCCTCAGCGCGCCGGCGCCGTCGAGCACCGCCACCCCGGCCGAGTCGTAGCCGCGGTACTCCATCCGCCGCAGGCCACCGAGGACCACATCCAGCGCCGGCCGGTGTCCGACATATCCCACGATTCCACACACGCGAACAAGCCTAACGAGGGATGTCCAGTCCCCTACTCCGGTACCTTCCCGAGGCTTTTCAACCCACCTGACCAGGGGAGATCGAGCGGTGACGGTGAGGAGTGGGGTGGGTTGGTTTGGACCCCTGATCGGTGGGGATCTGGGGTTTTTCGGGGCTGGGGAGGGGGTGAGTTGTGGGGCTTTGGGTGGGTGCTTCGGGTGGGGGTGGCCGTTCGCCCCTATCGGATGCTGGTGGGGAAGTCGGCTGCTGAGCCGGCACGGCAGGTGAGCTTGGGCGGGCGCACTCGGCGCGCGAGCCGAGTTGCCCACAGGTGGGGCGAGATGTGGACAACTCCGCGCCCGGCGGATGTCGAATCAGGCGATTCCCGCTCGTGTAGAGGGCAAAACGAGAGGAGAAACCATGCGTTCCCTCAGCGTCACCATGAACGTCACCCTCGACGGGGTCGTGCAGGGCCTCGGGCGGCCGGACGAGGACACGCGCGGCGGGTTCCGGCACGGGGGCTGGGGCACGAAGTTCCAGGACGAGGTCCTCGGCCGCGAGATGGCCAGGCGTATGAGCCGGCCCGGCGACATGCTGTTCGGGCGCCGGACGTGGGAGGACTTCATCGGCGTGTGGGCGGGGCGCGACGACGGCAACCCGTTCACCGCGCACCTCGACGCCGCCACCAAGTACGTGGCCTCGACCACCCTCGGCAGCGCCGGCGCGTGGCAGAACTCGATCCTCCTGCCCGGCGACGCGACGAAGACGGTCGCCGAGCTGAAGGCCGAGCCAGGGAACGACCTGGCGATCGTCGGCAGCGCGGCGCTCGTGCGCAGCCTGCACGCGGCCGGGCTGGTCGACCGCTACACGCTGGTCATCCACCCGCTCACCCTCGGCGTCGGCGCGCGGCTGTTCGAGGGCCCGGCGCCGCTGACCGAGTTCAAGCTCACTCGCAGCGTCGCGACCACGAAGGGCGTGCTCATCGCGTACTACGAGCGCGCGTGACCTGGCCCGGAGCGGCGGGCGGGCCGGGCCCGGGTGCGGGCAGTAAGGTCACGCGCATGGCCAGCAAGCCCAAGCAACTGCTCGCGGAGCTGTCACACCCGGGGCCCCACGAGGTCCTGCGCGGCAACCTGGCCCTGGTCGGGCTGCCGGGGGTCGTGTTCACGCCCCGCCAGGGACTGGGGCTGCCGGCCATCGCGTTCGGGCACGGGTGGCTGCAGCCCGCGTCGCGGTACCGGCACCTGCTGCACCACCTCGCGAGCTGGGGCGTGGTCGCCGCCGCGCCCGCGACGCAGGGCGGGCCGCTGCCGTCGTACCGCCTGCTGGCCAGCGACCTGCTGACGACGCTCGACGTGGTGACCACCGTCCGCCTCGGTCCCGACGGCATCAGCGTCGACCCAGCCAAGCTTGGCCTCGCCGGCCACTCCACCGGCGGCGGGTCCGCCGTCCTCGCCGCCGCCCAGGCCGCCGCGGCCGACGACTCGGTGCGCCCGCGCATCCGCGCCGTCGCGACGATCACCGCCGCCCAGACCCTCCCCTCCGCCTCGGCGGCCGCCCAGCTCATCACCGCCCCCGGCCTGCACCTCGCGGCGGAGGATGACCTGGTCGCGCCGGCCGTGGGCCATGCGGAGGCCATTGCTACGGCGTGGGCTGGGCCCGTTCAGCTGCGCACGTTGGGGAAGTCCTCGCACCTCGGCGTGACCGAAGGACGGCACTGGAGCCAGCTCCTGCTCCACGGCAAACCGCACCGGCGTACGCAGCAGCTGACTCGGGCGTTGTTCACGGCGTTTTTCCTGACGCACCTGACGGGTACGGAGCGGTACCTGCCGCTGCTGGACGCGGATGTTAAGCGGGCGCCGATCGAGCTGACGGAAGAGCCGGCTGCCTGACGGTCTGTGACCGGGGTTGGGGTGAAGGGGCCTTCATCGCTTCTGCCGGGCCGCTCCTGGGCTGGGTGCCCGAGGTTGGCCGCTCGCGAAAGGACCTCTCGGCGACCCGCCGCTGGACGAAGGGACCCGCCGCGCACTTGCCACGGTATTGAGTGGACCGGCGCCGGGTCGAGGGTTGGCTGTCGTTGATCGGGCCGGTGCGGGCCAAGCTGGGTCGCGCTGCCTCTCCCGTCGCGAAGGGACCGGTCGCGAACCCGAGGCTGCGTGAAGGGGACATTCATCACGCCAACCAGGGCTGCGGGGTCTCGCGGAGGCGGCGGGTTAGGGCGTGTGGCGCTGAGAAGGCCTGAAGGGACCCTTCACGCCTTCACGCGGCGACCGAATGGGGTCAGTCGACCATCCAGGTGTTGTTCGAGAAGTCGTGGTCGTCGAAGCGGCCGGGGCGGGTGGGGTGGCCCGGGGTTGGCGGGGCGGGCTCGTCGGGCTGCGGGTCGGCGGGCGGGGTGAGGTCGATGGTGTGCGTGCGGTCGGTCATGGTCTTTTCGGTGAGCCAGCCGCCGGCTTCGCGGTGGCGGCGCTGGAGGTCCTGGGCGCGGGTGAGGTAGCGGCCGTGGGTGGCGGCGTCGCGGTGAAGGGACTCGGTGGCGGCGGACGTGGCCGAGGTGACGTGGCGGTCGCGGAGCGCGCGTTGTTCCTGGTGTTCGCGGGTGGCGGCGTCCTGGGCCGCGCGCGCGGCACCGAGTCGGTCGGCGGCGGTCAAGGTCGGTTCCGCCGTCCCGTGACCTGGTCGACAGCGCTCGTGCTTTGTTGGGCAACGGGGTTCACGACCCGACGTCCGGCGGGCTGAGCGGCGGCGGTCAAGCTGCGTGGGGCGGGCGGGTCAGCGGCGGTCAACGCCGGGCCCCTCGTCGAGGGAGCCGCTGATGCGGCCGGCCGAGGCGCGGGTGTCGAAGACGTCCGTGCCGAGGCGGGCGGCCGTGCGTGTTTGGTCGCCGGGGGCGGCGCCGAGGCCGCTCGGGCCGGGGAAGGGCAGGGCGCCGAAGCCGTTCATGCCGTCGGGGAGGGAGTCGGGGTTGGGACCGAGGGGGTCGAAGGTGACGTCGCCGCCGGGGGCCGTGCCGAGTTCCGCGGAGGGGTGCTGGTCCTGGGGCGGGTCGACGATGTGGGCGCCGAGGTCGGACAGGGAGGCCGAGGCCGTGGTGCTGTCGTCCGGGACGTTCAGGTCACCCGAGGTCGAGCCTGACGACGGGTCGAAGTCGGCCGGGATCACGGGGAGACCAAAGGCGGGGGTCGGTGAGTCCGCGGAAGGGTCAAGGGCGGGAGTCAGTGAGCCCACTGGAATGCCATGGGCGGGGGTTGACGAGTCCACGGACGGGCCGAGGCCAGGAGTCGGTGAGCTCACGGGGAGGCCGAGGGCGGGAGTCGGTGAGTCAGCGGGGAGACCCAGGGTCGGAGTGGGGGAATCCACCGAAGTGTCCACTGTGGACGTCCCAGCCGGAACAGCCAGGAATCCCGCCAAGACACGGAAGTGACCGTCGATGGTGGAGGTGGCCGTCGCGCACAGACCCTGGAACGCGGCGTAGCGGCTGCTGAACTCGGTCGCGAAAGGACCGTTGAGCCATTGGCGGGCGGCGCGGGTGGCGTAATCGTTGTCACCGGGCTCGCAGTCGCGTAGGCGGTTGTGGAGGTCGTTGCCGGGGCTGGCGGAGTCGAGCCACTGGGCGAGGTCGAGCAGCTCGTTCTTCGAGACGGCGCCGCCTTGGGCCACCGCGGCAACCCGTTGCGCCACCGGCAAAGGAGCGCCCGCGATCGAGTCGGTGCGGAGTTTCAGCGCTTCGTCCACTTTGGTCTTCAGGGCGGTGAAGACGTGGGTCATCGTCTCGGGGATGAGCTGGGCGGCTCCGGCGAGGTGGTCGAGCAAGGCGTCGGGGTGGAGGCGACGATAGGCGCTTTGAGCGGCCGTCGCGGCGGGGCTTTGCCAGTCGCGGAAGAGGGTGGTGGTGGCGGTGGTGGCGTCGGCGTGGGTGGAGTCGAGGGTCTCGCGCGTGTGGGCCAGTGCGTCGGCGTCGGCGAGGAACTTGCGGAAGTCGAGGCCGGCGCTGTCCTGGAACTTGTCCCGGATGTCCTTGTCCACGTCGATCTTCGTGGCCGCGAACGCGTTCCAGACCGAGGCCCACTGCGCGAAGAAATCCAGCGCCGGCGCGGCGAGCGCGAGCACATTGTCGGAGGTCGCCACCCCGACGCCACCGGGCTCGGGGCCACGCAGCGCGCCGGTCATCGGTTCGCCGTGTTCCGCGCGGTGTCGACGTGCTCGCCCTCGATGGACGCGTACCGCCCCGCCGCCACGTCGACGCTGCTGCCGAACGACGCGAGCTCACCGGCGTAAGCCTGGACGGCACCACCCAGCGCGGCGAACCCGTTGCGGTACGCGGCAAACGCCCCGCCGTGCCCGCGCCCGAAATCCGCCTCGACGACCTGCGACGCCACCCCGGACACCCGCCCGGCCGCGGCCTCGAGCGCGCCCTTCGCGGCGCGCATCGCCTCCGCGTCCGCCCGGTGGCTGCCCTCCGGCATGGCCACCCCCTCACTCCGCCGACCCGCACCCACTCCGACGCACGCCGGCGGCGCCCGGTGCCACTTTGCGTGCACCGAAAATCTAGCGAGTCAGAAGGCCCGAGTCGACAAAGACAAAGAGCTCAGTCCTCGTCGTCGAGTAGCGAGCCGCTGATCCGGCGGCCGCTCGGCGTCGACTCGAACAGGCCGGACCGGTATGGGTTCGCCCCGCGCTCCTGGTCACCGCCTGTGTTGCCGAGCCCACCACCGCCCATCATGCCGCCGCCGCCCATCATGGCCATGGGCTGTCCTTGCTGGTCGGTCGTGGTCGGGGCCGTGCCGAGGTCGCCGGAGGTCGGAGCAGTGGCTCCACCGCCGCCCTGCCAGTCGGCCGGTTCGGAGGTCTGGCCGAGACCGTCGTCGAACCCAGGGCCGAGGCCGCTGTGGCTGTCGGTGGGATCGGTGAGCGACTGAGCGGTCGTCGAGTCGTCCACGCTCGGCTGATCGGCCGACGCCGCCGTCGCATCGACCGTATCGGCCGGCATCCCGACGTCCGGCGAAGCGTGGTGACGACCGGTCGGCGCCCCGGCGTCGGTCGCGTCGTGGGCGGCGGAGTGATCGACGGCACCGGAGTGATCGACGGGGCCGGTCTGGTCCAATGCGCCGTGACTGACCGGGGTGGCGTGGTCGATCGGGCCGGTCTGGTCCGGCACGCCGGCGTGCTGAGCCGCCGCGGGCTGCGCGAGGTTCCCGGCGGGCTGGCCGTCCGCAGTAGCGGGGTGGAGGTCGCCGTCGTCGCCGAGGGTGTACTTCGTCGGCTGGCCGGAACCGTCGTCGACGGTCACCACCGTGGGACCGTCCGCACCGTCCGGCCGTTCGGCGGTGATCTTGAGGTTGCCGTCGTCGATGTGGATCTTGCCGTCGGGGCCTGGCTGGAAGACCTGGCCCGAGGTCGCGGTGCCGTCGGCCGCGGTGGGCGCGCCGTCGGGCTGCGGAGCCTGGTGACGACCAGCGTCAGGCTGGCCCGACGCGTCCTGCGCACCGTCGTGCCCCTGTGGGCCGAAGTCGGCGTCGCTGCCCTGGCTTGGCGCGGGCTCGTCGCCGAAATCGAGCTGGTACTGCTTCTCCTGCCCGGTCCCGTCGTCGACGGTGATGCCCATCTTCCCGTCGTCATCGGGCTCGGTCATGGAGATCTTGTTGTCGCCCTGCTTGACGGTCACCGTCTCGGGTTCCGTCGCGTCGGACTTGATCGCTTCGCCGGTCTTCGGGTCGATCGGGTACGGCTGCCCCGTCGCCGGGTCCACCTCGAGCGGCTGGTGGGTGACAGGGTTGAGGTTCGGATCCGCAGCCGCCGGCGGTGTGACCGCGGGGGTCGGCTGCGGCGCCGCGGCGGACGGCGCGGTCATCCCGCCCCCACCACCCGACGACGGTCCGCCCGAGCCGCTGCTGTGCCCGCCCGAGCTGCTGGTCTTGGTGCCACCACCGGTGCCCGGCGACGCGCCGAGGTGCAGCGAGCCGAACGGGTCCGTCGGTACGTTCAGACCATCCGAGAACGCCCGCAACGCGTTGGTCGCGGCGGTGTGCGCGTTGCGGATCGCCTGGCGGAAGGTGGTCATGGCATCGGAGTACTGCGCGCTGTACTCGTCCATCTGCCTGATGAGGTCGTTCGACCACTTCGAGTCGAAATGAACATCCAGGTCGACGGACATGTTGCGCAGGTCTTGGGGCGCGATCGGCCCGGTGCCGTCCTCTTGGCTCTTCGCAACCTCGGAGGTGCTGCGGTTATCGCCCCAGACCGTCGCGATGTCCCACTGCACATTGGTGTTCTGTCGGCCCCATTTGATGGCGTCGTCGAGCCGGTCGATGAACATCGACAAGCCATCGCAGTCATCGGGGTTGTGCGCATCCACAAAGATCTTCGGCGCCTGGCCCGGCGCATCCGGCAGCTTCGCCAAGTCGACGATCGGCGGCCGGACCGTGTGCCACAGGTTCTGCAGCAACTGGCTGAACCCGTTGACCGTGCCGCCGTAGTCGCCGAGCGACTTGTTCAGGTCATCCATCTTCTCAGCGGCGGAGTCCGCGGCCTTGCCTTGCCAAGCTGCGGACAGATCCTGCTTGACCTGGCCGCTCGCGTCCTGCGCCGCCTTCGCAGCCTTGCCGAGGTTTGCCGCTCGGCCCTGCGCGCCCCAGAAATAGCCGAAGCCGAAGCCGCCCAGCTCGCCGAGCAGCCGGTTCTCCTCGTCACCTTGCCCATACGGTGCGGCGAACTGGATCGCGAGGTTCCGCGACGGGTGCCCGATCCACCGCGTGTAGAGACCGCCGAGCTTGCCGGTCATCTTGTCGTGGAAGCCGGTGAGCGACTTCAGCATGTTGTCGGACGTGTCGTCCAGGTGGACGTCAGCCGGGGGCTGCAGCGGGGCGATGATGGTGTCGCCGAGACGGCCAGTGGCAGGAGGTGGAGTCACGGTCAGGCCTCCCTGCCCGCGTCGGTGATGCCCCAGGTGCTCTCCTGCTCGTTCTCCGAGTGCACGGTGGCCGATTGGTTGAGTCGCGTCGCGTAATCCTTGACGAACGCGCCGCCCTTCGTGGCGGAGTCGCCGAGTGCCTGGGCCTTGGCGACGTACGCGCCGGCCGCTTCGGAGAGGCCGGGGATCTTGCCGAAGTGAGCGGGTGTCAGCTGCGACTGCGCGGTGTAGGTCTTCATCTCGTCGAACGACGTCGCCATCGAGGACACCTCGTTCGCAACGTTCTTAACCTGATCCGGTTCGATGTTGAATCCGGCCAACGCACTTCTCCCCTCGTGCGGAACAGCTGCCTCAGTGGTCGTCGACCCAGTTCGTGGCCGAGAAGTCGTCGTCGACCTCCGACGCGCGGTGCCGTGCGGCCGGGCGGGCCGGGGCCTGTGGAGCCACCGGCGCCGCGGGTGGCCGGAAGGCGGGCACCACCGGCTGCGGCGGCGCTTCCACCGCGGCCTCGTCCTCGAACTGGAAGATCGCGCCGTCTTCGGCCGCCTCCGCCGCCTGTATGGCGGCCAGTTCCGCTTCCTTCGACGTGGCGGGATCGCTCTCGGTTCCGGCGGCCTCACGCTCCGCGCGCAGCTGCTCGCTGCGGGCGCGGTTCTCCTCGACGAGCTTGGCGAACTCCGCCTGACGCGTCTCGTCGTCGGCGAGTGCGCGCTCGTGATCGGCCCGGTACTGGGCCCTGGCCTCCTCCATCGCCACCAGGCTCCTGGTGAACTGAGGACTCAGCCCCTCCTGCCCGTCCATCCCACTCCCCCGTCGGTCCGCACTGCATGCGGAATGTACCTCCGGGGTCACCGAGGGCGCAGGGCGTTCACCAAATCCGGGACGAATCAGGAGACCGCGGACACCACGCCGGCCAGCCGATCCGCCGCCGCCTGGGCCGTGGAGTGGGCCGGGGCCTCGACCATGACGCGGACGAGCTGTTCGGTGCCCGAGGGGCGCAGGAGGACGCGGCCCTCTTCACCGAGTTCGGCTTCGACCTCGCCGACGGCGTCGCGGACTTCGGAGGAGCCCGCGACGGCCGCCTTGTCCGCGACGGGGACGTTGACGAGGACCTGGGGCAGGCGGTTCATCACGGACGCCAGCTCGGCGAGCTTCTTGCCGGTGGCGGCCATGCGGGACATGAGGCGCAGGGCGGTCAGCAGGCCGTCGCCGGTGGTGGCGTGGGCGGGCAGGACCACGTGGCCCGACTGTTCGCCGCCGAGGGCGAGGCCGGAGGCGCGCAGCTCTTCGAGCACGTAGCGGTCGCCGACGGAGGTGGTGACGACCGTGATGCCATGGGCCTTCATCGCGAGGTGCAGGCCCAGGTTGCTCATCACGGTGGCGACGAGCGTGTCCTTCACCAGCTCGCCGTCCTCGGCCAGCGCGAGGGCCAGCACGGCCATGATCTGGTCGCCGTCCACGAGCTCGCCCGAGGCGTCGACGGCGACGCAGCGGTCGGCGTCGCCGTCGTGGGCGATGCCCAGGTCGGCGCCGTGCTCGACGACGGCGGCGCGGAGCAGGTCGGGGTGGTTCGAACCGCAGTGCTCGTTGATGTTGATGCCGTCGGGCTCCGCGTGGAGGGCGACGACCTCGGCGCCGGCGCGGCGGTAAGCCTCGGGGGCGGCGACGGCGGACGCACCGTTGGCGCAGTCCACCACGACCTTCAGTCCGTCGAGGCGGTGCGGCGTGGCCGAGACCAGGTGGGCGAGGTACAGGTCGAGCGCGTCGGAGGCGTCGGACACGCGGCCGACGCCCGAGCCTGTCGGGCGGACGACGTCGGCGCCGCCGAGGCCGGCTTCGATCTCGTCCTCGATGCTGTCGGGGAGCTTGTGCCCACCCGCGGCGAAGAGCTTGATGCCGTTGTCCGGCATGGGGTTGTGCGAAGCCGAGATCATCACGCCCAGATCAGCCTCCAGCGCACCCACGAGGTACGCGACGGCGGGCGTCGGCAGCACGCCCAGGCGCAGCACGTCGGCGCCGGCGGACGCGAGGCCCGCCACCACGGCGGCCTCCAGCATCTCGCCACTGGCGCGCGGGTCGCGGCCGACCACAGCCACCGGGCGGTGCGAACGGTCGTGCGCGGCGAGCACACGCGCGGCGCTGGCCGCGAGCGAAAGCGCCAGCTCGGGGGTCAGCTCGGCGTTGGCCAGGCCTCGTACCCCGTCGGTGCCGAACAGTCGGGCCATCTCCACGACCTCCTAGGTCCAATAGACCACGACAACCTAGCGGCGGCTACGACCCGGCGGCCCCTGCCCCCACCCCAGGAATGTCGCGGACCGCGCGCGAAATGCATCACTGTGGGGCAGATGGGACGCATGAGGTCCCAGAGAACACGTTCAGACAGCACTCGGAAAGCACGAGAGCGCCCATCCGATGGACGGATGGGCGCTCCCGAGGTTGCCTCTCACGAGGCCAAGCACTTCAACCCCCGCACGACCGCGAGGTAAGCCCGCGAAGCACCAGGGCCCACCCCACGAATGACGTACGTCGCCCGCTCCAGCCCACGACTGCGTGAGCCACGGGGGTCCAGGGGCTCGCCCTGGCTGGGGCTTGGGGGTCCGACCCCCAAATGGTCCGCGAAGTGAGCCCGGCGAAGCGCCACCAGGCGCGAGCAGGACCACCCACGAACGCAGCCGGGGGCTTGGGGGTTCGACCCCCAAATGGTCCGCGGAGTGAGCCCAGCGACGCGCCACTGGCGCGAGCAGAGCCCACCCACGAACGCAGTGATCGCGGAGGGAGTCCGGCGAAGCGCCTCAAGGCGCTGAGCAGGACTCGCCCCACGACCGCAACATCAGCGCTTCGAGTACTGCGGAGCCTTACGGGCCTTCTTGAGGCCGTACTTCTTCCGCTCCGTGGCGCGCGCGTCACGGGTCAGGAAGCCGGCCTTCTTGAGGGCCGGGCGGTCATCGGCGTCGACCTCGACCAGCGCGCGGGCGATGGCGAGGCGCAGAGCGCCGGCCTGGCCCGAGATGCCGCCGCCGTGGAGGTTGGCGAAGATGTCGAACGAGTCCGGCTTGTCGACCGTGACCAGGGGCTCACGGATGAGCTGCTGGTGCACCTTGTTCGGGAAGTACTCCGCGAGGGTGCGGCCGTTGAGCTTGAACTCACCGGTACCGGGGACGACGCGGACGCGGACCACGGCTTCCTTGCGACGGCCGACGGTCTGGGCGTTGCCACCCGCGGCACGCGACGGACGCGGGGCGGCCGGCGACTCGCTGGTGGCGACAGCGCCGTCGACCGCGGGGGTCTCGGGAGCGGGGGTCTCGACCGCGGGGGTCTCCGACGTGGCGACAACGGCCTCGTCGGCCACAGGAGCCTCGGTCTCGGTGCTGGTCACAGACTGTTCCTCACTCACTGCGCGACCTGCGCGATCTTGGTGATCTCGCGCGCCTGCGGCTGCTGCGCGGCGTGCGGGTGCTGCGGGCCGGCGTACACCTTCAGCTTCTTGGCCATGGCGCGGCCGAGCTTGTTCTTCGGCAGCATGCCCTTCACGACCTTTTCGACAAGGTGCTCGGGCTTGGTGTCGAGCAGCTCGCCGAAGGAACGCTTGCGCAGACCGCCGGGGTAGCCACTGTGGCGGTACGCGAACTTCTGGTCGCGCTTGTTACCGGTGAGCGCGACCTTCTCGGCGTTGACGATGACGACGAAGTCGCCGGTGTCCACGTGCGGGGCATAAGTCGGCTTGTGCTTGCCGCGCAGCAGCGTGGCGACCTCGGTCGCGAGCCGGCCGAGCACGACATCCTCGGCGTCGATCACGTGCCAGGCACGAGTGACGTCGCCGGGCTTGGGGCTGTACGTGGGCAAGGGTCTACCTCGTCGTCAACATTGCGTGTGGGTTCTGTGCGGGCCTAGCGCTGACGCGCCGCAACGCACAACGACATATAAAGATACGCCTCTGCTTACGTGACCCGTGCAGCGGGGGGTGCCCGCCGGTCGAGACCCCCGAAACCGGGCACCTCGGACCGCGTCGATGATTGTACCGGCCGACGTCGCCGAACCACCCACGCGGGTCCGCGCGACCCGTCAAGATGAGACGATCCGCGCGGACAGCCGAACACCCGGGGGAAAGCGATGACGAAACGGGCAAGCCAGGTGGCGCTCGCGCTGGGCGCCGTGCTGGTGCTCGCGACCGCGTGCGGGCAGGCCCGCGCCGGCACCGCGCTGCCCAACGGCGACCAGGCCTCGGCCTACGTCGGCGCCAAGTTCGAGAAGGCGATGTCGAAGCTGGAGAACTCCATCCTCGACGCGCGCGACGTCACCAACTCCGCCGACGCCTACTTCAAGTTCGACGACAAGTGGATCCACAGCGTGATCACCTCGGCCCGCACCGGCAGCCCCGAGAGTCGCGTGGTCCACAACCGGTCGCAGAAGAACCCCGACGAGATCATCGACACGTTCACCCCCGCCGACGGGACGCTCGAGTACGTCTACCTCGGCCCCACGTACAAGTCGCTCGAGCCGACGGCGTGGGTGTCGATGCCGAAGCCCGAGGCCGGGCTGATCCAGCCGTGCGCGTGGGGCGGTGTGCTCACGGCCTGCAAGATGGCCAATGCCGTGGACGACTCGTACAACGCCGACAAGAAGGCCGTACGCGGCGCGAAGAGCGCGGCCGACGGCTCGGCGGAGCTGACCGTCAACGTCCCCTTCTCACAGTTCCTCGACAAGCGCGTGGAACTGCTGCCCGACTCGCTGCTCAAAGAGGTGGGGCCGCAGCTGAACAAGTCCGTGATCCCCACCACGATCAAGCTCAAGCCGGACGGTTCGCTCGCCGAGTTCGTGATGGCCGCCAAGTTCTCCGGCGACGGCCATGACATCGAGCTCAACTACGACTTCCGCTTCACCGGCAAGGCGACCGCGCAGGACCTGCCGAAGCTGCCGGACGCGAGCCAGATCACCGCACTGCCCGACGACGCCGCGAAGCAGGACTTCTACAACCGGCTCGCCCAGCTGCAGGGCAACTGATGAGCACCCGAGGTGACCTCCGATGACCCAGCCGCCCGAGCAGCCCCGGCAACCACAGCAGTGGTGGCAGCCGCCCACGGCGCCCGCGTCCGGCGGTCCTGGTGGGCAGGAAGCCCAGTACCCCGGCCAGTGGCAGCAGGGCCCGATGCAGCAGGGTGCAGCGCAGCAGGGTGCGTGGCAGCAGCCGCAAAACCCGCAGCAGCAAAACCCGTGGTCGCAGGGAACACCGGCGCAGTACCCGAACACCGGCGGACAGCCGTACGCCAACCCCCAGCAGTACGCGAACCCCGCGGCGCAGCCGCAGCCCGGCGCCGCCCCGCAGCAGTACCCGGCGAGTGGTCCGCAGCAGTACGCGAACCCGGCGAGCGGACCGCAACAGCAGCCCTACCCCACCGGACAGCAGGCACAGCACGTGCCGGGCGTGCCGCCGCAGCAGCAGGGCGCGGCGTTCGGCGGCGGGTTCCAGCCGACGACGTACGGCGGGCTCGGCGCGTTCTCAGCCGAAGCCGTGAAGAAGGCCCCGCGCTCGAAGCGGCCGTGGGTGATCGCCGGCGCGGCCGTGGCCGTGGTGATCATCGGCGGCGGCGCGGCGTGGCTGCTCGGCGCCTTCCAAGGGGACACGCTCGACCAGAAGTCGTTGCAGGACGGCGTTTCCCGCGTGCTCGCCGAGAACTACGGCGAGCCCGACGTGAAGAACGTGGCCTGCCCATCGGGTGAGTCCACGCAGAACGGCACCACCTTCGACTGCACGCTGCAGCTCGGCGGGCAGCCGCGAAAGGTCACGGTGCGGGTGCTCAACGACAAGCCCGAGTACGAGGTCGGCGCGCCGCACTGAGCGCCAGGGGACCCGCCGCCCCAGTCCACAACGGACGCGGCGAATCCCCTTGCTCCGCACACGACTGCGCCACAACGAAAACGGCGGGCCCGCACCGAAGTGCGGAGCCCGCCGTGGTTTCGTCAGAACCCGAGAATCAGAAGAGGTTCTCGACGTCCTTGTCGGTCTTGGTGTAACCGTCGGCGATCTCCGGCAGCGCGATGGCGATCTGCGCCAGCAGCTGGGTGAGGTCGTTGAAGCTGTTGTCCCAGTCGGCCTGGGCCTTCAGGTAGTTGTCCTTGGCCGAACCGGTCCAGGTGTTCGTGAGCTTGCTCAGGTCTTCCTTGAGCCGGTCGAACGAGGACTTCAGGTCCTTGGTGGTCGAGTTGCAGTCGTCAGCCGCCCGGTGGATCGTGGCCGGGTCAACGAGGATGCGTGCCATGTCGTACTCCTGTCAAAGTCGGGGTGTGGAATGGATGAACTGAACGTTGCCGCTCGGCTCAGCCGAGGACGCCGAAGCCCTTGTTGAAGCTGCTCACGATTTCGTTCTGCTCGGCTTCAGTGCGCTGGTACTTGGAGCCGGCTTCCTGCAGCAGGTCCGCAATGCGCTGGAGCGACTGGTTCAGCTTCTTGCCCGACTCGTCGAAGCGCTGCATGACGTTGTTGAACGCCTGAGCCGCTTCGCCGTCCCAGCCCGCGCGGGTCGCTTCGATCTCACCCTGCAGGGTGGAAAGCCGCTGGTCCATCGCGACGCGAACGTCGGTGACCTGGTTCTCAGCGTTGGTGAACTCTTCCGGAGTTCCTTCAAAGCCGCCAGCCGCCATGGGAACTACCCCCTTCATCTGATTGTCGTGCGTACCGGCGTCCTGTTTCCGCCGTACACCCCTACGACGAAGACAGTGCCAGGTTCGGTTCACCCTTGGTGCGAGATTTCCCAAGTAGTTGCTTGCGTGAACGCCACCCGGGGGAACCGACGCCGCCGAGCCGAGCGCGACGCCGCCGCGAAAAGTCGCAAAACCCTTGGCCTACTGGGCAATTAGCACACGCACAGCCGGGATGAACCAGTTTCACGGTTCCCGGCTCATGATTCGCAACTGCGAAAAGTCCTCTTCGTCATCACTCGTTCGTGCGGCCGGCGAGGGAACTTCGGGCTCGGACCGGACCAATTCGGCCTCCGTCGGCAGGTGCGGCATCGGCAGCCCGCACGCCGCGCGGAACCGGGCGGCGGCACCGCGCAGCACCCGCGGAGTCGGTTCAACCGCGCCGCCGCCCGCGAGCCGGTGGCGGGCGTAGGCCTTCATCAGTTCCCGGTTGTCCTCGCGGTGGCGGACGTTGCGGGCGAGCGCGGTGCCGGCGACCCGGCGCGCGTGCGTGACCGCGTCCTGCCCCGCTCGCGTGAAAGCCGCCGCGGCGGACTCGGGTTCCGACGGCACGGGCACTCCTTCAGCTGGTGATCTTCAGCGTCGACACGATCTGCTCGCAGGCCGTGTCGACGCGTTGCCGCAACGCGGGGGCTTCGTACTGGCACCCCACGTGCACCCGGATCTTCCCTTGCACCACCACGTACCAGTTCACGGTGAGCTGGTCGCTCTTGCGCTGGTGGTACCCGATCACGGTGCGGCCACCGTACGTCAGGTCCGGATCGAAGGCGCTGTAGTTCGGGTCCCTGGCCGCCTGCGCTTGCAAAGATTTCACGAGTTGCGCGCGGTCGACCGTCGCGTCGTAGTCCATCACGAACTCCTGGGCGACCACGAGGTCGTTGCCGGCCGACGCGTCCTGCGGGTGCAGGATCACCTGGCGCTCGGCGACCTGGTCGGAGGTCTGGACCCAGTCCTGGGGCGCGCTGACGCTGAAGTCGTACTGGACGAACGTCTTGCCCGGCAGCGCCGCCGGGTCGTCACCGCCCCGGTTGACCACGAACAGCACCACCGCGGCGACGACCACGACCACCGCCACGACCGCGCCGATCCCCCACAGCCGCTTCCGGCCGGCGCTCTTGCCGGTGGCGCTGGTCTCCGGCGGCCACGGCTGTCCCGGCGGGCGGCCTGGACCACCCGGACGCGCCGAACTTGGAGCAGGTCCAGCGAAGCCTCGGCCCGGCGTCGGCCGGACGGCCGGGGTCGGCCCGGACAACGGCTGGGGCACCGCCGGGGGCGCTGATTGCGGCCTCGGCTGAACCCGCGGTGCAGCGGGCCGAGACAAAAGCTCGGTGCGGCCGTCGCCCTCGGGCAGCTCGCCGGGCCGCACGACGTCGGTGCGCTGCTCGACCGGCGGAACGCCACCGAGGGCACCGGCCCGGCGCCCCACCGAAGCGCCGGGCAGTGCGCCCGTGCGGTCGGGGTCCACGAGCACCGCCCGCAGCGCACCGCGCGCCACCACCGTCTCCGGCTGGTCGAGGCTCGTGGGCACCACGCCGGTGCGCTCGTGGACCAGGCGGGAGATCATCGGGATCCGGCTCGAGCCGCCGACGAGGAAGATCGCGGTGAGCTGCTTGGGCCGCAACCCGGCGTCGGCGATCGCCGCGCTGGTCAGCTCCACCGTGCGCCCGAGCGGCGCCGCGATGAGCTTCTCGAGGTCCTCGCGCGTCACGTGCGCGTCGGCGAACGGCGGCGGCATCGGCACGTCGGTGTACGTGTGGCGCGACAGCGTCTCCTTCGCGCCGCGCACGTCCTGGCGCAACACGCGGCGGCGCCGCCGGTCGGCCAGCTCGCGGCCCGTGGCCAGCTGCTGCCACGCGTCCGGATCGGCCCCTGACACCAGCGAGCCGATGTGCTCCAGCAGGGCCTGGTCGATGTCCGCCCCGCCGAAGCTCGGATCGCCGCGGGTGGCGAGCACCTGGAAGCCACCACGAGCGCCCGGCCCACGCCCGGCTTCGGGCAGCCGCCGCACGACGCTGACGTCGACCGTGCCGCCCCCGAGATCGAGCACCGCGAGCGCGTCGCCGGGCCGTCCGCTGAACTCCACGGTCCGCCCGTCCGGCTGCGCGACGGGGGTGAAGGTGGCCGCGTGGTACACGGCCGCGGCCACCGGTTCGGGCACCAGCGCGACCTCGCGCGCCAGCCGGCCCGCGGCCTGCCGCAGCAGACGGGTGCGGATCGCACCCCAGTCGGCGGGGTGCGTGAGCACGAGGAGGTCGACCTCGGCGTCGCCCGCGATGCGGCGCGCCTCGGCCACCGCCCGGCCCAGTACGGCGTGGACGACGTCGGTGACCCGCAGCACGGAGTCGCCGAGCAGCAGGTCACCCTCGTCGATGCGCCGCTTCGGGTTCGGTTCGTAGCGCGACGGGTCAACGGCCGCCTGCCGCTCGGCCTCCTGGCCGACGAACAGCGTGCCGTCGGCGGCCGCGAAGACCGCCGACGACATCAACGGCTGGCCGTCGATCACCACAACCTGCGGCTCGCGGCCGTTGACGGAGGCGACGACGCAGGTGCTGGTGGTTCCGAAGTCCACCGCGACCCGCACCGTCACCCGTCACTCCTGCCGTCGCCCAGGCGCCGGCCGCGCACGCCGCGGCCGGCCACCGAAATCAGTCGGGCTGGATCCACGAGACCTGCACGAGCTGCCTGCCGTTCTTGCGGCTGAGCATCACGCCCCGGCCCGGCGGCATCGCGGCGGGCCGGATGTTGCCGATCAGCACGCCCTCGTCCTTCGAGCCGTTCATGACCATGCCCGGCGCCGCGATCTCCTTGAGCTTGCCGATGACCGGGTCGTAGGAGGCCCTCGACGCACCACCGGTGCGGCGCACGATGATCAGGTGCAGGCCGACGTCCTTCGCCTGGGCGAGGAAGTCCGCCAGCGGCTTGAGCGGGTTGGACGTCTGCGTGGCCACCAGGTCGTAGTCGTCGACCAGGATGAACAGCTCCGGCCCGGTCCACCACGACCGGTTGCGCAGCTGGTCCTGCGTGACGTCCGGGCCCGGCAGGCGCCGGGTCATCGACCCGTGCACGTCCTGGACCATGCTGTCGAGCTGGTTCGACGACACGGCGTACCCGAGCAGCGAGTCGCCCTCGAGGAAGCCGAGCATCGTGCGCCGGTAGTCGACCAGGAGGATCACGCCCTCCTGCGGCGAGTACCGCTCGGCGATCCCGCGGCCGATCTGGCGCAGCAGGTTCGTCTTGCCCGACTCGCCGTCGGCGAACGCGAAGAAGTGCGGCTCGGCGTCGAAGTCGAGGTAGACCGGAGCGAGGTTGTCCTCGTTGACGCCGAAGGGCACCAGCTTCGTGTTGCGGTTGGCGTCGATCTTGAGGACTTCGTCGTAGGTGATCATCTCCGGCAGCAGGCGGACCTGCGGCGCGGAGCGGCCACGCCAGGCGCCGCGGATCTTCGCGACGGCGTCGGCCACACCCGCGGCCAGCGACTCGGCGTCGCTGGAGCCGTCGATGCGCGGCAGCCCCGTGAGCATCTGCAGCTTTTCGCGGGTCAGACCACGGCCGGGGCGGCCGGCCGGCACGTTGACCGCGACGCGGCGGTCGATGTCCGACTCGGTCGGGTCACCGAGGCGCAGCTCGAACCGGGTGCCCAGCATGTCCTTGATCGCCGGACGCAGGTCGGCCCACCGGTTGGCCGAGATGACCACGTGGATGCCGTAGGACAGACCCTGCTGGGCCAGTCGCGTGATCGACGCCTCGAGCTCGTCGAAGTCGTCGCGGATGGCACGCCAGTTGTCCACGATCAGGAACGCGTCGCCGAACGGGTCCTGCTCGGCGGAGATCTCGCCGCGGCGCTTGCGGTTGCGGAACTCGGTCATCGAGTCGATGCCCAGCGCGCCGAACCGGCCTTCGCGCTCGGTCATGAGCGTGGTCAGCTCGGCCACGATCCGGCGGGCCTTGTCAGGCTCGCGCCGGGCCACGGCCACGCCACCGACGTGCGGCAGATCGGCAAGACCGGCGAGCGTGCCACCACCGAGGTCGAGGCAGTAGAACTGCACCTCATCGGGCGTGTGGGTGAGCGCCATCGACATGATCAGCGTACGGAGCATGGTCGACTTGCCGGCCTGCGGACCACCGGCGATCACCGCGTGACCGGCCGCACCGGAGAAATCGGCCCACAGCAGGTCACGCCGCTGCTCGAACGGCCGGTCGACGATGCCCAGCGGCACCTGCAGCCGGCCGTTGCCGAAGAACCCGACCGGGGACAGACCGCGGTCGTCGGTGGGGTTGAGGTTCGGCAGCATCGTGTCGAGCGAGTTCGACTCGTCCAACGGCGGCAGCCACACCTCGTGCGCGGGCGGGCC
>NZ_JBEXHL010000019.1:0-165313 GCF_040607795.1 Amycolatopsis sp. NPDC005232 | reverse complement strand
GGGGCGGCGGACACGACGGCGAACGTGGAGCCCCCTGCCCTTCACTGCCCGTCGCCGGCGGCCGCCCCGGGGCCGGGGGGGCGGGGGGGGGCCCCGAGACGGGGCGGGGCACCGCGCGGAACTTCCCGGTGTTCCAGAATTTCGGGGAGCTCAGGTCCGGGCGAACCGGTCGAGCACGCCGACGAGGACCTCGCTGATCGAGCCGGTGGCCGTGGTGTGCCCGGAGTCGCCGACGAGCAGGAGCTCCGCGTCCGGCAGCGCCCGTTCCAGCAGCCACGGCGTGCCGACCAGGTTGCCGAGATCGAGCGAGCCCTGGACCAGCGCCGCAGGGATCCCCGCGAGCCGGTGGGCGTCGCGCAGGATGGCGCCGTCCTCGCTGAAGCAGCCGTTGGCGAAGTAGTGCGTGACGAGCCGCGCGAACGCCAGCCGGTACGCGGGGTCGGTGAACCGCGACGCCGCCGGTTCGATCGAGAGCATCGCGTCTTCCCACTCGCACCAGCGCCGGGCGGCGGCTTCGTGGACGGCGGGGTCGGGATCCATCAGCAGCCGGTGGTACGCGCGGGCCAGGTCACGGTCGCGCTCGGCCTCCGGCACGCCGTCGCGGAACTTCGCGAACGCCGCCGGGAACACCGCGCCGAGCCCCCGCGTGAGCAGGTCCAGCTCGGACTGCCGGTCGGTGGCCAAGCCGAGGAGCACGAACTCGCTGACGCGCTCCGGGTGGCGTTCGGCGTACAGCAGCGAGAGCGCCGACCCCCAGGACCCGCCGAACAGCAGCCAGGTGTCGATGCCGAGCGTCCTCCGCAGCAGTTCCATGTCGGCGAGCAGGTGCGGGGTGGTGTTGGCCGAGAGGTCGGCGACGGGCTCGCCCGCGTGCGGAGTACTGCGCCCGCAGCCGCGCTGGTCGAACAGCACCACGCGGTAGCGATCGGGGTCGAAGAACCGCCGGTGCGCCGGCAGGCAGCCGCTGCCGGGTCCGCCGTGCACGACGAGGGCGGGTTTTCCGGCGGGGTTGCCGCACTCCTCCCAGTACACGGCGTGGCCGTCGCCGACGTCGAGCATTCCGGTGCGGTACGGGGTGGTCTCGGGGTGCAGTCCAGGCACGGCACGTCCTTTTCGACGGAGCCTTCCGGCGGGTCAGAGCAGGTCCGCGGCCAGCTCCCACAGCGCACGGCACAGCTGGGCGGGTGCGGCAGGGCCGAGGTGGATCACGGCTTCGGCGCCGGAGCCGGCGGTATGGCTGAGATAGCGGCCCCAGTCGGTGTCGGCGTAGTGCAGGGGTTCGTCCGCACACAGGCGGCGGCCGACTTCGTCGCGGCGGGCGACGTACAGCTCACCGCTGCCGTGGACCGGGCGCTGCACCAGGCTGACGACGTCGGCCAGCTCGGGTTCGAGCGGGTACGCGTCCTCGCCGCGGCGCGCGGCGTCCGCGAGGTCGGAGACACGGACCGAACGCGGGACGCCGCCACCGGCCCCGACGACCGGGAGCTGCTCCACAAGGGTCTCGACCAGCCGCTGCCGGTCGATCTCCTGCACGCCGACGTGCTCGCCGTCGGACACGGCGAGCACCGCCTGCAGCCCGCTCGCGGCGACGAGCACACCGTAGGTGCGCCCGCCCGTGGCGACCCAGCCGTAGAACTCCTCCACCGGCCGCGACAGCAGCGGCAGCCAGTCGAGGAAGTCGACGGTGGCGCGGCCGCGCCGGTCGACGAGGCCGGCCACGGCGAGCGCGTCGTCGATCCGCTTGGCGGCCTCCTCGCGTTCGAGGTCCGACAGCCACACCGGTTCGGGGCGCAGCGTCACGTGCAACGAGCCGACCTGCTCGCGCTCGGCGAGCGCCGCGAGTGCCTCCAGCGGCACGTCGACCCGTCCGGCCACGGCCGTCACTCGCCGATGACCGGCGGGATCGTCCGCTGATCGGTGCCGAAGAGGGCGTCGGGGTCGGGTTCGACGAGGAAGTCGGGACGGCGGTGCTCGGCGTCCTCCTCCTCTTCCCCGCGGCGGCCGGCGGCACCCCCCGGTCCCATCGATGTCCCACGGCTCCCCCCGGCGCCCCGTGCGGCAGCGGCTTCTTCGGCCGCGACGGCGTTCAGACCACCGACGCCGGACCGCGCACCGGCACCGCCACGCAGCGCGCGGCCTTCTGCCGCGCCGGCTTCGCCCCCCGTGCCGCCCGCGAACCGGCCGCCGGACGCGCCTCGGCCCGCGGTGCCCGCGGGGTCGCCGCCGATGAGGCCGGTCGGGCCGGACGCCGGGATCTGGCCGGGGTCCGGAACGAACGCCGTGCCACCCCGGCTCGAGGTCAGGTCCGGCAGGGTCGAGGTGGCCGGCGGGACCGCCGTGTTGGTGCCGCCGGTGCTGCTCTGCGTGGTGGTCGTGTCCGCCGGGTGGTGCGTACCGCCCGTGCCCCCGGTGTGGCCGGTGCCGCCCGTCCCGCCGGTGTGGCCGGTGCCGGTGTGGCCGCCCGTGATCACCTGCTCGCCGGTGCCGTGGAACCCGGCGGCCGGGGCGTGCCCGGCGGTCCCGGTCCCCGTCGTCCCGCCCGGCGTGGTGCTCCCGAGCGACCCTGGGATGCTCACGTGCCCCGGCGGCGCCGGTGTGGACAGCCGAATCGCCGCGCCGTCGGACTCCAGCGTGCCGTACTGCGTCGGCAGCACCGACTTCGTGCTCGTGGTGACGCCGTTGTATTGGTCCATCACGCGCACGTTGGTGTCGTTGGCGGCGTTGTACTTGTTCAGCTTGTCCTGGTACGAGTTCTGGTCGTGCGCCGCCATGAACGGCCCCGCGATCGGGATCGCCGCCTTCAGCCCCGTCGTCCACGGGCTCGGCTTGTCCGGCTTCGGCGGCACCTCGACCACGGTGTGGCTCGAGTCCTCGAAACTGCTCGCCTGCATCTCCACCGACGCGTTGGTCATGTCGAGCGGGTCCGCCGTGTCCGCGAACGCCTTCTCCAGCGGCCCCGCGCCGGCGTTGGCGGCGTCGGCACCGTTGCCTGTCCACGACTTCGCCATGCGGTCCTGCAGGTCCTTGATGCTCTGCGCCCGCTCCAGGTATGCCGAAGACAGCTCCTGCACCTGCGTGGCCGCGGTCCGCAGCCCCGAGGTGTTGCCGGTTCTGAAGTTCTCGTAGATCTGCTTGCCGTCCACCTATGCCCCCTTGAGTGTGCCGACGACGGCGCCCGCCACGGTTTCCGCGACCTGGCACGAATCCTTTTCGCCTTGATAACCCTGGGCTGCCGTGGCAAAGGCGAGGTCGTCCGAGAGACCCACCCAGAGGGTGCAGTTGCCGTGAGCCCTGCGGTCGCTGAGATCGCTGAACACCGCGGGGTGACCGGCCACCGAGGGAGCGGGGTCCACGAAGCCCAGTTGCCCCGCGTCCTTCGCGCGGTAGATACCGGCGAGGCCGCCCATCCCCTGGTCGCGGTTCCCCGTGCCGATGATGATCTGGACGCTGAGCCCTTCGGCACCGATCTGCCAGCCGCAGCCGGGCCCCGCCTCGGCGAACGGCCCGCTCACCGTTGCTTCGCCCTGCGCCGGATAGCGCAGCGGGGCCAGCACGCTCTCCGGCACGAGCGCGCAAGGTTTGCCCAGGTACGCGGCCGGATCGAGGGGGTCCGTCACCTTCGGCGCACGGGAATCGGGGGCGGTGCCGGAGGCACTGCCCGGAGCCGGCTGCGCGGTGCCCGCGGTGGGTGCCGAACACCCGGCCGCCACCACGGCGCCCACGACCACGAGCGCGGCGCACGCCGCGCTCGCGCTTGTTCCCCTCATCGTGCCTGGCCGAGCTCGGCGTTCGCCTGGTCGGTCGCCACGGTCTTGTCCTTCGCCGCCTTCAGCTTCGCGACGTAGCCCTGCACGTACTGGCGCATCGAATCGTTCTGCTCCTGCAGCGCGCGCAACGAGTCGCCACCGGTGGTGGCGTAACCGCTGCTGGCGGGATCCTTCCCGGGAGCTTTCAACGCCGCGACGATGTCCACGATCTTGCGGCCGTCCGCGGTGATCTTCGTCAACTGGTCTTCCCACAGGCCGATCACGGCTTCGAGCTCCGCGGGCTCCATCTCGAAGGTGCCGCCGCCACCGCTCCCACCGCCGTACACGGGGCCACCGGCGGAGACGTCGCCGAAGACGGTTTGGGCCGCGCGGCCCGCTTCGCCGATGATCAAGGCTCGTCCCTCTCCCCAGTCTCACTCACCGTGATGGCGCACAGCGTAGTCACCGGCCACGTCCGTGTCAGCAGAACGTGGCCGAGGTGAGACGAAGAAAAGGGGGTGGCGGTTCCGGCGACTCCACGTCACAGTACGTACGTACGGATTGCAAGAACCCCGTCCCAGATGCCAGGATTCCAGGATGCCCCGGGTCAGCCAGGATCACCTCGACGCACGCCGGCGCCAGATCCTAGACGGTTCGCGCGTGTGCTTCGCCCGCTACGGATACGAGGGTGCCACAGTCCGCCGCCTCGAGGAGGCCACGGGTCTGTCCCGCGGAGCCATCTTCCACCATTTCCGCGACAAGGAGTCGCTTTTTCTCGCACTCGCAGAGGACGACGCCGTGCGGATGGCCGACGTCGTCGCCGAACAGGGCCTCGTGCAGGTCATGCGCGAGCTGCTCTCCGGCGACAGCGAGCACCCCGCCGACTGGCTGGGCACGCGGCTCGAGGTGTCGCGGCGGCTGCGCACCGACCCGGAGTTCCGCGGCCGCTGGGCCGAGCGCTCCGAGCAGCTGACCACCGCGACGCGCGAACGGCTCATGCGCCAGCGCGAGGCCGGCAACCTGCGCGACGACGTGGACGTGGACGTGCTCACCGCGTTCCTCGAGCTCGTGCTCGAAGGCCTGGTCTCCCACCTCGCGATGGGACTGCCCGGCGACGACCTCGGCCCCGTGCTCGACCTGGTCGAGGAGACCGTCCGGCGCCACCGGCCCGGGGCCACCCGATAGGTGCTCACACTGCGCGGCGGTCACTTTCGTGTTGAATGTGGCCGTGGAGATCCTCGACGCGCACGGACAGTCCCTCGCCCTCTTCGACCGGGCCGTGCACGAGATCGGACCCGATGACTGGGGCCGCGACACCCCCTGCGCCGACTGGTCCGTTCGCGACCTCGTGAACCACCTCGTCGTCGAACAACTGTGGGTCCCGCCACTGCTCGACGGCGCCACCCTCGACGACGTCGGCGACCGCTTCGACGGCGACCGGCTCGGCGACGATCCCGTCGCCGCCTGGGAGACGTCGGCGGCCACGGCGCGCGAGGCGTGGCTGGTGCCGGGCGTGCCGCAGCGCACCGTCCACGTCTCCTTCGGGCTGATCCCGGCCGAAGAGTACGGCTGGCAGATGTCCATCGACTTCGCCGTGCACGCCTGGGACCTCTCGACGGCGCTCGGCAAGCCGAACCCCATCCCGGCGGACCTGGCGGCCCGCCTGCTCGAGGTCGTGCGCCCGTGGGTCGACGACTGGCAGGGCATCGGCCTGTTCGAGCCGCCGGTCGCGGTCGGGCGCTCCGCGGACGACGCGACGCGGCTCGTGGCGCTCCTGGGCCGGCAGCCGCGCTGAGCCACACCGCTTCACCCGGCTGTCACCCGTCCGACGTCCGGAGCACGTTAAGATTGTCGGCATCGTCGCAGTACAAGCCGATTCCCTTGCTAGGAGTGACTCCACACGTGCGCGCCGCGCAATCGCCCGGTGACAGTACCGGGCCGGGTCGACAACCCGGCTGCCCGCTAGCCTCCACCGCTCCCTCTCGCGTCCCGGACGGTGCGGCATGACCCACGTCCTGCTCTCCGTGGGCGGTGTGCTGGTCTTCATCCTCCTCACGATCGGCACCGGCCTCGCCGTCGCCGCCGAGTTCTCGCTGACCGCCCTCGAGCGCAGCACCGTCGACGCCGACGTGCGCCAGGTGGGCGACCGCCGCTCGCTCGCGGTGCAGAAGGCGCACCGCACGCTGAGCTTCCAGCTCTCGGGTGCCCAGGTCGCGATCACCCTCACCACGCTGATCACCGGTTACCTCGCCGAGCCGCTCATCGGCGAGCTCGTGCGGCCGGCCTTCGACGCGTTCGGCCTGTCCGAGGCCGTCGCGGCCGGCGCGTCGATCGCCGTCGCGCTGGTGCTGGCCACGTTCCTGTCGATGATCCTCGGCGAGATGGTGCCGAAGAACATCGCGATCGCGCGCCCGCTGCAGACCGCCCGCGCGGTGACCGGCTACCACTCGCGGTTCTCCGCGCTGTTCCGCTGGCTCATCACACTCATGAACAACAGCGCCAACTTCGTGGTGCGCAAGTTCGGCGTCGAGCCGCAGGAAGAGCTGCGGTCCGCGCGCTCGCCCCAGGAGCTCGGCTCGATCGTGCGCTCCAGCGCCGAGAGCGGGAAGCTGGACACGTCCACGGCCGAGCTGCTGGACCGTTCGCTGCGCTTCGGCGAGCGCACCGCCGACGAGCTCATGACCCCGCGCGTACAGGTCGAGTCGCTGACCGTGGACGACACGATCAACGACCTCATCGAGATCTCGCGCCGCACCGGCTTCTCGCGGTTTCCCGTCTACCGCGAGGACCTCGACGACGTGCAGGGCGCTGTGCACGTGAAGCAGGCCTTCGCCGTGCCCGGCGAAGAGCGCGCCACCGTGCGCATCGGCTCGGTCATGCGCCCGGTGCCGACCGTGCCCGAGTCGCTCTCGGGCGACGACCTGCTCAACCGCCTGCGCGACTCCCGCTACCAGCTCGCCATCGTCGTCGACGAGTACGGCGGCACGGCCGGGCTGGTGACGCTGGAGGACGTGGTCGAGGAGATCATCGGCGACGTCCGCGACGAGCACGACGACCGCGAAGCCCCGGCGTCGCAGCAGGTCGGCTCAGACAGCTGGCTCGTGTCGGGCCAGCTGCGCTCCGACGAGGTCAGCGAGGTCACCGGCTTCCGCATGCCCGACGGCGACTACGAGACGATCGCCGGCCTGATCCTCGAACGCCTCGGCCGCATCCCCGCCGAGGGTGACGCCGCCGTCGTCGACGGCTGGCGGCTCACCGTCACGAGCATGGACCGCCACCGCATCGCCGAGGTCGAGGTGCGGCCCGTGGAACCCGGGCCGGGCCAGAACACCGACCAGAACACCGGCCACGACCCGGCCGCCGCGCCGAAGCGGAACCCTGCGCCGCAGCCGGTCACCGAACGCGAGGTGGTCGCGTGAACGACTGGCTGAACATCGCCCTGGTCGTGGTGCTGCTGCTCGCCAACGCGTTTTTCGTCGGCGCCGAGTTCACCCTGATCTCCTCGCGGCGCGACCGCCTGGAAGCGTTGCTGGAGCAGGGAAAGACGCGCGCACGGATCGTGATCAACGCGAGCAGGAACGTCTCGCGGATGCTCGCGGGCGCGCAGCTGGGCATCACCATCTGCTCGCTGCTGCTCGGCCGGCTGGGCGAACCCGCAGTGGCGCACCGGCTTTCCGGGTTCTTCGACCTGCTCAACCTGCCCGAACAGCTGCTGCACCCGATCTCGTTCGCGATCGCGCTGGCGTTCATCACGATGCTCCACGTGCTGATCGGCGAGATGGTGCCGAAGAACCTCGCCATCGCCGAGCCGGAACGGCTCGCGCTGTGGCTGGTGCCCGCGCACGTGGCGTGGGTGAAGCTCGCGAACCCCGTGATCTGGTTCCTCAACCTCGTGGCGAACTCGTTCCTGCGAGTGGTGAAGGTGGAGCCGAAGGACGAGCTGGAAACGGCCTACACCTCCGACGAGCTGGCCGAGCTGCTCAGTGAGTCGCGGCGCGAGGGACTGCTCGAACAGTCGGAGCACCAACGGCTTTCGCAGACGTTGTCGTCGGTCGCGAAGACGGTGTCCGACGTGCTCGTGCCCACCGCGCAGCTGACCACCCTCCCTTGTGGACCGACGCTCGGCGACGTGGAACGCGCGGTGTCCTCGACCGGGTTCTCGCGGTTCCCGGTCTGCACCGACGACGGCACCCTCACCGGCTACATCCACGTGAAGGACGTGCTCGACCTCGTCGGCCAGAGTCCGGACACGAGCGTGCCGGACTCGAAGACCCGGCCGCTCACGGAGCTTCGGGCCGACGCGCGGCTCGACGTGGCACTTTCGGCCATGCGGAAGGAAGGCAGCCACCTCGCGCGGGCGCTCGACGCCGCCGGCGAGGCCGTGGGTGTCGTGGCCCTGGAGGACCTCGTCGAGGAGTACGTGGGCACCGTGCGCGACGGCACGCACGTGACGGCATGACCGGGCCGCTCATCCTCGCGGAACCGGAGTGGCAGGCACGTCAGGCCCAGCACGTCGAGCGCATGCGCGCGTGGACGGTGCCGCACCAGGAACGCCGGGCGCGGGATGAGAAGCACCCCGTGCTCGACTTCCTGTTCACGTACTACTCGTACCGGCCCGGGCACCTCGAACGCTGGCAGCCGGGCCCGGGCGTGGTGCTCGCCGGCCCGGCCGCGCGGCGCTTCCTCGACCGGCCGGCCTTCGTCGAGACGGCCGCCGGAGTGACGCTCGACCCGGCCGCCTTCACCGAACGCCGGGTCCGGACGGCGGAGTTCGTGCTGCGGCTGCTGGAAGCCACAGCGAGCCGTTCCCCGCGGTTGAGCTGCTTCGGCTTGCACGAGTGGGCCATGGTGTACCGCGAGCCGGTCGACTCCGTACGGCACTCGCAGGTGCCGCTGCGGCTCGGCTCGGCCGCCACGGACACGGTGGTCGAGTCGCTCGAGATCCGCTGCGGGCACTACGACGCGTTCCGGTTCTTCACCGACCCGGCACGGCCGCGCAACACCCTCGAGCCGGTCCGCGAGAACCAGGTCGAGCTGGAGCAGCCAGGGTGCCTGCACGCGAACATGGATCTGTTCAAGTGGGCGTACAAGCTCGACCCGTTCGTCCCGGCGGAGCTAGTGGCCGACTGCTTCGAGCTCGCGGCCGACGTCCGGGAGCTCGACATGCGGGCCAGCCCGTACGACCTTTTGGCCTACGGCTACTCTCCTGTGCGCATCGAGACGCCCGAAGGGCGGGCCGAGTACGCCCGCGCGCAAGGCGGCTTCGCGCGCCGGGCGGCGCCGCTGCGGGCTCGGCTCATCGCGCTCTGCCGTCACCTGCTCGGCGGCACCTGGTGAATTGTGTACAGACCGTGCAACTCTGAGTAACAATATTCACCGAGGGTCGCTAACCTGTTAGAGTGATAACGGTTTGATTGCATAGCAGCGCGTGTGCGCACATCTCGAAAGGACAACGATGGGGCGACACACACTGGCCGAAGAGCCGGTGCCGCACCCTCTCGATCCGCCGAAGCGCCAGCAAGGCCGCAGCGAGACGACGGGCTCACACCGGATCGTCGCCGCGAAGGCTCCGCGCCGCCGGATCGCCAAGTGGCCCATCGCGGTTGCCGGGCTCGTCGTCCTGGTCGCACTCGGCGTCTTCGGCTGGAACTGGGCCGACAGCGTGCTCAACAACCGCGCCGAGGCCCAAGCCGCCAGCTGCGGCGGGAACCGGACCACCATCAAGCTGGTCGTCACCCCGCAGATCGCGAAGCCCGTCGAGGCCGCCGCGCACCGCTGGGACGCCGATCTGACCCCGGTGCACGGCGCCTGCTTCCAGGTCAACGTCACGACCAAGTCGTCGTCGGAGGTGCTGGACGCGCTGACGGGCAAAACCGACCTCTCGACCATCGGCGGTCTGCCCGACGGCTGGGTCCCCGAGTCGTCGTACTGGGTCACGCAGCTGACCGCCGCCAAGCCCGAGCTCATCGGCTCGCCGGCGATGCCGATCGGCTCGGGCCCGCCCGCCGACTACCCGTTCGTGGGCCTCGCGGTGTCGTCCGTCGGCGGCACCACCGACGAGAACCAGCAGCGCGCCACACAGAGCTTCCGCGCGTACCTCAAGGAACCCGCCCAGCTGGCCGACTTCGCGGCCGCCGGCATCCGGGCGTCCTGAGTCGCTTCAGCCGAAAGCGCCGAAACGGCCGGTCCCGGAACTCCCCGGGGCCGGCCGTTTTCCGTTCACCGGGCGGCATGACTCAGCCGAAGGTGTCGGGGTCGGCGCCCGTGCGGGTGCCGTTGTCGAGCTCGGCCAGCGCCGCGAGGTCGTCGTCGGCGAGCTCGAAGTCGAACACGGCGAAGTTCTCCCGGATCCGCGCCGGCGTCGCCGACTTCGGGATGGCGATCGTGCCCATCTGCAGGTGCCAGCGCAGCACGAGCTGGGCGGGCGTCTTGCCGTACTTGGCCGCGAGCGCAGTGATCACGCGGTCGCCCAGCAGCCGGCCGCGCGCGAGCGGGCTCCAGGCCTCCGTGGCGATGCCGAACTCGGCGTGAAACGTACGCAGCGGCAGCTGCTGCAGCCACGGGTGCAGCTCGACCTGGTTCACGGCCGGGACCACGTCGGTCTCGTCGAGCAGCCGGCGCAGATGCGTGATGCCGAAGTTCGACACACCGATCGCCCGCACTCGCCCGTCCTGGTAGAGCCGCTCCAGCGCCCGCCAGGTCTCCACGTAGCGGTCGCGGCGCGGCTGCGGCCAGTGGATGAGGAACAGGTCGATCTGCTCCAGCCCGAGCGCGACGGCGCTGTGGTCGAAGGCGCGCAACGCGTTGTCGTACCCGTGCTGGTCGTTCCACAGCTTCGTGGTCACGAAGAACTCGTCCCGGGGCAGGCCCGAGGCACGGATCGCTTCGCCGACCTCGGCCTCGTTGCCGTACATCGCGGCGGTGTCGATGCTGCGGTAACCCGCTTCGATCGCGGCGCCGATCACCTTCCCGGCCTGCGCGGCGCGGACCTGGTAGACGCCGAAGCCGAGCTGCGGGACGGTGACGGAGTTGTTCAGGGTGAGCAGGGGCGGGTTGGCCATGAAGGCGGATCCTCACTGCGGTGTCCTGGGGTGGCCTCTCCGATCCTTCCACTCCCCCGGCCCACCGGCTCGTCACCCCGCCGCACGATCGAGCGGTCCGGCTCAGGCGCTCGCCTGGGCGCGCAGGTACTCGGCCGTCTCCGGGTTCGCCGGGTAGAAGGACTCGATGACCAGCTCGGCGACCGTCACGTCGAGCGGGGTGCCGAAGGTCGCGACCGTGCTGAAGAACGTGAGCTCCGTGCCACGGTGTCGGTAGCGCAACGGGACGAAGATGTCACCCGGCCCAGGTATCTCGACCTCGGGCACCGGCTGGTCGCACGGGTACTCCCGCAGCTCCGCCAGCAGCTCGGCGAGACCCCCGTCGGCCGTCTGCTCGACCTGACGGCGCAGGCGGCCCAGCAGGTGGGCCCGCCACTCCCCCAGGTTCAGCACGTTCGGGGCCATGCCGTCGGGGTGCAGGGTCGCGCGCAGGACGTTCGCCGGCGGTGCCAGCAGTTCCGGCGCCACGCCCTCGATGAGCACGCCGAGGCTCGTGTTGGCGTCGACGAGGTTCCAGCCACGGTCGACCACGGCCGCGGGATACGGTTCGTGGCCGGTGAGCAGCAGCCGGACGGCGTCGCGCACGGCCGTCAGCTCCGGCGCGCTCAGCTCGGTCTCGCCGTACGCGGGGGCGTAGCCTGCGGCCAGCAGCAGGCGGTTGCGTTCGCGTAGCGGCACTTCGAGGTGCTCGCCGAGGCGCAGCACCATCTCCCGGCTCGGCTTCGAGCGGCCGGTCTCGACGAAGCTCAGGTGCCGCGTGGAGATGTCCGCGGCGATCGAGAGGTCGAGCTGACTGATGCGGCGCCGGTCGCGCCACTCCCGCAGGAGCTCGCCGACCGCCCGCCGTGCCGGGGCCTTCACCGAAGTCGTCACGCCCCCGACGCTACGGGTCCGCCCGCGCTCAGGCCATTACCTTGCGGGTAATCGCCGGGGGGAGCGCAGGCAAGGGTGCGGCCGTTACCTCCGGCGTAATCGACGAACCGCGCCCGGCGCAGCAGTGTTGGTGACATCAGGACGGCGAACCCGTTGTCCGCCAAGCAAAGGGAGTTTCCCCGTGTCCGACGTGACGAGCACTGTCGAGCAGTACATCGCGATCTGGAACGAGACCGACGCCGAGCGCCGGCGTGCCCTCGTCGCCGAGGTTTTCACGCCCGACGCGTCCATGACCGATCCCCTGGGCTCGGTGACCGGCCACGACGGCATCGACGGGTTCATCGGCGGCGCGCAGGCGCAGTTCGCCGGGCTGACCTTCAGCCTGCCGAAGGCGCCCGACGCCCACCACGACCTGGCGCGGTTCCAGTGGTACCTCACGGCGCCGGGCGCCGACGAGCCGATCGCGATCGGGTTCGACGTCGTCGAGCTGGCCGACGGCCGGATCGCCAAGGTGCACGGGTTCCTGGACAAGATCCCGGGCTGAGGTCGTGGGCACGAGCGCGGCGGACTCGCGATCGGGCGGGTCCGCCGTTGCTCCACAGTGGACGGCCGATGAGACGTGGATCACAGGAATGCGTGCCAGCGGCGCGAAATCCGGCGGCCTCGCGAGGTTCAGACCACGGCGAAGCGTGCTCGGAAAAGATCGTGGTCCGGAGGTCTGAACCATCCGGCCTCGGACCCGATGACCGCCGGGTCCGAGGTCCTCCCCACTCTGTCCGTACCCCGTGGGGCGCCTGAGAGTTTCACCCGCGTGGATACGCGGGTTTGCACCGTCGGCGGAACCGGCTGGTGGTGTCCAGCGGGCCCACTTTCCAGAGGCGTCTCGTCCGCGCGGTCCAGGGTGCCTGAGAGGTTCCGGGGAGGACTTGCTCCTTCGGCGCCGAGCTCGTGGATGCCGGCTCGGTCTCTCCCGCGCGGGTTCGTCGACCGCGAGTTCAGAATACCTTGCCCTCGCGGGCGGTGATCACCCGGTGCGGCGGGAGTTGCGGCGCTGGGTGAGTTCGTCCGGGACGACCGATTCGATCACGCCGCCGTCGGCGCGTTCGGCGGTGAACTCGTGGATCGTGCCGCTGATCTCCTGCATCGCGCCGCTCACGGCGATGCCGAACACGCCCTGCCCTCCCTGGAGCAGATCCACGATCTCTTCGGGTGAGGTGCACTCGTACACCGTGGTGCCGTCGGAGAACAGGGTGACCTTCGCGAGGTCGCGCACGCCGCGCACGCGCAGGTGCTCCACCGCGACCCGGATGTTGTGCAGTGAGACCCCGGTGTCCAGCAGCCGCTTCACGACCTTCAGGACGAGGATGTCCTTGAACGAGTACAGCCGCTGCGAGCCCGAACCGTGCGCGGTGCGAATGCTCGGCGCGACCAGCTTCGTCCGGGCCCAGTAGTCGAGTTGGCGGTACGTGATCCCCGCGATCTGGCACGCGGCGGGACCGCGGTACCCCACGAGCTCGTCCGGAAGGGAGGCGTCGGGGAACAGCTCGCCCTGCTCGCCATCGGCGGCACGAACGGGCGGCCTCTCCGGACTACCAGCCTCGACCACGCAAGCCTCCCTTCGCCCGACCTGGCGGCCGGCGAATGACAGCCGGTCGAGCCCAGGAGCGGGATCGGCCGGGGACAACCGCCACGATCGTGCTCCGGTCGGAGAATCACATCGTGACGATTTACCGCCTTCGACGGTAAGGCCGCGCCGCGGGCCGGTCAACGCGACGCGCGGCGCACCTCAAGCTCGTCTTGAGCCTTTAGTCCGTTCGCCGTACGGGTTGACACTTATTACTCGCCTGAGTAACTTATTACTCATGCGAGTAAATTTCGACACGCAAGCGGAACTCGGGCTGAGCGTCACGGAGGCGACGACCCGGGCGCAGATCATCGCGGCGACCATCGCCACGATCGCCGACCACGGCTACGCGCGCACCACGTTCGCCAAGATCAAGGAACGCGCGGGGCTGAGCAGCACGCGCATGATCTCCTACCACTTCACGAACAAGGCCGGGCTCATGCAGGCCGTGCTGAGCACGGTGTCCGAGACCAAGGCGATGTTCCTGCAGGAGCGCAGCAAGGACCTCGACCCCGGCGACCGGCCGGGCAACCTGCGGGCCCACATCGAGACGTCGGTGGCGTTCCTGCGCGACTACCCGGAATGCGTCCGGGTGCTCGCGGAGCTCTCGGCGAACGCCGACGACGCGGACGGCTGGGCGATGACCTCGGTGCTCGTGGGCCAGCTGCGGGTGGGCGGGGTGCAGCGCCAGCTCAAACAGGGCCAGGACGAGGGGGTGTTCGGAGAGTTCGCGCCGGAGGTGATGGCGATGTCGATCGCACAGGCCATCGACGGGGTGGCGACGGCCTATGCGGCCGATCCGTCGACCGACCTCGACCGCTACGGGCGGGAAATCGCCGACCTCTTCGAGCGGGCGACTGCTCCGAAGCGGTGAATGCGCCGCCCGAAAGCAAGGCGGGAACGTGGTGCACGACCGCGTTCCCGCCGCCGGCGGCTCAGGTGTCGGCGCCGCGGAAGTCTTCGGGGGACACGGAGTCGAGGAACTCGCGGAACTTCTCGACCTCGTCCTCCTGCTCGTCCGGGATGATCAGGCCCGCCTCCTCCAGCACCGCGTCCACGGCGTGGATGGGGACCCCGATCCGCAGCGCCAGCGCGACCGAGTCGCTGGGGCGCGCGGACACCCGGATGTCACCGTCGAAGACGAGCTCGGCGAAGAAGGTGCCTTCCTTCAGGTCCGTGATCACGACCTGCTCCAGCTCGCGGCCGAGCGCCCCGATGACCTCTTTGAGGAGGTCATGGGTCAGTGGCCGGGCGGGTCGTACTCCCTGCTGCTCCAAGGCGATGGCGGTGGCCTCGACCGAGCCGATCCAGATCGGCAGGTAGCGCTCGCCGTCGGTTTCCCGCAGCAACAAGATCGGCTGATTGGCGGGCAGCTCCACCCGCACACCGACGACGCGCATCTCGCTCATCGGGTTTCGCCTCCCTCTCGTGCACACGGGCTGCAGCGCTCGACGTACTCGCGCCGTTGGGTTCGACGCTACCCGTCATCCGGGCGCTGTGCTCGCTAGTGGCGGACATTCTCGGTTCACTGCACCGCAAACCGTCTCTCACGGTACGGCATACGGTCCCGAACATTCAGTCATTGACATGTGACGCACACCGGTGTTCAGCCCGTTACGTCCGGTTCAACCGCCGGTGACTCCCCGGATCCCCGCTTTCACGAGGAGCGTGTGGAGCGTGACGGACAGCGCGGCGAGCTCGCGGACCACCTCGTCTGCCCTCGCTTTCGCGTCCTCGTCACGGTGGCGATACACGGGGGTCACGATCTGCTCCAGCAAGCCGACTTCGCGGTCGGCCGCGGCGCGGAAGGCACGCAGATGTCTCGGCTCGATACCGAATTCGGTCATCGCCTTCACCGTGCGCGCGATCAGCACCGCATCGGGGCCGAAGAATCCCGCCGCGCCCGGCCGTACGAGCCCGTACTGCTGCAGTTCGGTGAGCGTCGCGGCGGTGATGCCGGCTTGCGCCAGCAACTCCTCCTGCGTCAGCCGGATCTCGGGACCGGTCTCGAAGTCGTCGGCGTCGGGCAGCCCGCCGGTGTCGGCCGGGTCGAGCGACACCAGCTTCCGGGGCAGGCGTGGAGCGACCGCGGCGGGCTCCGCTCCGGAGTCCGCCGCGTCCAGCTGTTCCTTGATGACCTTGAGCGGGAGGTAGTGGTCCCGCTGCGCGGACAGCACGAAGCGAAGCCGCTCCACGTCCGCCGGGGCGAACTGCCGGTACCCCGAGGGCGTGCGGCCCGGCCGGACCAGGCCTTCCGCCTCGAGGAACCGGATCTTGGAGATGGTGACATCGGGGAAGTCGCCGCGCAGCTGCGCCAGGACCGCCCCGATGCTCAACCCGTCACGCCGGGCCTCCGAACGACCGGGCTGCCCGGCCGCCGTCACTGTGCCCCCTGGCCCCCGTGCCCCGGGCCCGTCAGGAAGACGAGGCGGAACTTCCCGATCTGCACCTCGTCGCCGCCGGCCAGCACGGCCTGGTCGACCGGCTCGCGGTTGACGTAGGTGCCGTTCAGGCTGCCGACGTCGATCACCACGAACTCCCCGCCCTCACGCCGGAACTCGGCGTGCCGGCGGGAAACGGTGACGTCGTCGAGGAAGATGTCGCTGTCGGGGTGCCGGCCCGCGCTCGTGGTGTCGCGGTCCAGCAGGAAGCGCGACCCCGCGTTGGGGCCCCGCTTCACGACCAGGAGGGCGGAACCCGGCGGCAGGGCGTCGACGCCCTGCACCGGTGCTTCGGCGGCCGGTGCGGACTCCTGGCCTTCGACGTCGGCCAGGAAGTCGGCCCGGAAGACAGAGGTCCGCTCCGGAGACTGCTCCGGGGGAACGCCGGGCCCGTCGTTCGTGCTCACCTGAGCTCTCCTCTACACACAATGTTGCTATGACCAAGAACGTGTAGCTGCCAACGTACCGTGCCTGATCGGTTCGGAACCCCGGGGCTCCCCCTTGTGCGGGCGGAACCCCCGGGCCAGGCCGAACCCGCCTCAGCCGGTGATGAGCGCCTGGTACGCCTCGGCTTCGAGCAGGGCTTCGAGCCCCGCGGGGTCGTCGAGGCGGATCTCCACGAGCCAGCCCTCGCCGTACGGGTCGGAATTGATCAACTCGGGCGAATCGGAGACCGCTGCGTTCACCGCGACGATCTCGCCGTCGACCGGCGCGAACAGCTCCGAGACGCTCTTGGTGGACTCCACCTCGCCGAAGACGTCGCCCGCGTCGACGTGCTTGCCGACCTCGGGCAGGTCGACGAACACCACGTCGCCGAGCTGGTCCTGGGCGTATTCCGTGATGCCCACGCGGACCAGCACACCCTCACGCGTGGCCACCCACTCGTGTTCCTCGGTGTAACGCAGCTCTTCTGGAGTGGTCAACGCCCCTCCCCTTCCTGGAACCGACTTCGTCGCGGGCAGTCTTCCATCACCGGCTGCGAAGCGCGCGCACTGCCTGCACGACATAGAGCGCGCCGGACCAGACGTAGAGCACCCCGCCCCAGACCATGAAGGCGTAGGCGATCGGCCGGGCCACCACGGCCACGGTCGAGCCGCCCTGCGTGAGCAGCAGGAACGGGAAGGCGTACATGAGCACGAAGGTCGCGCCCTTGCCGATGTAGGTCACCTCGGGCGGCGCGAACCCGCCGCGGCGGAGCACGAGCACGCAGATCGCGAGCACGGCCTCGCGCAGCACCAGCGGCACGACGACCCACCACGGGATGATGTCGCGGATGAGGAACGCGACGAGGGTCGCGAGGATGTAGAGCCGGTCGGCGGCGGGGTCGAGCAGCTGGCCCAGCCGCGACATCTGGTCGAGCCAGCGGGCGAGCTTGCCGTCGAGCCAGTCGGTCAGCGCCGAGAAGACGAGCAGCGCGAGCGCCCAGCCGTCCTCCTTCGGGCCGAGCAGCAGCCAGAGGAACACGGGCACGCCCGCGAGCCGCAGCAGCGACAGGAGGTTGGGAACGTTGAACGCCTGCCGCAGCAGGGAAGGCTCCGTCTTGGGCTCGGGGACCGTGGTCACTCGCTCAGCCTAGAGGTGAGTACCGGCGCCGACGCCGGTGGTCACGCGGTCGGGTCGCGGGTTCGTGGCGCGCGACCCGACCGCGGGGCTGTGGGTGGAAAAGCCGTGGGTGGAAAGCCGTGGATCGAAAAGCCGCCGGGCATCAAACCCGTGGGCTCTCAGGCCGTGAGCTCTCAAACCGTGCGGCTTCGAAGCGGTCGGCCGGGAAAGCCGCGGGCGTGCTCAGCCGGCGCGGCGGTGGCTCCAGCCGCGGCGCTGCAGCTCCGCGCTGCTGAGGCGCTCGGGGCGGCCGCGGTCGTCGTTGCCGACCCAGCGGGCTCGGCCGGCTCGGCCTTCGAGGACGTACGGGCGGCCGCAGCACCACACGACGCTGCAGGGCGCGGTGGGCGGAGTGGTCTCGGTGGGCCGCTCGGACGGGTCGGTGAGGGCGGACGCTGACGGGATGGCGGGCTCGCTGGCCGTTTCGGTGGTCATGCTGTGCGGTGCTCTTGTCTCTCGGGGTCGGCGGGTGATCGGGGACGGGAACGCGCCGGAGCGCTCCTCACCTATTTCGGTCCGAAAGCGCCAGACGTTAACGTCCGCGCCGGAGATTCGTCCGATCGATGAGCGAGCGGTTCCCGGTGTCTCACTGCGTGAACGCGATGTTAACCGTCCACAATAGACAGACTTTCGCGGGAGCCCGGCGAGGCGGAAGCCCCGGTTCCGGTAACCTCCGCCCGCCGCGCCGGGTGTCGGTCCGGGTCACAGCGCCGGCGGCGGGCCAGAATGCCGGGGAAGACCCCTGGCGAAAGGACCCCGGTGCCCCCGTCGAAGCCCGCGTGGCGGCCGCTGCTCGCGGCCTGGCTCGTGCTGCCGGCGCTCGCCGCCTGTTCGGGGGAACCCGAGCCCCGGGCGGCGGTACCGCCGCCACCGTCCGCGACCACGCCCCCGCCGACGACCTCGTCGGCGGGGGCGGTTCCTCCCCCGCCGCCTGAAACGACACAGGCGCCGCCGAGCACGCACACCAAGGCCCCGCGCACCACGGCGGCCGTTCCGGGCTCCTGCGGCACCGTGACGGCCGCGAGCGGCCTGACCCTGTACGTGTTCGACAGCCGGGCGGGCGGCGTGCCGTGCGCCGAGGCCATGGCGCTCGTGCGCGACTTCCACGCGAAGATCGCCGGCCGGCAGGGCACGGGGTCCAACGACGCCGTGAACGACACCGTGTCGGGCTGGCTGTGCACCTCGGGTCCGCCCGCGGCGCAGGGCGGCACGACGTGCAGCAAGGGCGAGCAGACGGTGTTCGCGGCCGTCGTCCCCTCGGAGTGAAGCCGAGGGGGACGACGGCCGCGCGACTCAGGCCTTGAGGTCCGGGAAGTCGTCCTCGCGGTACTCGCCCTCGGGCCGGGTGTTCTCGTGCTCGCGCCCGCGCAGCTCGACGCGGCGGATCTTGCCGGAGATCGTCTTCGGCAGCTCCGCGAACTCCAGGCGCCGGATCCGCTTGTACGGTGCGAGGTGCTCCCGCGCGTACGCCAGGATCGCGCGCGCGGTGTCCGCGGTGGGCTCGTGGCCCGCGGCCAGCACGACGTAGGCCTTCGGCACGGCGAGCCGGATCGGGTCCGGCGCGGGCACCACGGCGGCCTCGGCGACGGCTTCGTGCTCCAGCAGCACGCTCTCCAGCTCGAACGGCGAGATCCGGTAGTCCGACGCCTTGAACACGTCGTCGGTGCGCCCGACGTAGGTGATGTAGCCGCGTTCGTCCACCGAACCGACGTCGCCCGTGTGGTAGTAGCCGTCGCGGAAGGCTTCCGAGGTGCGCTCGTCGTCGTCCGCGTAGCCCGTCATCAGGCCGACCGGCCGGTGCGCGAGGTCGAGGCAGATCTCGCCCTCGCCGGCGCGCTCGCCCGTGACCGGGTCGACCAGCGCCACCACGAAGCCCGGCAGCGGCCGGCCCATCGAGCCGGGAACCACTTCCTGGCCGGGAGTGTTTGCGATCTGAACGCTGCTCTCGGTCTGGCCGAACCCGTCGCGAATGGTGACGCCCCAGGCCTTCTCGACCTGCTCGATCACTTCGGGGTTGAGCGGCTCCCCCGCACCGACCACCTTCTGCGGCGGGGTTTTCAGCGCCGTCAGGTCGGCCTGGATGAGCATGCGCCACACCGTGGGCGGCGCGCAGAAGCTCGTGACCCCGCAGCGGTCCATCTGCGCCATGAGCGCTGTGGCGTCGAAGCGCGTGTAGTTGTACAGAAACACCGTGGCCTCGGCGTTCCACGGCGCGAACACGTTGCTCCACGCGTGTTTCGCCCAGCCGGGCGAGGAGATGTTCAGGTGCACGTCACCCGGTTCGAGGCCGATCCAGTACATTGTAGACAGATGCCCGACCGGGTACGAGACGTGCGTGTGCTGCACGAGCTTCGGCTTCGCCGTGGTGCCCGAGGTGAAGTAGAGCAACAGCGGGTCGCCCGCGGCCGTCACGCCTTCGGGGGTGAAATCGGCCGGCTCGGCGTACGCGGTGGCGTAGGCGTGCCAGCCCTCGACCGGCTCGCCGACGGCGATGCGCGTGTAGTCGCCCGCCACGTCGGCGAACTTCGGGGCGTCGGCCGAGCGCACCACCACGTGCTTGGCCTTGCCGCGCTCCACGCGGTCGACGAGGTCGGCCGGCCCGAGCAGCGTCGAGGCCGGGATGATCACGGCGCCGAGCTTGATCGCGGCGAGGATCGTCTCCCACAGCTCGCCCTGGTTGCCCAGCATGAGGATCAGCCGGTCGCCGCGCGAGACGCCGAGGCGGCGCAGCCACGTGGCGACCTGGTCCGAGCGGGCGGCCATCTCCGGGTAGGTCCAGCGGTTCTCGGTGCCGTCCTCCTCGACGATCCAGAGCGCGTACCGCTGCGCGTTCGCCGGGTCGCGGGCCACCACGTCGAACCAGTCGAGCGCCCAGTTGAACTCCGCGGGCTGCGGCCACGCGAACTCCTGGACGGCGGTGTCGTAGTCCTCGCGGTGGGACTGGAGGTAGTCCCGCGCCTCCCGAAAGACCTGGTAGGCCTCGCCGGCCCGCTGGTTCCCCGAAGCGCCATTGCTCACGTCGTGCTCCCTCGTGCTCGCGTACGTGCCTGTTCTACTCGCCCTTGAACTCGGGCGCGCGGCGCTCCATGAACGCCTGCACGGCCTCGGCGAGGTCCTTGCTCGGGAGGAACGCGGAGTTCCACGCCGCGACGTACCGCAGGCCCTCGGCGACCTGGCGCTCGGTGTTGGCGGCGAGCACCTGCTTGGTGCCCTGTACGACCAGCGGCGGGTTCGCCGCGATGTCGGCGGCAAGCTGGCGGGCCTCGGCCAGAAGGGTCTCCTGGTCGGGGTAGACGTCGTTGACCAGGCCGATCTTCTCGGCGCGCGCGGCGTCGACGTCCTTGCCCGTGAGGGCGAGCTCGCGCACGTGGCCCTCGCCGACGATCGTGGCCAGCCGCTGCAGGCTGCCGAGGTCGGCGACGATCGCGACCTTCACCTCACGCACGCTGAACTTCGCATCGGCGCTGGCCAGGCGCACGTCGGCGGCGCTGATCACGTCGACGCCGCCGCCGATGCACCAGCCGGACACCGCGGCGATCACGGGCTTGCGGCACTCGGCGATCGAGCTCACGGCCTCCTGCAGGCGGCGGACCTCGCGGTGGAAGTCCGTGCGCGGGCCGGCCAGCGCGTCGCCGGCGAGCATCGGGGCCCAGCCGCCCATCATCGCGGGCAGGTCGAGGCCGTAGGAGAAATGCGCGCCGCTGCCGGTGAGCACGATCGCGCGCACGCGCGCGTCGGCGTCGAGGGCGGCGAAGACCAGCGGCAGCTCGCGCCAGAAGTCGGGGCCCATGGCGTTGCCCTTCGCCGGGCCGAGCAGGGTGACTTCGGCGACGTGGCCGTCGAGGTCGACCTTCAGCGAGACGAGATCGGGCAGGGAGTCGGCAGGTCCGGTCATGTCTGTCATCTTGAACCATCCGGTTGACGCTGTGCCAATTCGGTCGCGGGATGCTTTCCTGGGAGGGCCACGAGAGATCGAAGCGGCCCTCGACCACGAGAGGAAGGTGGCGCATGGCCCCGGCCCCCGTTCTTGCCGTCGACGACCTGCCTGCGGATCCCCCGCCGGCGCGCCGCTCGCGTCCGATCGAGCTGTCCGGCTCGTTCACCTGCGACGGCCACCGCCTGGCCTACACCGAGTACGGCTCGGGCGAGCGCGTGGTGGTCTTGATGCACGGCATCATGTTCACCCGCCGCATGCACGCTCCCCTGGCCCGCCGGCTCGCCCGCTCGGGCTTCCGCGTGATCACCCTCGACCTGCTGGGCCACGGCGAGTCCGACCGGCCGACCGAGTCGTGGCGCTACTCGATGCCGGCGTTCGGGGAGCAGGCCGTGGCGCTGCTCGACCACCTCGACCTGCCCGACGCCGTGCTCGGCGGGACGTCGCTCGGCGCGAACGTGGCGCTCGAGGTGGCGGTCGCGCAGCCGTCCCGCGCCCGCGGGCTGGTCGTGGAGATGCCGGTGCTGGACAACGCGATCGTCGCCGGGCTGCTCACGTTCGCCCCGCTGCTGTTCGCCGCGCGCTTCCTGCCCGTGACCGTGCGCGGCGTCGCGCTGGCCGCCAACCTCGTGCCCCACGGCAGCCAGTGGGTCGACGTCGTCACCGACACCCTGACCCAGCAGCCCGAGCCGATGGCCGCGCTCCTGCACGGCGTGCTGTTCGGCCGCATCGCGCCGCCGAAGTCGGTACGCCGGGCCATCGCCACGCCCGCGCTGGTGATCGGCCACGAAGGCGATCCGATCCACCCCTTCGGTGACGCCGACACCCTGGCCGCCGACATGCCCGGTGCGGAGTTCGTCCAGGCGCGCAGCCCGGTCGAGCTCCGCTCCGACCCGAAACGCTTGACCTCGGCGATCACCGACTTCGCCGAGCGCTGCTACGAAAGCTGACCCGGCCGGGTCACTTCGCGAGGCCGGCCACCGGGCCGAACACGATCACCGCCGGCGGCCGGACACCGGCGGCGGCCGCTTCGCCGGCCACCTTCCCCAGCGTGGAGCGCAGGGTGCGCTGTGTGCGCATGGTGCCGTCTTCGACGATGGCGACCGGCGTGCCGGCGGGGCGGCCGCCGTCCAGCAGCGCCGCCGCGAACTGGGGCAGCCGTTCGACGCCCATCATCAGCACGATCGTGCCGCGCAGGCCGGCCAGCAGGGACCAGTCGACCAGCGAACGCGGGTCACCGGGCGCGACGTGGCCCGAAACGACCACGACCTCGTGGGCGACGCCGCGGTGGGTGACCGGCACGTCGGCCACGGCGGGGACCGCGAACGCGCTCGTGATGCCCGGGACCATGGTCACCGGCACGCCCGCCTCGGCGCAGGCCAGGACCTCCTCGAACCCGCGGCCGAACAGGTAGGGGTCGCCGCCCTTGAGCCGGACGACGAACTTCCCCTCCTTGGCCTTCTCGATCAGCGTGCTGTTGATCACGTCCTGGCTCGCGGCGCGGCCGTACGGGATCTTCGCCGCGTCGACGACCTCGACCTCGGGCGCGAGCTCGTCCAGCAGCTCGCGCGGCGCGAGCCGGTCGACGACCACCACGTCGGCGCGCGAGAGCAGCCGGCGGCCGCGGACGGTGATCAGGTCCGGGTCGCCCGGGCCGCCGCCGACCAGGGCGACGCCAGGCAGCTCGGTGTCGGAGTCTCGCGGCGCGCGGCCGCCGGCAGCATCCTTGACGGTGCCGGCGTGCAGGGCGTCGAGGATGCTGTCGCGCACGGCGGCCGAGCGCAGCGGCTCACCGCCGGACAGGACGCCGAACAGCAGCCCGCCGTGGCGGCCCGAAGCCGGGGTCACGGCGCTGCCGGACTCCCCCTCGTCGGCGCGCACGCAGAACACGCGCTCGCGTTCGGCTTCGGCGCACACGGCGGCGTTGACCTCGGGGTCGTCGGTGCAGGCGAGCGCGTACCAGGCGTCGGCGAGGTCGCCCTCGGCGTAGCGGCGCTCGTGCCAGACCAGCTCGCCCGCGTCGGCCATCGCGCTCACCGACGGCGTGGTGTGGGGCGAGACCAGCTCCACCCGCGCGCCCGCGCGGATGAGCCGCGGGAGGCGGCGCTGGGCGACCGAGCCGCCCCCGACCATCACGACGCGGCGGCCGGCGAGCTGGAGTCCGGAGAGGTAGTGCGGGTCGTCCATAGCCCGAAAGTCTGCCTGCCCGGCCCGCTCAGCGCTGCAGCAGGGCCAGCAGCCCGGTGTTGCCGAACATCGTCGCCGACTCGACCGCGGACGGTGTGCCCGCCCGTGGATCGGCACCACCCGCCACCAGCGCCTTCACGACCTCGGGCTCGTGCTTGAACACGGCGCCGGCGAGCGGGCTCTGGCCCCGGTCGTTGACCCGGTTCGGATCCGCGCCGCGCGCCAGCAGCGCGGCCACCGTCTCCGCGTGCCCGTGGTAAGCGGCGAGCATCACCAAGGTGTCGCCGCGGTCGTTGGTGAGGTTCGCGGGGATGCCGGCGTCGACGTACGCGGCGAGGCGCTCCGTGTCGCCCGCACGCGCCATGGTGAACACGCGGGCGCAGAGGTCGAGCTCCTCGTCCGACGGCGTCCCGGAAGCCATGCGCCGAGTCTGGCACGCCGGCTCCCGGGACGCCGGGTGCTCAACCCCGGGCGGAGTTCGGGTAGGGCAGCAGCGCCATCTCCCGCGCGTTCTTGATGGCCGACGCCACCTGCTTCTGCTGATTCGGCGTCAGCCCCGTCACGCGGCGGGCGCGGATCTTGCCGCGGTCGGAGATGAAGATCCGCAGCAGGTCGACGTCCTTCCAGTCGACGGCCGTGATCCCCCGGGCGTGCAACGGGTTCGCCCGCTTGCGGGGCACGCGTTCGTGCTTCGGCATGCGCCTCACCAGCTCGACTTTCTGACGCCGGGCAGCTCGCCGTTGTGCGCCATCTGCCGCATCCGCACGCGCGACAGGCCGAACTTGCGCAGGAAGCCGCGCGGGCGCCCGTCGGCGGCGTCGCGGTTGCGGATCCGCGTGGCGCTCGCGTCGCGCGGCATGCGCTGCAACGCCACGACCGCGGCGGCCTTGTCCTGCGCCGACGAGTGCGGCGAGGCGATCACAGCCTTGAGCGCGCGGCGCTTCTCGACGTGGCGGGCGGCGATCACCTTCCGCTGCTCGTTCTTCGCGATCTTCGACTCCTTCGCCATCAGCGCTCTTCCTTGAACTCGACGTGCTTGCGCACCACGGGGTCGTACTTGCGCAGGACCATCCGGTCGGGGTCGTTGCGCCGGTTCTTCTTCGTCACGTACGTGTAGCCGGTGCCCGCGGTGGAGCGCAGCTTGATGATCGGCCGGACGTCGGTGCTCTTCGCCATCTAGAGCTTCACCCCCTTCGCGGCCAGTTCTGCGACGACCGCGTCGATCCCGCGCTTGTCGATCGTCTTCATGCCCTTCGCCGACACCTTGAGCCGCACGGTCCGGCCGAGGCTCGGCACGTAGTAGCGGCGGGTCTGCAGGTTCGGCTCCCAGCGCCGTGACGTGCGGCGGTGCGAGTGCGAGACCTGCTTGCCGTAGCCCGGCTTGCGGCCGGTGACCTGGCACACGGCTGACACGGACCCTCCCGAGTTGATAGTGATATTCGTTTTCAATTACGCTGGCAACCGTACCCCGTCCCGTCGACTGGAGCTTCAGTGACCCCACACCCGCGTGTCCCGCTCGTGCTCGTCAGCGGGCTCGCCGCCGAAGACAACGACGAGCTCGCCGAACTGCTGCGCCGCGCCGGCCCCGGCGTCGCCGTGGTCCACCACGACCTGCGGCAGATCGGCAGCGGCATCGTCCGCAGGCGGATCCGCCTCGGCCCCCGCGACCAGCTCACCGCACTGGAGCTCGCCCACGGCTGCGTGAACTGCACGCTGCGCGAAGACCTCCTGCCGCTGCTTCGCCGGCTCGCCCGGCTGCCGGAGGTGGACAGGATCGTGCTGCGCCTCGACGAGGCCATGGAGCCCGAGCCGGTGAGCTGGGCGATCGCCAACGTGCTCGTCGGTGACCGGCCCGTGAGCGACGACGTCGAGATCGAGGCCGTGTTCACCACCGTCGACCGCGCGGCCTGGCTCGCCGACGCGTCCGGCGACGAGCTGCTCCTGGAACGCGGCCTGCTGGGCAGCCCCGAGGACGAGCGCAGCGTCGCGCAGGTCGCGCTCGCGCAGGTGGAGTTCGCCGACGTGCTGGTGCTCGCGGGCGAAGTGCCCGATGCGTGGTGCGCCGCAAAAACCGCGGCTGTGCTCGACCGCGTCGCGCCGTCGGTCCCGCGCGTCGTGCTGAAGGGCGCGAACGCCGCGTTGCTTTTCGCCGCCGTGCCCGCGAAATCGCGGCGCGGCGAGGTGATCGACCTGCACGGCGCGCTCCTGCGGGGCCAGCCGCCGCTGCACGCCGACTGCGGGATCGAGGTGCTCACCTTCACCTCGCAGCGGCCGTTCCACCCCGAGCGCCTGCACGAGGCGATCGACACGCTGCTGGGCGGCGTGATCCGCACCCGCGGCCGCGCGTGGGTCGCGAGCCAGCCCGACATCGCGTTCTGGCTCGAGTCGGCGGGCGGCGGCCTCGCGATCGGGCACGCCGGGCCGTGGCTCGCCTCGCCCGACGGCCCGGACTGGGCCGAGGTCTCCCCCGAACGCCGCACGCTCGCGTCGCTGCGCTGGCACCCGGTGCACGGCGACCGCGCACAGGAGCTCGTCGTGGTCACGGATCTGGTGGCACCGAAGGAAATCGAGGACGCGCTGCACGCCGCGCTGCTCACCGACGCCGAGCTGGCCGAAGGAGAAGCTGCCTGGCGCAGTTACCCCGACCCGTTCGGCGAGTGGCACGAAGACCCGTGCGAGGCCATCGAAACCGACGACGAAGACGAAGAGCGGCACGTCAACGCCGCGAACCGAAAGGAAGAACCGCAGTGAAACCCGGCATCCACCCCGACTACCACCCCGTGGTGTTCCGCGACTCGTCCACGGGCGACGCGTTCCTCACCCGCTCCACCGCCACGTCCGAGCGGACGATCGAGTGGAGCGACGGCAACACCTACCCGCTCGTGGTCGTGGACATCAGCTCGTGGTCGCACCCGTTCTGGACCGGCAACCAGCGGATCGTCGACTCCGCGGGCCAGGTCGAGAAGTTCCACCGCCGTTACGGCCGTCGCGAGAAGGGCGGTGCGCGCTGATGGCCGTGCCGAAGCGGAAGAAGTCCCGCAGCAACACCCGCGCGCGCCGCGCGCAGTGGAAGGCCGCGGTGCCCGACCTGGTGCCGATCACGGTCGACGGCGAGCGCAAGCTTGTGCCGCGCCGCCTGATCAAGCACTTCCAGCGGCTCGACCGGTGAGCGTGCCCGTCACCGTCCTGTCGGGGTTCCTCGGCGCGGGCAAGACGACGCTGCTCAACCACATCCTCGCCAACCGCGAAGGCCTGCGGGTGGCGGTGATCGTGAACGACATGAGCGAGGTCAACATCGACGCCGCGCTCGTGCGTGACAGCGTCTCCCGCACCGAGGAGCGCCTGGTCGAGCTGACCAACGGGTGCATCTGCTGCACCCTGCGCGAAGACCTGCTCGACGAGGTCGCGCGCCTGACGGCGGAGGGGCGATTCGACCACCTGCTCATCGAGTCGAGCGGGATCTCCGAGCCGATGCCGGTCGCCGCCACGTTCTCCTTCCCCGGCGACGACGGCAGCCCGGCGCTCTCCGGCGCCCGGCTGGACACGATGGTGACCGTGGTCGACGCCGTGAACTTCGGCCGTGAGCTGGCCGGTGGCGATTCCCTGGCCGAGCGCCGCCTCGACCAGTACGACGGCGATGAGCGCACGGTCAGCGACCTGCTCGTGGACCAGGTCGAGTTCGCCGACGTGCTGCTGCTGAACAAAACCGACCTCGTCTCCCCCGCCGAGGCCGACCGCCTGGTGGCGGCGCTGCGCCGGCTCAACCCGGGCGCCGACGTGGTGACGGCGGAGTTCGGCCGGGTGCCGCTCGGGCGGGTGGTCGGCACCGGTCGTCACGACCCGCTGCGGGCGCAGCAGGCCCCGGGCTGGGTCGCGGAGCTCAACGGCGACCACGTGCCGGAGACGGAGGAGTACGGCATCTCCAGCGTCGTGTTCCGCGCCACCCGGGCGTTCGACCCGGCACCACTGTGGGACTTCGTCACGACCCGCCTCGACTCGGGCGAGTTCGGCACGGTGTTGCGCTCCAAGGGGTTCTTCACGCTCGCGTCGCGACCGGGTGTGCTCGGCCTGTGGTCGCAGGCGGGCTCGGTGGCGCGGTTCGAACCACAGGGGGTGACCGACGCGCCGCGGCAGGAGCTGGTCTTCATCGGCGTCGGGCTCGCCGGCGGTCCACTGCTGGCCGCGCTCGAGGCGTGCCTCACCGACGAGCCGGTGACGGCGGATCCCTTCCCCGCCTGGGAGCCCATGCACGTCCACTGAGGACAGACGCACCGAAGGCCGCGCGACCCGGATCACACCGGGCGCGCGGCCTTCGTGTTCCCGGGAGTTCCTTGATCGTTCACCTGGCCGCGTGATCATGCGGATCAGGCTCGGTCCACGCCGGACACACCACGTCTGAACTGGGCGATTCGTTGGGGTTAGGGGTGTTTCGCGAAGGTTGATCAATCCAGGTTTATCAGTCTAGGTTGACTAATATGCCGGATCGGATCACCAAAGATCTCGTCGAGGCCGCCGCCGACCTGAGGATCGCGCTCGGGCGGCTGGTGCGCCGGATGCGGCAGGGTTACGTGGCGGGCGAGGCCACGCTCTCGGAGAGCTCCGTGCTCTCGCGGCTCGACCGCGACGGGCCCTCCACGCCCGGCTACCTGGCCGAGCAGGAGCGGGTGAAGCCGCAGGCCATGGGCGCGACCCTGGCCGGGCTCGTCGAACGCGGGCTCGTGAGCCGAAGCCCCGACGCCGCCGACGGCCGCCGCGTCCTGATGTCCGTGACCGCGACCGGCCGCAAGCTCCTGACCGACCGGCGCTCGCTGAGCACCCAACGCGTCGCCCAAGCCCTGGCCGGCGGCTTCACCGCCGAGGAACGCCACCGACTTCTCGAGGTGATCCCGCTGCTCGAACGCCTGGCAGACCAACTGTGACAACCACAACCACCAACCGCGGAGACCGCTACAAGTGGGTCGCCCTCTCCAACACCACCCTCGGCGTGCTCATGTCGGCCCTCGACGGGTCGATCGTGATCATCTCGCTGCCCGCGATCTTCCGCGGCATCGGGCTCGATCCGCTCGCGCCGGGCAACATCGGCTACCTGCTCTGGATGATCCTGGGCTACCTGCTGGTGTCGGCGGTGCTCGTGGTCACGCTCGGGCGACTCGGCGACATGTTCGGCCGCGTGAAGATGTACAACGTCGGGTTCGTGATCTTCAGCGTCGCGTCGGTGGCGCTGTCGTTCGACCCGTTCCACGGCGGGCAGGGCGCGCTGTGGCTGATCGGCTGGCGCATCATCCAAGCCGTCGGCGGGTCCATGCTCACGGCCAACTCCGCCGCGATCCTCACCGACGCGTTCCCGCGTGAACAACGCGGCATGGCACTCGGCATCAACCAGATCACCGCGCTGGCCGGGCAGTTCCTCGGTCTCGTCGCGGGCGGCCTGCTCGCCGAGATCGACTGGCGCGCGGTGTTCTGGGTGAGTGTGCCCTTCGGCATCCTCGGCACGGTGTGGTCGATCCGCAGCCTGCGCGAGATCGGCAAGCCGCGCCGGGCGCGCGTCGACTGGGGCGGCAACGTCACCTTCGCCCTCGGCACCGGTGTGCTGCTCGCCGCGATCACCTACGGCATCCAGCCCTACGGCGGGGCGGCCACCGGCTGGGGCAGCCCGTGGGTGCTGGGCGGCATCGGTTCCGGAGTGCTGCTGCTCGTCGCGTTCGGCGTGATCGAGACGCGCGTGAAGGAACCGATGTTCCAGCTCTCGCTGTTCCGGATCCGGGCCTTCACCGCGGGCAACCTCGCGGTGCTGCTCACGTCGATCGCGCGCGGCGGGCTGCAGTTCATGCTGATCATCTGGCTGCAGGGCATCTGGCTGCCGCTTCACGGGTACGAGTACGAGAAAACCCCGCTGTGGGCCGGGATCTACCTGCTGCCGCTCACGGTCGGGTTCCTCATCGCCGGCCCGATGTCCGGCTACCTGTCCGACCGGTTCGGCGCGCGGCTGTTCTCCACCGGCGGGCTCGTGCTCGTCGCCGGGTCGTTCCTCGGCCTGCTGGCGCTGCCGGTCGACTTCTCCTACCCCGTGTTCGCGCTGCTGCTCGTGATCAGCGGGATCGGGCAGGGGATGTTCTCGGCGCCCAACACCTCGGCCATCATGAGCAGCGTCGCCGACCACCAGCGCGGCGTCGCGTCGGGCATGCGCTCGACGTTCCAGAACTCCGGGACCGCGCTGTCGATCGGCGTGTTCTTCTCGCTGATGATCGCGGGCCTGGCCGGCTCGCTGCCCGCCACGCTCACCGGCGGGCTGCAGGCCCACGGCGTGCCCGCCGACGTCGCGGCGAACGTCGCCCAGCTGCCGCCCGTGAGCACACTGTTCGCGGCGTTCCTCGGCAGCAACCCGATGGCGCACCTGCTCGGCCCGGGTGTCCTTTCCGGACTGTCGCCGAGCGACTCGGCGGCGCTGACCGGCAAGGAGTTCTTCCCGCAGCTCATCTCCGGCCCGTTCCACAACGGACTGGTCACGGTCTTCACGGCGGCCGCCGTGATGGCGCTCGTCGCGGGCCTCGCCTCGGTGTCGCGCGGCAAGCGCTACTTCCACCCCGACCTCGCCCCGCGCGCGGGCGAGCAACGCAGCACCCCGGACAAGGAGAACGGATGAACGACACGCTCACCGCCGGCACCGTCACGATCACCGGCCACGGCGGTGACGAGATCGAGGCGTACCTGGCGCACCCGCTCGACCCCGCTCCGCGCGGCGGCGTCGTGGTGATCCACCACATGCCCGGCTACGACCCGGCGACCAAGGAGATGGTGCGCCGCTTCGCCGCCGAGGGTTTCGCGGCGCTGTGCCCGAACCTGTACTCGCGCGAGGCGCCGGGCGCGAGCCCGGACGACGCCGCCGCGACCGTCCGCGCCAACGGCGGCGTGCCCGACGAGCGCCTCGTCGGCGACGTCGAAGGTGCGGCCGCGTACCTCAAGGCGCTGGACGGCGCCAACGGCAAGATCGGCGTGATCGGCCACTGCTCCGGCGGCCGCCAGACGTTCCTCGTCGCGTGCTCGACCCAGGTCGACGCCGCGGTGGACTGCTACGGCGCGTTCGTGGTGAACGAGCCGCCGGCCGGCATGCCCGCGTCGATGAAGCCACTGCTGGGCCTCGCGCCGCAGTTGTCGGCCCCGCTGCTCGGCATCTTCGGCGCCGACGACCAGTACCCCGCGCCCGAGGAGACCGCGAAGCTCGCCGCCGAGCTCGACCGCCTCGGCAAGGAGCACGAGTTCCACACCTACGACGGCGCCGGCCACGCGTTCTTCGCCGTCGACCGCCCGAGCTACCGGCCGGAAGCCGCCGTGGACGGCTGGGCCAAGATCCTCGACTTCTACGGCCGGCACCTCGCGGCCTGATTCCGCTTCGCAGGAAGGACGTTTCCCATGTGCACCTATCTCACCGAGAAGTTCGCCGTGGAGGGCAGCGGCAAGAGCGCGACCGGCTGGCACAGCGTCAACGAAGCCACCGTCTACGTCGACCACCCGACGCACGCCCGGTTCGCCCACACCGTGAACATCGACTTCCGCAACCCGGCGATGGGCCCGGCCGCGCGCGTCGCGCTGGAACTGACCGAAGAAGACGCGCTCGCTCTCGCCGACGCGATCCACACCGCGCTGGCCTCCGCGCCGGCCGGGCTGGCCTCGCGTAACCAGTAACCCCGGCCGCGGCTACCCGGGTGTGCAGGTCATGCCTCGACCTGCACGCCCGGGTCAAGGTCGCGGGCCTTGCGGAAATCCACGATCCGCCGCCACGCCAGATGCGGGTGCGCCGCCATCTGCCGGCGCGCGAGGGCGAGGTGGTGGAATTCCCTGGAGAGCTGGTCCTGGTCGAGGTCGTTGCCGAAGACTTCCAGGAGCGTGGCGCAGAACAGGGTGAAGCAGGCCGCGTTCCAGCGAAGGGCGTCGGTCTCGTTCACCGATCCCTCCGCTGATTCTTCGACAAGGTCCACGGCGATGCGGGCGAGCTCGAGTGGGCCCCCCGTGTCAGGGATGGCGAGCAGCCGAGCGGTGAGTGCTACATGCTCGGGCGTTGTGTCGAGGGTGGTGGTGAGCGCGGTCAGCGCGTGGATCTTGCTGGAGAGATCCCTTCGCACCAACGTCTCGGTCACGGTCGCGAGGCTCGGCTGGTGGACCGTTGCCGCCACGTCGACCATTTCGACGGCGTACCGCCGCAGGTCTCGGGGCAGTCCGCCGGACAGGCAGTGACAGAGGTAGCAGAACTGCTCCGTGATCCCCTCTACCCGCGATGCCATCCAACGCCTGCTCTCGTCGAGCGTGAAGTGGTCCAGCCGCACCATTTCGGAAAACGCGCTGTCGAACGCGTCGCGAATCCCCAACCCGCGCTGCTCGAAGTTCAGTACGGCGTCGTCCGACACCGACACGAAGAACAGGCAGCCTGACACACCGAAGACGCCCTTGATGTCGTTGATGAACTGGTGGGCTTTCTCCGGCTCGCCGATCTTGTCCAGCTCGTCGATGGCGATCACCATGCGCTCGATCAGGCCGGCCTTCCGCAACGCGCGTGACGTTTCGGCGGCGAAGGATCGCAGCGTCTCGACGACTTCCGGGTGCGTGAGCTGCTGCTCGGCCCGCTGCGTCGACCAGGTCCGGCCGGCCTCGCCCTTCAACGGCAGGCTCAGCTTGCCCGACCAGCCCGTGGTGTACGTCTGAAGAAATCTTGTCTGAGCCAGCTGACGCACAGCAGCGCTGCGCAATTCGAAGAGGTCGCGGTGACGTCGGCGTATCCCGGAACGGGTGAGTAGGTCGAACGGCGCGAGCACCAATGCAAGCGTGAGTCTCCACGCGACCAGGGCAATCAGTGCCAAGGTGATGATGTGAGCTGTCGGCTGAGATTCCCACAGCACACCGGCGGACACAGGCAGGTCCGCGACCGCGGTGGTGAGCAGAGCTGCGATCTCCACCGGGAATCTGGACAACGGCGCGCCCCACAACAGGACGGCGGCGCCGAGAGCGAAACCCGCGAAGAGGAGGAACCTCAGCAGCCTGGCGGCACCCTGACGCAGCACCGCCCCGATGCTGCGTTTGCTGAGCGGCCAGAATGGCAGCAGCGCCTCATTGGTCTTGTCGATCACCGTCCGGCACAGCAGCGCATGCAGATGCAGGACGAAGTCCCGGGCCTCGTAGTTGGCAGGAGCGGACGCCATGACTACGAGCGGTGGCTCGCCGGCGGTGGTCAACCGACCATGGCGCATGGCTTCGATTGCCGTCGTCTTGCCGACTCCTCGCGATCCGGCGAGCGCCACCGCCCCCGAATCCGTCCGCTCGATGATCCGCCGGAGCCGTTCTGCCCCGGCGGTCATCAAGGTCTCCGCGCTCTCAGCTTCACGGAGGCCAGACACGCCGTTGAGAACGAGAGCGGTGCCATGGCGGCGCGAACGGTGAACTCGGGCGTAGTCCAGGACGGCCGGCACAACGACCTCAGCCAATAGGTAACCACCGCGGTCACCGATTCGCAGAAGGTCGGGATGTGGCTCGGTCTGATGTGACGGTCGCGGGATCGCGAGTACGTCCGGTACTCGCCGCGCCAACATCCGGGTCGACAGCGCGGCAACCGCACAGAACCCCACGATCGCGAACACGTGCATCGGCAACGACAGCAGGGGCCAAGCGGCCCGCATCAAGGAAATGTAGCCGACTCCGAGTATCGCTGTAATCGCGAGCCAGAAGTACTGGCCGCCGCGCAAAGACGCCAGCGGCGAGGTCACCGACAACTGGTGCTTGCCCGCACTGACCGACCGATCTTGCTCGATTCGAATCCGAGTCAGGAGTGCATCATCGGCAACCAACTGCGCATGAACTTCCTGGCGCGGTACCTCTTCACCAGCCAAGGCCGCAACGACTTTTTTGTCGGCGAGGGCTTCGTCGAGCAGCATGAGAAGAGCGAGCCTGGCCGTCCAGGCATCGAAGTCGTCGAAGTCGACGCTCCGCAGGGATTCCGTGACTTCGTCGTCCGGCTGCATTTCGCGCGCCGACGCAGCCATGCTCCGTCGGACTGTCAATGTCACAAAGCCGGACGCGGCGCAACACCCGACACCCAGACCGAGCATCGGGATGGACGCGAACCCCAGCGTGTCCTGCAGCGTCACGATCAGGATGAGGGAAAGTCCACCCGCCGTGAGGACACGCAGCGTCGATCTGCGTGCAGGCACGAAGCCCAGGCGCGGTCCCTGCTCGGAGTGATCTGTTAGAGAGGGCGTCGGCACCGCACCAGTTTGCACCCAAAACCCGGTTTGGCGGGTTCGATTTCGGACATCCGGGCCAGCCGGTCAGGGCGTGTAGAGCGCGCCGAGGAACTCCAGCAGCAGCCGTTCCCGCAGCGGTTCCGCCGCTGTCGCCAGCAGTGCGTTGATCGGTGCCATCCGCTCGGGCAGGCCGGCGTCGCCGACGAGGCCGGCCGCGGCGAGCAGGCCCGCGAACTGCTCCGCCGTCAGGGTTTCCGGGTCCAGGGCCGCCACGAACGCGGCCACGTCCGGGTCCACCGACGTCGGACCGGCTTCGCGTGCCGAGGCGACCGAGGCGGTCAGGTCCGCGAGGAACTCTGCCTCGCTGCCGTGGTTCGCGGCCGTGATCGTGAGGTGCAGGTTCAGCGGCGAGTCGCCGTGGGCGAACTGCGGCTGTACGTACCAGCCGCGCACCTTCATCTCGTCCGCGACCGTGAACAGGTCGAACCCATCGTCGGCCGTGCCGGTCGTGGCGAAGGCGATCAGCGTCGAGTCCGGGTCGCCCAGGATCCGCAGGCCCGGCAGGGTCTCGACCCCCGCGCGGATCCGGGTCACGGCCTCGCGGGTCACCTCCGCGAGGCGCAAGTAGCCGTCCTCGCCGAGGTGGTTCACCACGGCCCACGCGGCCGCGAGCGGGCCGCCGGAGCGGGTGCTCTGCAGCGTCGGGTTCAGCATCGTGTAGCCCGGCCAGGCCGCGCTGGCGAAGTAGTGCGTGCGCCGCAGCTCGGCGTTCGCGTGCAGGAGCACCGAGACGCCCTTCGCGCAGTAGGCGTACTTGTGCAGGTCCACCGAGATGCTCGTGACGCCTGGCACGCGGAAGTCGAACGGCGGCACGTCCGCGCCCAGCTTCGCGAAGTACGGCAGCACCCAGCCGCCGATGCACGCGTCCACGTGCATCCGCACACCGCGAGCGGCCGCGGCGGCCGCGATCTCCGGGATCGGGTCGACCACGCCGTGGGCGTAGGAAGGCGCGCTCGCCACGACGAGCACGGTGGACTCGTCGATCGCCGCGGCCATGGCGTCCGGCACCGCGCGGAAGGTCTTCGCGTCGACCGGCACCACGATCTTGCGCAGCCCGAACAGGTGCGCCGCCTTGTGGAAAGCCGCGTGCGCGGTGTCGGGCAGCACGATGCTCGGCGCGGAGATGTCCGGCCGGGCGTCGCGCGCGGCCAGCACCGCGAGCAGGCACGACTCGGTGCCGCCGGACGTCACCGTGCCGACCGTTTCCGCGGTTGCGCCCAGGAGCCCCGCCGCGCGCCCGACAAGGTCGTTCTCCAGGCGCAGCAGGCTCGGGAACGCCGTGGGGTCCAGGCCGTTGGCCGACGACGCGAGCGCGTGCGCGGCCGCCGCGATCTCGTCCACTTCGGACAGACCGCTGTCGTAGACGTAGGCGAGCGTGTGCCCGCCATGCGTCGGCAGGTCGCCCGCGCGCAGCGCCCGCAGCTCGGCCAGGACGTCGGTCACCGCTGCGGCTCCACCGGCCGCGGCTCGAGCACCTTGCGGCGCAGGAGCGGGATCGCCAGCGCGATGAGCACCGCCGGCAACACCGAGGAGCCCACGGTGATGGCCGTGATCGCCGAGGACGGCTGCGCGGTCGTCGCGTCGGTGCTCGACACGTAACCGCCGGCCTGCAGCACCAGCCCGAACAGGCCCGGTCCGAGCGCCAGCCCCAGCGTCTCCGACGCCGTCCACACGCCGGCCGTGATGCCCGCGCGGGTCTCGCCGGTGCGTTCCTCTTCGGCGCTGATGAGGTCGGGCAGGATCGCCAGCGGGAACACGGAGATCCCGGCGTACCCGATGCCCGACAGCGCGACGAACACCATCGTCACCGCGAACGGGATGTCCTTGGCGAACAGCATCCCGAGCAGGCCGACGGTGAACGAGACCGTCGCGATGCGGAAGCCCACGAGCTTGCCCCAGCGGTGCCCCAGCCGCGGCCACAGCGGCATCGTGATCAGCGCCGGGCCGACGAAGCCCACGAACAGCACCGTGCGGTAGCTCGGGTCGCCCAGCACGTGCTCGGCAAAGTATGGGATGGCGGCGAGCACCGTGCCGATGCCCAGCGCCTGGATGAAGTACGAGCCCATCAGCCAGCAGAACGGGCGCCACTGCGCGATCGTGCGGATCAGCTGCTTGAAGCTCACGGCGTTGGGCCGCAGCGAACCGACGGGCGCGCCGCGCAGACCGAAGTAGACGCCCAGGGTGGCGAGCAGGATGATCACGGCCATCACGAGGCCCATCACCCGGTAGCCGGCCACGCCTTCGAGGATGTCGGTGATCGCCGGGGCGGCGCCGCCGGACACGAGGATCGCCACGGCCAGCACGCCGATGCGCACGCTGGTGAGCTTCGTGCGTTCCTCGGCCGAGTCCGTGAGCTCGGCCGGCAGCGCGTTGAACGGCACCTGGAAGAACGCGTACGCGGTGGCACACAGGAAGAACACGATCACCACGTAGGTCGCGTCGATCGCCGGCTTGCCGAAGCCCGGGTGCGCGAACAACGCGAAAAACAGGATCGCGACGCCGACGCCGCCGCCCAGCAGGAACCGCCGCCGGCTGCCGGTCCGCACGAGGTCCGCGTCGGACAGCCGGCCCGCGATCGGGTTGAACACCACGTCCCACGCCTTCGGCACGAACACGATCACGCCGGCCGCCGCGGCGGGCACCGCCATCGTGTCCGTGAGGTAAGGCAGGAGCAGCAAGCCCGGCACGGTGCCGAAAGAGCCGGTGACGAACGAGCCGAGCGAGTAACGGAAACGCGTCCGGCGGGGCAGCGGCGCCAAGGGTCCTCCTCGAGGGCGGTCCGACGAACGCAATACCTAGTGGATCTTCGCCGTTCCCCGGTAGTGGTCGGAGGGAATCGTGCCACCGTCGTAATGCACCGCGAGTACCGGGCCGACCTCGCCCCGTGCCCTGCTCACGACAGGGCTTCGGCCACCTTCGCCAGCGACCCCGCGTCGCCGCGCAGCAGCAGCGTCGTGACCACAGTGTCCTCCCAGGCAGCGAGCTCCTCGCGGATCTTCGCGGCCGGGCCGACGAGCGAGGTGTCCTCCACGAGCGACGTCGGGATCGCGGCGACGGCCTCGTCCTTGCGCCCGGCGAGGTAGAGCTCCTGCACCTTGTCGGCCACCTCCTCGTAACCCAGGCGTGCGAACACGTCGTGGTGGAAGTTCACGGCCTTGGCGCCCATGCCGCCGATGTACAACGCGAGCGCCGGCTTGATCCAGCTCGCCGCCTCCTCCACGTCGTCGTGGACGATCACCGGCACCGACGCGGGCACCTCGAAGTCCTCGGGCTTGCGCCGGGCACCCGGCCGGGCGAACCCCTCGGCGAGCGCGGCCCGGTAGAACGCGTCGGCCTTGGGCGAGAAGAACAGCGGCAGCCAGCCGTCGCAGATCTCCGCCGACAGCGCGACGTTCTTGGGGCCTTCGGCTGCGAGGTAGATCGGGAGGTCGGCGCGCAGCGGGTGCACGGTCGGCTTGAGCGCCTTGCCCAGCCCCGCTCCGCCTTGCAGCGGCAGCTGGTAGAACTGCCCGTCGAGCGTCACGGGTGCCTCGCGCGCCAGCACCTGGCGGATGATCGCCACGTACTCGCGGGTGCGGGCCAGCGGCTTCGGGTACGGCTGGCCGTACCAGCCCTCCACCACCTGTGGGCCCGACGCACCGAGCCCGAGCACGAACCGGCCGCCGGAGAGGTGGTCGAGCGTCAGCGCTGTCATCGCGGTGGCGGTGGGCGTGCGCGCGGACATCTGCACGATGTTGGTGCCGAGCTTCACGCGGCTGGTCGACGCACCGGCCCAGGCGAGCGGGGTGAACGCGTCGGAGCCGTAGGCCTCCGCCGACCACACCGAGTCGAACCCGAGGCGCTCGGCCTCGACCACCGCCTCCAGCGCGCCCGGCGTCGGGCCGCTCCCCCAGTACCCGAGGTGGTAACCCAGCTTCATGCGGCCCTCCGTGCTTCAGATGTTCGGCGAGTAGTGCTCCGGCTTGCCGCGTTCCCCCACGGGCGGCAGGTTCCTCCGTGGAGTCTCGACCACGGGCACGCTCGCGGCCACCTCACCCCTCGCCCGGCGCCGGCCGGCGCGCGCCCGCGGGTGGTAGCGGCGGTCGTGCGGGACGAGCGAGAACACGGCGTTGATCGCGCGCCCGGCGAAGCGGTGCCGGCGTTCGTCGCGGGCGGTCCAGGTGAAGCCGAGCAGATCGCGGATCTCCGGGTCGTAGAGCCCGACCGTGAGCCAGACGAACTGCCGCGCGATCACCATCGAGACCGGCCGCCACAGCAGGTCGGGCAGCCACGCCAGGTTCGGCGGTTTCGCGATGCCGCGCAGATCCAGAACGTCGCGCGTGGCCTTGTTGTCCTCCAGGACCTCGGCGCACATGTGCTTCCAGTACCGCCGGAAGTCCTCCCAGGACTCGGGGACCGGCCGCATCGTCATGTCGTACATCCGCCACCAGCTCACGTGTTCGTCGAACAGCTTGCGCTTCTCCTCTTCGCCGATGCCGCCCATGAAGTGGTCGGCGATGAGGATCGTGCTGACGAAGAACGTGGCGTGGGCCCAGTAGAACGTGTCCGGGTCGAGCGCGTGGTAGCGGCGGCCTTTCGCGTCAACGCCCTTGATGCGGTCGTGGTACCCGCGCACCTCGAGCGCGGTCCGGTGGGCGAGCGGGCCGTCGTAGACCACGCCGCCGATCGGGTAGAGCGAGCGGAACAGCCGTTGCCAGCGTTCCTCGAAGAACCGCGAGTGCTGCTCGACGCCGGCGCCGAGACCCGGGTGCATGTTCTGCATCGACCCGGCCCACAGGGCGATCAGCAGCCCCCGCCAGTCGCCGAAGTAGCGCCACGTGAGCGAGTCCGGTCCCAGCGGTTCGGGCTCCTCCCCCGGCATGGCGGCTCCTGCGGTCGGGTCGATGAACTGACTACGCCTGTTGTCAGGTTAGGATGTGACAACGGGCGTAGTCAACTACGGGAGTGGATATGCCGGGCCGCACGTGGGCGGGCACGACGCTGGACGATCGGAAGGCGGCGCGGCGGGACCAGCTGGTCGCCGCGGGCCTCGACCTGCTCGGCACCGAGGGCTCCGCGGCCGTCAGCGTGCGCGCGGTCTGCCGCCAGGCCCACCTGACCGAGCGCTACTTCTACGAGAGCTTCGCCGACCGCGAGGAGCTCGTCGCGGCCGTGTACGAGCACGTCGGCGAGCGGGCGCGCCAGGCTTTGGTCGACGCGATCCGCGACGCACCCGATCCGCGGCAGCGGGCGGAACGCGCGGTGCGGGCGTTCGTGGCCCTCCTGGTCGACGACCCGCGCCAGGGGCGGGTGCTGTTGCTGGCGCCGCTGACCGATCCCGCGCTGACGCGCCGCGGCCTGCACCTGTTGCCGGCGTTCGCGGCGCTCGTCGGCGAACAGCTCTCGCACGGCGACGAGACCGACCGGCAGCTGGTGTCGATCGGGCTGGTCGGCGCGCTGAGCAACGTGTTCATCGCCTACCTCGACGGCACGCTGCGGGTGAGCCGGGAACGGCTCGTCGCGCACTGCGTCCGGCTGGTGCTCGGAGCGGACGAGTTCGATCACTGAGCTCACTGAGCTCAACGTGCCGGGGCGCGTTCCGCCCGCAGCCGCAACGCGATGTCGATGATCATGTCCTCCTGGCCGCCGACGTAGCGCTCCGCGCCGACGCGGTACAGGATCTCGTGCACCGGCACGCCGTAGCGTTCCGCCGCGCGCTCGGCGTGCAGCAGGAAACTCGAGTACACGCCGGCGAAGCCCTGCACGATCGACGAGCGGTCCATCACCGGCAGCCGGGTCAGGTACTTCTTCACGACGTTCTCGGCCGCGGCCATCAGCACGTCCTTGTCGACGCCGGTCGGAACGCCGAGGCGTTCGAACGTCGCCGCGAGCACCTCCGTCGGCGAGTTCCCCGCGCCCGCGCCGAGGGCGGCGAGCGAACCGTCGATCTGCCGCGCGCCGGCGCGGTAGGCGAGCACGGAGTTGGCGACGCCGAAGCTGAGGTTCTGGTGACCGTGGTAGCCGACCTGCGCGTCGTCGCCCAGCTCCGCGACGAGCGCGGCGACGCGAACGGCGGCTTCTTCGAGGATGAGCGCGCCGGCGGAATCGACCACGTAGACGCACTGGCAGCCGGCGTCGGCCATGATCCGCGCCTGCTTCGCGAGATCCTCGGGCGCCGCCATGTGCGCCAGCATCAGGAATCCCACGGTTTCCAGACCGAGGTCGCGGGCCGCGCCGAAGTGCTGCACGGAAACGTCGGCTTCGGTGCAGTGTGTGGCGATGCGGGCGGCCCCGGCGCCGAGGTCCGCGGCGACGCGCAGGTCGGTGACGGTGCCGAGCCCGGGCAGCAGGAGCACGGCGATCTTGGCGCGGTTCGCCTCGTCGACGGCGGCGGCGATCAGCTCGCGTTCGTCGGTGAGGGAGAAGCCGTAGGTGAAGGTCGAACCACCGAGCCCGTCGCCGTGGGTCACCTCGATGAGCGAGATCCCGGCGTCGTCGAGCGCGCGGACGGTGTCGCGCACCTGGCGTTCGGTGAAGCGGTGGGCCATGGCGTGGCTGCCGTCGCGCAGGGTGGTGTCGACCAGTCGCACCGGCGCGTTCTCCGCCGGCTGGTTCCGGATGGGCGCGCTCATGCCGACACCAGCTCCGCGGCCACCAGGTCGCCGACACGGGCCGCGGCGGCCGTCATGATGTCGAGGTTGCCGGCGTAGGTCGGCAGGTAGTCGCCGTTGCCCGCCACTTCGAGGAACACGCCGACTCGCGCGACGCCGTTCCACTCGGGACGCGGCGGGTCGAACTGCGGATCGGCTTTGAGTGTGTAGCCGGGCACGTACCGGCGGACCTCGGCGACCATGCGGTGGATCGAGTCGGTGATCGCCGCGAAGTCCGCGTCGGCGCCGACCGCGCAGAACACGGTGTCGCGCATGATCATGGGCGGGTCCATCGGGTTGATGACGATGATCGCCTTGCCCTTCGCAGCGCCGCCGACCTCTTCGAGGCCCCGTGCGGTGGTTTCGGTGAACTCGTCGATGTTCGCGCGCGTGCCCGGGCCGGCCGAGCGCGAGGACACGGACGCGACGATCTCCGCGTACGGCACCGGAGTCACGCGGGCGACGGCGTGCACGATGGGGATCGTCGCCTGGCCGCCGCAGGTGATGAGGTTGAGGTCCGGCACGTCGAGCCGGTCCGGCGGCGTCACCGCGGGGCAGGTGAACGGGCCGACGGCCGCGGGCGTCAGGTCGATCGAGCGGATGCCCGCTTCGGCGTAGCGCGGCGCGTGCGCGAGGTGCGCTTTCGCCGACGTCGCCTCGAAAACGAGCTGCGGAAGCTCGGCTTGGCGCAGGAGCCAGTCGACGCCGTCCGGCGAAGTCTCCAGGCCGAGTCGCGCCGCGCGGGCGAGCCCGTCGGACGCCGGGTCGACGCCGACCATGTACCGCACGTCGATCTTCTCGCTGCGCCGCAGCTTCGCGAGCAGGTCCGTGCCGATGTTACCGGGGCCGACGATCGCGGCCGTCACCTTGCGTTCCGCCATGTTTTCCGACGGTCCTCGCCGCGACGGTGCACACTCAACCGGTGCGTACCACTGGACGGAACGGCGGCGAAGGCCTGGTCGCCTCGCGCGTCGCGGCGATCCTGGGTGCCTTCCGCCCGGGCGACGACACCGTCGGCGTGTCGGAGCTGGCGCGCCGGACGGGGCTGGCGAAGACGACCGTGCACCGCCTGACCCGCCACCTCTGCGACAACGGCCTGCTCGAACCCGACGGCACCGCGCTGCGGCTCGGGCTGCGGCTGTTCGAGATCGGCCAGCTCGCGATCCGGCGCCGTGGTCTGGTCGAGGCCGCGCGCCCGTCGCTGGCCGACCTGCGCGAGGCCACGCGCAACACCGTGCACCTCGCCGTGCTGGAGGGCACCGAGGTGGTCTACCTCGACGTGCTGCGTGGCCCGGACGCCCCGGATGTGCCGTCCCGCATCGGCGGCCGCTTCCCGGCCCACGCCACCGGCGTCGGGAAGGCCATCCTCGCGTTCTCGCCGGAACCGTTGGTGGCGCGGGTGATCGACGCCGGTCTCCCCCGCATCAGCCGGCGCACCATCACCGCACCGGGGTTGCTGCGCCGTCAGCTCGCGCGCATCCACGCCGAGGGCGTGGCGTTCGAACGAGAGGAGTCCGGCGTCGGAGTGGTCTGTGCCGCGAGTCCCCTGCTCGACGCGGCGGGTACGGCGGTCGCGGCGATCTCCATCACCGGCTGGGCGACCCGGATGCGCACGGAGCGTGTCGCCCCGGCAGTGCGCACGGTCGCGCTCGCGTTGTCACGTTCGTTTGTCCAGACCTGAGCGGTCGGAAAAATTCTTGCCGCACAACGGGTTACGTGAGGGTTAGGCCGTTCGGATGACGTCGGAGGCACAGGTCTGGTCACGTGATTCTCCGTAACTACGATCGTCCGGATGGCCCAGCAGAGCTGGGGGATCACGTTCCCGGGCCGGTCCCCCACGCCGATCTCCAGGGTCCGCCGCGATCCCGTCGCGGCGGCCGGAACCCGGCTGCTGTCGCTCGATCTCGTGCTCGGCCTGCTCGCCCTCGCCGGTGGTCTGCGCGTGGTCTACCTCGCGGCCACTACGCCTTCCCTGCCCGGAGAAGCCACGACCGTCGCCCGCGCCTACGCGCTGGGCCACCTCACGGCGTACGGCGGTACGACCACGGCCGGCGCCAGCCCGTTCGCGCAGCTGCAGCTCGCCGGGTACACGATGTCGTCCCACGCCTTCGACCGCGCGGCGACGCCGGTCGCCGCCGTGCGCGAGGCGATGATCGTCGCCACAGTGGTGACGACGGTGCTGGTGTGGCTGCTCGCCCGCAGGCTCGGCCTTCCGCGCTGGGCGGGCGTGGTCGCCGCGGTGCTGCTCGCCGTGTCGCCGCTGGCGATCGGGCTCCAGCACGTGGTGGTCGTCGAACACCTCGCGGTGATGTGGGCGCTGGCCGGGCTGTACCTCGTCGCCGCACCTCTCCGTTCTTCCGACTCCGCCGGCGACCACAGTGGACCTTCCCGCCACGGCCTTGCCCAGGACCTGCTGGGCGCGGGCTGCCTGCTGGCCGCCGTGCTGACCTCACCACTGACGCTGCTTTTCCTGCCCGCCGCGGGCTGGCTGCTGCTGCGCCGTTCTCCGGCGCGGGCCGGGCTCGTCGCCGTGGTGGTGAACCTCGGCCTTGGCCTCGCCTTCGGGCCGCTGGCCGCGTGGTTACGCCCCGCCCTCGCCACCGGCGGCGAGCCGGCCCTGCCGAAGTGGCTGGTTTTCGATCCGGCCCTCACGGCGGTGTCGGCACTCGCGTTGATCGCCGGCCTGTTCGTCGCGACGGTGCGCCCGCTCGCGGTGTCCGGCCTCCTCGTGGCCGGTCTGCTCGCGGTCCCCGGGTTGCCGGCCACCGCGGTGCTGGCCCTGCTGCTGCCCCTCACGCCGCTGGTCGCCGCCGGGGTGGCGCACGCCGTGGTTTCCGCGCACCACGAACCGGAGCACCGGCGCGCGCCCGCCCGGCCCGGGGCCGGCGTCGCCGTGGGCGTGGTGGTCCTGCCCGCGATGTTCGCGCTGAGCTGGGCCCACGGGTTCACCACGCTGCGCCCCGGGCCCGCGGGCCCGGCCCCGGCGGTCGAGGCCCGCACCTGGTTGCAGGCCAACGCGGCGGGCTCCCGCGTGCTCGTCGACGACGCCACCTGGACCACGCTCGCGGCGGGCGGCTGGCCGACCGGCCTGCTCGTCACGACGGCCGCCGCGAACCCGCCACCGGACTGGGCCGCGCTCACCCCACCGGCACTGGCCCAGTCCTCCACAGTGGACTCCCCCGACGCGGCCGCGGTCTTCGGCAGCGGCGCGGGACAGGTCACCGTCGCCCGGCTCGGGTCGCCCGTGCTCGTGCCGGACGAGAACGGCGAGAAGACCGCGCGGGCCCACGCGGGTGCCGCGCTCACCAGGTCCGGGCGCATCAACTGCGTGCCGGAAACGCGTGCCGTGCTCGGCCGGGGCGATCTCGATCCCCGGCTGATCTCGACGCTGGCGGCGTTCGCGTCGCAGCAGCCGGTGCGGATCGCGGCGTTCCCGCCCGTGCCCGGCGAGGACGCGGCGGGACAGCCGCGCCGGCAGGTGCTCGTCACCGGCGCCGACGACGCGGCCTCCCGGTTCTACGCCGGGCAGCGCGCCGTGTTCCGCCCGGCCTCGGTCGTGCGGACGGCCGGCGGCGTGCTCGTCAGCTACCCGCCGTTCGCCCCGCCCGGCCTGCTCACCTCCTTCACCGCACCCTGATCCTCCGAAAGGTCACCTCCGATGCGCCTTCGAACCCTTTTCAGACCCACCGGTCTCCTCGCGGCCGCCGCGCTGCTGCTGCTCACGACCACTCCCACCGCGGGAGCGGCCACCGGCCCCGGACCCGGCGTCGGCTGGATCCGCGTCGGGCACCTGTCGCCGGGTGTGCCGCCGGTCGACATCTACTTCGCGCCGTTCGGACAGCCCGAGAAGGTGGTGATCCGCAAGGCGGGCTATGGCGCCGTCACGCCGTACTCGTCGCTGGACCCGGGCCAGTACACGCTCTCGATGCGGCCCGCCGACGCCGCGCCGACGACCGCGCCCGCGCTCAGCGCGACGATCTCCGTGGCACAGCAGACCGCATACTCGCTGCTGGTGTTCGAGAACGGTCCGGACGGGACGCTGCACGGCGCCCTCGTGACCGACGATCTCACCGCGCCGGGCGCGGGCAAGGGCCGCGTACGCGTGGTCGAGGGGTCGGCGACCCCCGCGCCGGTGAGCGTCGGCGGGCCGGACGGCATGACGCTCGCCACGAACGCGGCCTACGGCGACACCACGCCGTACGCCGAAGTGCCGGAGGGCACCGTGCCCCTCCAGCTGACGAGCGGCAGTGTCAAGGCGAACGCCGACGTCCCCGTGGCGGCCGGTTCGTCGACCACGTTGCTCGTGACCCAGGACAACGGAACGCTGAAGGCGACCCCGATCTCCGACGGCGCCAACCTGCCGAACCCGCCGAAGCTCGGCGTCGAGACCGGGGGCGGCGGCACGGCGTCCGGCGGCGACCACGCCGAACCGTGGTTCGCGGGCGGAGTCGCGGTGTTCCTGCTCGTGCTGGTGCTCACGCCGCTGGTCCGGCGGATTCGGGAAGGCCGTGCGCGCTGACCTGATCCGGGTATGCTGCGCGGTCGCGCTGGTCTGCGCCGCGTGCACACCCGCACCGTCCACAGTGGTCCCCCCGACGACCTCCGTCTCCCCTCCTGCGGCAACAGCCACCGAACCGGCCGGCAGCGTCGGGCCGCTGCCTCCCGCGGCGAGCGTGAGCCCGGTCCGCCTGACGATCCCGGCGATCGGGGTCGACGTGCGCGATCTGGTCCCGCTCGCCCTCGGCCCGGCGCACGAGCTGCAGGCGCCGGAGAGCTTCGCCGACGTCGGCTGGTACGCCGCCGGCCCGGCACCGGGTGACCCCGGGCCGGCGGTCATCGCCGCCCACGTGGACTCCCGGTCCGGCCCGGCGCCGTTCTTCCGCCTGCGCGAGCTTCAGCCCGGAGACGAGGTCCGCGTCGAACGCTCCGACGGTGGCGCCGCCCGCTTCGTCGTCGACGCCGTGCAGCGCTACCCGAAGGACGCCTTCCCGACCGACGCCGTATACGGCCCCGCCCCGGGCGCCGCGCTGCGCCTGATCACCTGCGGCGGCGCCTTCGACGCCGCCGCCCGGTCCTATCGCGACAACGTGGTGGTCTACGCCTCGACCCGCTGGACGTGACCTACTGGGCCGCCACTCCGTTGCGCGAGCTCTTCCTCGAACCGCAACACAGGCTCGTCGGCCAGCAGACCGCGGCGGGCCAGCGCCGGCCGCACGCCCTCGCCGAACCAGTACGCCTCCTCCAGGTGCGGGTAGCCGGACAGCACGAACTCCGAGACGCCCACCGCGTGGTACTCCTCGATGAGGTCGGCGATCTCCTCGTGGCTGCCGACCAGCGCGGTGCCCGCGCCGCCGCGCACGAGGCCGATGCCGGCCCACAGGTGCGGGTGGATCTCGAGCCCGCGCGCACCCGCGTCGAGCCGGCCGCCGTGCAACGCGACCATGCGGCGCTGGCCCTCCGACTCACTGGCGGCGAGCTGGGCCTGTGCCTGCGCGACCTGCGCGGGGTCGAGCGCGTCGAGCAGGCGCTGCGCTTCGGCCCACGCCTCGGCCGACGTATCGCGCGCGATGGTGTGCAGGCGGACGCCGAACCGGACGGTCCGGCCTTCGGCCGCGGCCAGCGCGCGCACCTTCCCGATCTTCTCCGCGACTTGCGCAGGCGGCTCGCCCCACGTCAGGTAGACGTCGGCGTGGCGCGCGGCCACCGGCAGCGCGGCGGGCGACGAGCCGCCGAAGTACAGCGGTGGCACCGGATCGGGCGCGGCCAGCGTCGTCGCACCCGCGACCTCCAGGTGCTCGCCGGAGAAGTCGAACGGGCGGCCCGACCACACGCCGCGCACGATCGTGAGGAACTCGTCGGTGCGGGCATAGCGGGCGTCGTGGTCGTGCCAGTCGCCGAAGCGGCGCTGCTCCACCGCGTCGCCGCCGGTCACGATGTTGAGCAGCACCCGGCCCGACGACAAGCGCTGGAAGGTGCCCGCCATCTGCGCCGCCAGCGTCGGCGAGATGACGCCGGGCCGGAACGCGACGAGGAACTTGAGCCGGCGCGTCTCGCGGATCAGCGCGGCCGTGGTGAGCCACGCGTCCTCGCACCACGTGCCGGTGGGCGTGAGCACGCCCTCGAATCCGAGCTGCTCGGCTGCCCGCGCGATCTGGGCGAGGTAGTCGACATCCGCCGGTCGCTGCGCGGCTCGGCCCAGGGACTTGTTGGCGTGGAAGCGTTCCACGATCGTGCGACCGTCGCCGCTCGTCGGCAGGAACCAGTGCAGTTTCAGGCTCATCCGTTGCTCCTCACGGCTTCGATGTCAGGCCCGTAGCGGCGGTCGGCGAACGCCGCGAAATCGACCTTCCCCGGCAGGGTGCCGTCTTCGGTGAAGGCGTCGGCGAGCTGCTGCTCCGACGCGACGACCGAGTCGTCGAGCGGGATCGGCTCGTCGCGCCCGGCGGACACAGCCTTCTGCGCCACAGCGGGCTCCAGGCCCGTCTCGGCGGCCCACGCCTTCGCCCACGCGTCGCGGTGGGTGTTCGCCCACAGCTGCGCCTTGACCACGCGCTTCACGAAGTCCCGGATGGCGGAGTTGCGTCCCGGATCGGCGAGTGCGGCGGTGCTCGCGGTTTCGAACGCGAGGCCGTTGGAGCTGCCACGCCCGTCGGAGAGCACGCGGGCGTGTGCGTCGAGCTGCGCCTGAGCCGTGTAGGGGTCCCAGATCGCCCACGCGTCCACCTGGTGCTGGGTGAACGCCGCGTACGCCTCCGACGGCTGAAGGAACGACAGCTTCACGTCTTTGGTGGACATTCCCGCGCGCTTGAGCGTGTTCAGCAGCTGCCCGTGGGCGGAGCTGCCCTTCGACACCGCGATCGTCTTGCCCCGCAAGGAAGCCACGTCCTTCAGCGGCGAGTCCGGCGGCACCAGGATGGCCTCGCGCTCGACGTTGCTCTTCGCGACGCTGACCACTGAGATCTTCGCTTTCGCCGCGGCCGCGAAGAGGGGCGGGGTGTTGCCGACGCGGCCGACGTCGATCGCGCCGGCCGAGGCCGCCTCCAGCAGCGGCGGGCCGGAGGTGAACGTGGACCACTCGATGCGGTAAGGCACGTCGGACAGCAGGTTCGCCGCCGTGAGCAGTGACTTCACGCCACCCTTCTGGTCGCCGACGCGCAGCGTCACCTTCGCCAGGTCGGCCGCCGAAACGGGGGCGGGCACGGGAGCGGGTCCGGTCGCCGCCCCGGAGGACGAGCAGGCGGTGAGCCCGCCGAGCGCTACGGCCACGGCCAGCGCGAGTGCGGTTTTGCGGGCAGGGTTACGCAGGTGCACCTTCGGTCACTCCCAGGTCGGCCAGCACGCGTGAGCGCACGTCGGCGTGGTCGGTGGCCGTCCTCGGCCGCACGTGGCCGAGGACGTGTTCGGAGACGATGCGGCCCTCGTCGAGGACCAGCACGCGGTCGGCGAGCAGCAGGGCCTCGTCGACGTCGTGGGTCACGAGCAGCACCGCGGGTTCGTGCGTGCGCCACAGCCGTTCGACGAGCCGGTGCATCGCGAGGCGGGTCAGCGCGTCGAGCGCGCCGAACGGTTCGTCGAGCAGCAGCAGGTCCGGCTCGCGCACGAGCGCGCGGGCGAGTGAAACCCGTTGTGCCTCACCGCCGGACAGCGTCAGCGGCCAGTCGTCCTCGTGCCCGGACAGCCTTACTTCTTCCAGCGCCTGCTCGGCGACACGGCGGTCGCGCGAGCGGTTCTCGCCGTCGCGGCGCAGGCCGAGCACGACGTTGCGCCAGACCTTGCGCCACGGCAGCAGGCGCGGCTGCTGGAACGCGACCGACACGGTGCCCTCGACGCGCGCGGTGCCGTCGATTTCCGTGTCGAGCCCGGCAAGGACGCGCAGCAGCGTCGACTTGCCCGAGCCGCTGCGGCCGAGCAGCGCGACGAACTCGCCGCGGCCGATCTCGAGCTCGAGTCCCTCGAGGACAGTGCGCTCGCCGAACCGTTTCGTCAGGTCGCGCACCGCGACCACCGGCGTCACGGGACCAGCCATCGCAGCGCCCTCCGTTCCAGAACCCGCACCAGCGCGTCGGTCGCGAGGCCGAGGATCGCGTAGACGATCAGGCCGACCACCACGACGTCCGTGCGCAGGAACTCACGGGCGTTGTTGATCAGGTAGCCCAAGCCGGCGTCGGCGTTCACGGTCTCGCCGACGATCAGCGCCAGCCACGCGAGCCCGAGCGACTGCCGCAGCCCGACCAGCGCCTGCGGCAGCGCGCCGGGCAGGATCACGTGCCACAGCCGTTCGCCCCGCGTGAATCCCAGTGCCCGCGCGGCTTCGACCAGCCGGGCGTCGGCCGTGCGGATTCCCGAGTGGACATTGAGGTAGAGCGGGAACGCGACCCCGAGGGCCACGAGCACGATCTTCGTCTCCTCGCCGATCCCGAACCACAGGATGAACAACGGGATCAGCCCGAGGAACGGCAGCGTCCGCAGCATCTGCACGGGCGGGTCGACCAGCGCCTCGCCCCACCGCGACAGCCCGGCGACGATCCCGAGCAGCACGCCGGCGACGGCGCCAATCGCGAACCCCGCCCCGACCCGGCCGAGCGAAACGACGAACGCGTTGCCCAGTTCACCGGTGCGGGCGAGGTCGAACGCGCTGGTCAGCACCGTCCACGGGGCGCTGAGCTTCTCTGGCGGCAGCACGCCGGTGGAGCTCGCGAGCTGCCACGCGGCCACGAGCACCACCGGGCTGATCCAGCGGCGGAGGGAAACTCGGCGCCGGGACGGCTGTTGCGCGGGCCTCGGCGGCCCGGTGGCTTCGGATTTTCGGGCGCGCGTCAGCACACCCGTGGTGGAAATCGACACGGATTTCTCCCGGGTACGGGTTTTTGCTACAGGGAAAGGGGAACCGCTCAGCGCGGACGGCAGATCGCGCTCGCCTGCTGCCGGAGGTCGACGTGCAGGCGGCTCACGAGCAGCGCGCCGAGGTTCATGCCCCGAGCTTCACCCGATCCGGCGGACCGCGTCAACAAAGCCCGCGCCGGCTCCCAGGCACTGGAACCGGCGCGGCGCTTGTTCCGCTTGTGCCCGCTCAGAACGGCGCGGGAGATCCGAGGAGTGGGACGGCCTCAGGCGCCGAACATCCGGTGCCACTCGTCGAGCGAACGCGGCCGGAACACGAAGTTCGTGTCCTTCACGTGTGACAGCGCGGCCGACGGCTCGGCCGAGTACTGGTGCCCCGGGTAGACGACGGGGTCGCCGGGCAGCGTCGCGAGCCACTGGAGGCTGCGGTAGATCGCGTCGGCGTCGCCGCCGGGGAAGTCGGTGCGGCCGCAGCCCTCGAGGAACAGCGTGTCGCCCGAGACGAGCCGGTCGCCGACGAGGAAGCACTGGCTGCCCGGCGTGTGGCCGGGCGTGTGCAGGAGCCGGATGTCGATCGCGCCGACGCTGAGCACGTCGTCGTGGTCGTGCGCGCGCAGGTCGGTGCCGGACACGCCTGTGACGCGGCGGACCCACTCGGTCTCTTCGGTGTTGACGTGGATCGGTACTTGCTGGATCGCGAGCAGCTCGGCGATGCCGGGCAGCGAGAAGCCCATCATGTCGCCGCCGACGTGGTCGGGGTGGTGGTGCGTGGCGAGCACGCCGACCAGGCGCATGCCGTCGTCGTAGAGCACCTGCACCAGGTCGCCCACCGCGTAGGCCGGATCGACGATCACGGCCTCACCCGACTCGCGATCGCCGATCAGGTAGGCGAAGTTGACCATCTGCGTCGCGACCGGGTCCCCGACCGCGAAATCCCGGCCGGCGAGCAGTTGGCGGAAATACAGCTGGTCTGCCATGCAGGCAGCCTATCGGCTCACTCCCCCACGTCTCCGTCCGCCAGCTCGCGCAGCGCGTCGAGGTGGCCGACGTGGCGGGCGGTCTCCTGCACGACGTGGGCCAGCACCCACCGCACGGTGAACTCCCCGCCCCGGCGTGTCCGCTCCTCGGGCGTGAGACCCGCGAGCGCGACAGCCGACCGCTCCCACTCAGCGCGGTAGGCGGCGACCATCGACGCCGGGTCGTCGCCGGTGGCCAGGTCCCAGCTCGGGTCCGGCGAACCCGGCCACAACGACGGCGCGTCGGAGCCACCGGCCTCGATCGAGAGCCACCACCGTTCGACGGCCGTCAGGTGCTTCACCACCCCGAGCGCACTCATCCGCGGCGAGCTCGGCAACGGCGTCGCGACCGCTTGCTCCCGGGTGAGGCCCGCGACCTTGTTCACCGCGGTCGCCCGCAGGAACCCGAGAAACCGCAGCTGGACGGTCATTTCGTCGCCGCTCAGCGGGTCGGGCCAGGCACGCTCGACCTTCGAACTCGTGTTCGACATGGCTGCGGAGTCTACAACGCGGACCAGGTCACCGAGGAGCGTGCACGACGTCGATGTTTCGTCGCAGCTGTGCGCGCTTGTCGTCACCAATTTTGCGCGGTAGTTGTCACCTACGCCGACCCCCGGTCCGCATCACGGATGCGCCTTTCGCCCGCGCCGAACAGGCTGTTGCCCACTTCACCGCGTCCGTCGACAGGGGGCCGGGCCGACGTACTCGAACCGCAGGCCCTGCTACTGGCCTACCTCGGTGACCCAGACGCCGCGACCGCGCGGCTACGCGCCGAGATCGCGGTAACCGAACCGTCGGCCCGGGGTGGGCCACGTCGGTGACGTGGGAGCGCGATGCCGAGCTTTTCGCCGGTTGAGGTCGGACCCAGCGGTGGTGAGAAGTTTGTTCACCCCCGGTTTTTCAACGGTCCGCAGTCGAGCGACCTCGGCCCTGAGGACGTGCTCGCCGCCGTCCGGTTCTCGCTGCCGCGTGCGTGGGAGGGCTTCGCGTTCGCCGAGGTCGCCCGGCGCCACGGGGACTTCGCGCTCGCCGGCGTCGCGATCCGGGCCCGGTGTCCGGTGGGCAGGTGGAGGAGGCCGTGCTGACGGCCTTCGGTCGGTCCGACCGGGCAGTCACGCGCGATGTCACCGTGATGGTGTGCGTAGCCGGAGGCGACGCGGACGCCCTCGCCGAACCGGCGGCGACGCCCGCCGGCGAGCTCGTCGACACCGCCGGGGAACCGCACGGCTCGCCCGCCTACCGGCGCCGGCTGCTGTCCGCACTGGGTGCGCGGGAGCCGGCGCGCGCGTACCGTTTCGCGACGAGGGGAAAGCGGTGATGACGCTTCCTCGCCCGGTCCTGGCGCGGAGCTCACCAAGCACCTCGGCGACGACCGCTACCGCGGCCGGGCGCGGGTGGCCGTCGGCCCGATCCGGCTCTCGTACGCCGGCGCACACAGGTTCCGCGTCGTCGGCCCAGGGCGAGGAAGCCGGCGGCCGGACGCAGGCCGGCATCGTGCTGGTCGCTGAGGAACCAGCCAGACGGGGCGCGGCTGCGGGCCACCACTGCCTTTACCTCACCGGGCGGATCGCCCAGTTCGGCCGGGCACTCGCCGGCGACGTCGGCCGGCGGATGTTCGAGCAGTTCACGGGTGGCGGTGGAGAAGACCGCGGTTCCGCGGGGCACCCGCCGCCCCGCCGGGGCCCCGAGCGCCATCGTCCTGGTGGCAGGCACGCTCCGTTCGCGAGCGCGCAATTGGTGGCGGCGCATCCGCGGCCGTCGTTCCGGCAGGACTCACAACACGTGATGAGGGGAACTCAACGGTGAGCTCGACTTCGACGATCGACACCTCGGCTATGGACCGAGTGCTACGAGACGCGGTCGGCGCTGGGCACGCGCCCAACGTCGTCGCCGTCGCGGCGGATCGTGACGGCATCATCTACGAAGGCGCGGCCGGACCCCGTGCCGCGGGGGCGCCGGAGCCGGTCTCGGCCGACTCGCACTTCCGGATCATGTCCATGACCAAGATGGTGGGCACCGTGGCCGCGCTGCAGCTGCGCGACCGCGGCGAGCTCGAGTTCGACGCCCCCATCGACACCTACCGGCCCGAGTTCGCCGATGTCCAGGTGCTGGAGGGCTTCGACGGCGAAAACCCGGTGCTGCGCCCACCCGCGAGCCGTGCGACTGTCGCACAGCTGGTGACGCACACGAGCGGCCTGAGCTACTGGTTCTGGAACGCCGACATCCTCAAGTGGGAGCAGGCCACCGGCACACCGAACGTGCTGGCCGGCAAGACCGTGATCTTCGACGCGCCGATGGTGGCCGACCCGGGCACGACATTCGAGTACGGCATCAACACCGACTGGCTCGGCCGGGTCGTCGAGGCCGCGTCCGGCAAGTCGCTCGACGTCTACCTCAAGGAGAACATCACCGGCCCGCTCGGCATGGCGGAGACGACGTTCGTCCCGAGCGCCGAGCAGCGAGCCAACCTGGTGCCCGTCCACGTGCAGGATAAGGACCGCACCTGGGCGGTCACGGAGATCGACCTGCCGACCGAGCCCGAGTACTACACCGCCGGCCACGGGCTCTACTCCACACCGCGCGACTACCTGAAGTTCCAGCGCATGTTGCTCGGCGGCGGCACGCTCGACGGGGTCGAGGTGCTTCGGAAGTCCACTGTGGACGAGGCGTTCACCAATCAGGTGGGCGAGATCGAGTTCCCGGCGCACATCCCGACCGCGGACCCGGCCTCGACGCACGACCTCGACCTCGGCCCGGGCCTCAAGTGGGGCTGGGGCCTGGTGCTCACCACGGCGCAGCAGCCGGGCATGCGCGCACCCGGCAGCGGTGCGTGGGCAGGACTGTGCAACTCGCACTTCTGGGTCGACCCGGCCAGCGGCGTCACCGGCGCGATCTACTCGCAGTCGTTGCCGTTCGTCCCGCCGGGGCAGCTCCAGATGTACGCGGATTTCGAGCGGGCGCTCTACGCCTCGCTCTGAACCCGGTGAGAACCGTGAAGGGCGCTCTTCCCGTTGCGGGGTAGCGCCCTTCACGGCGTTTCACGCTCGCTCGACCTTCGAACTCGTGTTCGACATGACGGGAACCCAGCAACGCGGGTCATGCCATGCTGGCACCATGACCGGCAACGACGAGGACCTTCCGGTGTTGCTCGTCGACGGATCCCGTTTTTCCGACTTCGCGGGCTTCGTCCGCGAGTTTTCGCGCCTGCTCGACGGCTACCGCTGGCGTGGGAGCCTGGACGCCTTCAACGACGTGCTCCGGGGCGGCTTCGGCACCCCGGACGGCGGCTGGGTCCTGCGCTGGCTCGACTCGGACGTGTCTCGCCGCGCGCTCGGATACGAGGCGACAGTCCACTGGCTGGAAGAAAATCTCCTGGTCTGCCACCCGGACAACCGCTCCGCCGTCGCCGCCAGGATCGCCGCCGCCCAACGCGGCGAGGGCCCGACTCTGTTCGACGCGATCGTCGACATCATCCGCATCCACGGCCCCGGCGGTCGCGAATCCGAGGACGGCATCCTGCTGGAACTGGCCTGACCGGCCCTGTCCGAACGGGACCGCACACCCGCCGGGTGAACAGCCTGACCTCCGCGCGAGCACCCGGAATAGGGTGTCGGTCATGGTGTGGGGACTGCTCTGTGCGCTGCTCTCGGCCGTGGCGTACGGCGTCGCTTCGGTGATGCAGGCCGTGGCGGCGAAAGCGACGCCCGACGCGGGTGCGGGAGTCGACCCGCGGTTGCTGCTGCGGGTGCTGCGGCAGTGGAAGTACGTGGCGGGCCTGGGGCTGGACGTGCTCGGGTTCGTCGCGCAGATCGCCGCCCTGCACGTGTTGCCGTTGTTCGTCGTGCAGGCCACGCAGGCCGCGAGCCTGGCGGTGACGGCCGTGGCCGCTCGGGTGTTCGGCGTGCGGCTCGGGGCGCGCGAGTGGGCGGCCGTGGTCGTCGTCTGCGCGGGGCTCGCGTTGCTGGGTTCGTCGGCGCAGAGCGAAGGTTCGGACCAGGTGGGCCTGGGCTTCCGGCTGGCGCTCGCGGGCGCGGTGGTCGTGCTCGGGCTGGCCGGGATCGCGGCGGGCAAGGCCGGGCGCCGCGTCCGGACGCCGGCGCTGGGCCTGATCGCGGGCCTGTGCTTCGGGCTGGTCGCCGTGGCCGGCCGCATCATCCCGAGCCTCGCCCCGCTCGACCTGCTCACCGACCCGGCGCTCTACATCGTCGCCGTCTCCGGCGGCATGGCGATGCTGTTCTACGCCACGGCGTTGCAGCGCGGCAGCGTGACCACGTCGACCGCGATGATGGTGCTCGGCGAGACGGTGCTGCCCTCGCTCATCGGCGTCGTGCTGCTCGGCGACCGCACGCGGCCCGGCTTCGTGATCGTGGCCGTCGCCGGGTTCGTGCTCGCGGTCACCGCGGCGCTCGCGCTCGCCCGGTTCGGCGAGCCGGCGCCGATCGAGCAGCCCGTCTGAGGATCAGCCGCGGTTGCGCCGCCACTGGCTCGACAGCAGCCACATCAGGTAGAGACCGCCGATCGCGCCGGTCGCGATGCCGACCGGCAGCCCTTCCTCACCGAACACCAGGCGCGTCACCAGGTCGCTGGCCACGAGCAGCAGCGCGCCCATCAATGCCGACGACACGAGCGCCGGTTTCGCCGAGCGCGCCAGCCGTTTCGCCAGCTGTGGCGCGGCGAGCGCGACGAACGCGATGGGTCCCGTCGCGGCGGTGGCGATCGCGCACAGCGTCACGGCCACCGCGAGCAGCACCGCCCGGCTGCGCTCCACCGGCACGCCGAGCCCCTTGGCCGAGTCGTCGCCCATCTCCAGCAGCGCGAGCCGGCGGCCGTAGCCGAACGCGAGCGGCAGCAGCACCACCACGGCGATCGCGACCGGCCAGATCTCGTCCCACCCGCGACCGTTGAGGCCGCCGACGAGCCACGCCTGCGCGGCGTACGCGTCCTGCAGCGAAGCCCGCGTGATCAGGTACGAGTTCGCGGCCGTGAGCATAGCGGCGACGCCGATGCCGACCAGGATCATCCGGAACCCCTGCAGCCCGCGCCGGTAGGCGAGCAGCCCGACGGCCAGCGCCGTGAGCATCCCGCCGACGAGCGCGCCGAGCGCCACTTCGCCGGAACCGCCGTGCGCCAGCACGATCACGAGCAGCGCGCCGGTCGCCGACCCCTCGGTGAAGCCGATGACGTCCGGGCTGCCGAGCGGGTTGGCCGACAGGCTCTGCAGCACGCCTCCGCTCACCGCGAGCGCCGCGCCGACCAGGATCGCGAGCAGCAGCCGCGGCAGCCGCAGCGTGGTCACGATGAACTCCGTGCCCGCGTCGCCGAAGCCGAAGAGCGTCTTCACGACGTCGAGCACCGACAGCGGGTAGTCACCCGTCGTCATGCTGACGGCGCTGAGCACCAACAGCACCACGGCGAGCACGATGCTCACCACCAACGCGCGCGGTGTCACGCGCAGCGAAACCCGCCGCACCCGGACGGGCCGTTCCTCGATCGCGGTCACAGGCGCGCCAGCTTCCGCCGCCGGCACAGGGCGATGAACACCGGCGCGCCGAGGACCGCCGTCACGATGCCCACCTGCAGCTCCTCCGGCGGGTTGAGGATGCGGCCGATCACGTCGGACCCGATCAGCAGCACCGGCGACAGGATCATCGAGTACGGCAGCACCCACCGCTGGTCCGGACCCACCAGGATCCGCACCGCCTGCGGCACCGCCAGGCCGATGAACGCGATCGGCCCGATGGCCGCCGTCGAAGCGCCGCACAGCAGGGTGACCGCGATCGCGCCCAGAACCCGCGTGCGGCCGATGCGCGCACCGAGCGCCTTGCCGGTCTGCTCGCCCAGCGCGAGCACGTTCAGCGGCCGCGCGAGCAGCAGCGCCAGCACGAAGCCGATCGCGATGAACGGCGACACCTGCACCAGCACGTCCGCGCGCCGGCCGCTGAGCGAGCCGACGTTCCAGAACCGGAACTGGTTGAACGTGTCGGGGTTGATGAGCAGCACCGCACCGATGTAGGCCTGCAGCACCGCGGTGAGCGCCGCGCCCGACATCACGAGCCGGTCGGGCGTCGCGCCGCCACGCCCGGCCGTGCCGAGCAGGTAGACCACCACCGAAGCGACCGCGGCGCCGAGGAACGCGAACCACACGTAGCCGAGGACGGTCGTGACGCCGGTGAACGCGATGGCCGAGACCACCGCGGCGGCCGCGCCGTTGTTCACCCCGAGCAGGCCCGGGTCGGCGAGCGGGTTGCGCGTGAGCGCCTGCATCACCGCGCCGGCGAGCCCGAGGGCGGCGCCGACGAGGGCGCCGAGCAGCGTCCGCGGCAGGCGCTGGTCGTGGATGATGACCGCGTCGGCGCTGCCGTCGTTGTGCCAGAGCACCGACCAGGTCGAGCCGAACGGGATGCTCTTCGAGCCCACCCAGAGGCTGACAAGCATGATCAGCACGAGCAGCGCGACGGCGCACACCAGGCCGCCGCCGCGCAGGGTTCGAGCCCGCCCCCGGTGCGCGGATGGCCCCGCCGCCACGGGTGGGCTGACGCTGACGACCACCGACACCTCCTGGGGACCGGGCACTCCTTCGCGGGCGTTTCTTAGACTAGCCTTACCTATCAAGTCGCGGTGCAGGCGGCACGCTGAGCAGGTGGAGCGAAAGGGAGGGCGCCGGTGACGACGGCTGCAGCGACGACCGGGCGGGACGTGCTGCGGCACGCGATCTCCGGACAGCGGGGGGCCGTGACGCTCTCGTCCGTTCTCGCCGCCGCGCACCAAGGGGGTGAAGCCCTGGTGCCCGTGGTGATCGGCGTGGTCATCGATCACGCCGTGGCCGACAGCTCCGTGCTCACGCTGCTCACCTGGCTGGGGGTGCTGGCGGTGGTGTTCCTGGTGCTGTCCTACAGCTACCGCTTCGGCGCGCGGGCCGCGGAACGCGCCGCCGAGCGCGCGGCGCACGACATCCGGCTCTCGCTCTCGCGGCGCGTGCTGCATTCGCGGGGCGGCACCGAAACGGGGGCGCTCGCGGGTGAGCTGGCCAGCATCGGGACGTCGGACGCTCGCCGCGTCGGGATGATCAACGCGACGGTGCCGTTCGGGATCTCGGCGCTGGCGGGCCTCGTGGTCAGCGCGGTCGCGCTGCTGCGGATGTCGGTGCCGCTCGGCCTGCTGGTGCTGCTCGGCACTCCCCCGTTGCTGTTGCTCGCCCACCTGATCGGCAAGCCGCTGGAGAAGCGCAGCGAGGTGGAGCAGGAGCGGGCGGCGCACGCGTCAGGCGTCGCGGCCGACCTGGTGGCGGGGCTGCGGGTGCTCAAGGGCATCGGCGCCGAACCGGCCGCCGTCGACCGGTATCGCCGCACCAGCCGGGATTCGTTGCTGGCCACCGTGCGCGCCGCCCGCGCGCAGGCCTGGCACAACGGTGCGCTGCTCGCGTTGACGGGCATCTTCATCGCGCTGGTGGCGCTCGTCGGCGGGAACCTGGCGGCCAACGGCGACATCAGCGTCGGCGACCTCGTCGCGGCGGTCGGGCTCGCGCAGTTCCTGCAGACGCCGTTCTCGATCTTCGCGTGGGTCAACGGCCAGTTCGCGCAGGGTCGCGCGTCGGCCGGGCGCGTCGCGACCGTGCTGAACTCCCCGCTCGCCGTGCCGGAGGGCAGCGCGTCGCTGCCGGCGCCGGCCGCGGGCGGAATCGAGCTTTCCCGTGTGACGCACGGAAAGCTGCGGGAGCTGGACCTGTCCGTGCCCGCCGGACAGCTGCTGGGGGTCGTCACCGCCGACCCGGCCACGGCCACCGACCTGCTCGACTGCCTCGGCCGCTTCACCGACCCCGGTGCGGGCATGGTGCGCGTCGACGCGGTCGATCTGTCCACTGTGGACCCGGACCGCGTGCGGGAGGTGGTGCTCGTGGCCGCCCACGACGCCGATCTGTTCGAAGGAACCCTGGAGGAGAACGTGCGAGCGGATGGCCCGGCGGTGCCGGATGGAGTGCTGGCGGCCGCGGCCGCCGACGAGGTGGCGAGCACGCTGCCCTCCGGCACGGCCACGGCCGTCACCGAACGGGGGCACTCGCTCTCCGGCGGGCAACGGCAACGCGTCGCGCTCGCGCGGGCGCTGGCGGCGGACACACCGGTGCTCGTGCTGCACGACCCGACCACGGCCGTCGACACGGTCACGGAAGCCCGGATCGCCGAAGGCATCGCCCGATTGCGCCGCGGCCGCACCACGATCGTGGTGACGACCAGCCCGGCTCTGCTCGCGGCCACCGACCGCGTGGTGCTGCTCGAGGAAGGACGCGTGGTCGCCGAAGGCGAGCACGCCGGCCTCGTGCGCGGGCGCGCCGACTACCGCGCGGCGGTGCTCTCGTGAGCACCCGCGAACTGCTCCCGACCGCGGACGGGCACCGCATCCGCGCTGTACTGGGCGAACTGCTGCGCCGCTCGAAGGCGCGCGCCGCCGGGTCGTTCGCCTTCGTCGTGGCCGCCACGGCCGTCGGCCTGCTCACCGCGCCACTGCTGGGCCGCGTCGTCGACATCGTCGCGCAGCACCGCCCGGCCACGGACCTCGTGACGCCGGTAGTGGAGCTCGTGCTCGTGGCGGTCGCGTCGGCGATCGCCACGGCCATCGGGACCTCGATGCTCGCGCGCCTCGGCGAGACGATGCTGGCGGATCTGCGTGAGCGGTTCGTGGACCGCGTGCTGGGCCTGCCGCTCGAACAGGTCGAGAAGGCCGGTTCCGGCGACCTCACCACGCGCGTGACCAACGACGTGTCGGTCGTCGCGGAGGCCGTGCGCGAGGCGCTGCCCGAGCTGGGCCGGTCAGTGCTCACGATCGTGCTGACGCTCGTGGCCATGGCCGTGCTCGACTGGCGGTTCCTCCTCGCGGCCCTGCTCGCCGTGCCGATCCAGCTGCACACCGTGCGCTGGTACGTCCGGCAGGCGAAGCCGCTCTACGCGGCGCAGCGGGCCGCCGTCGGTGCGCAGCAACAACAATTGCTCGACACGATCGGCGGTGCCAAGACCGTGCGCGCGTTCCGGCTGGCCGACGAGCACGTGGAGCGAGTGCGTCAGCGTTCGGACGGCGCGGTCGAGCTGGCGCTGCGCGGGATCCGCCTGGTCACGCGGTTCTTCGGCCGGCTGAACCTCGCGGAGTTCATCGGGCTCTCGGCCGTGCTGGCGGCGGGTTACCTGCTCGTGGGGGCGGACCTCGCGAGGGTCGGTGTCGCCACCGCGGCGGCGCTGTACTTCCACAGCCTCTTCGGTCCGATCAACACGGCGCTCGCGCTCGTCGACGACGCGCAGGCGGCCGCGGCGAGCCTCGCGCGGCTGATCGGCGTGGCCGACCTGCCGGCACCGGTCGAGCCGCAGCAGCCGGCCCGGCCGGTGGACTCGTCGGTGAAGGCCGGCACGTTGCGGCACTCCTATGTGGACGGTCACCCGGTGCTACGGGAGGTGGACCTCGAACTCGCGCCCGGCGAACGCGTCGCGCTGGTCGGCGCGAGTGGCGCGGGCAAGACGACGCTGGCCAAGCTCATCGCCGGCATCCACCAGCCGGGCTCGGGTTCGGTGTCGCTCGGCGGCGTGGCGCTCGCCGACCTGGGCCCGGCCCAGACGCGGCGGACCGTGGCCCTGATCAGCCAGGAGGTGCACGTCTTCAGCGGCACGCTGGCTGACGATCTGCGGCTGGCGCGGCCCGAAGCGTCCGAAGAGGACCTTCGCGCGGCGCTGACCACTGTCGGCGCGCTGGAGTGGGCCCAGGCGCTTCCGGAGGGGCTCGACACGGTTGTCGGCGACGGCGGGCACCAGCTCACCGTCACGCAGGCGCAGCAGCTCGCGCTCGTGCGGCTCGTGCTGGCCGACCCGCCGGTCGCGATCCTCGACGAGGCCACGGCCGAAGCGGGCAGCGCGGGTGCGAAAACGCTGGAGGCGGCCGCCGCGGCGGCGCTCGCGGGGCGGACCGGGCTCGTGGTGGCCCACCGGCTCACGCAGGCGGCGGCGTCGGACCGGATCGTGGTGCTCGACGCGGGCGTGGTCGTGGAGACGGGCACGCACGACGAGCTGGTCGCCGCGGACGGCCGGTACGCGACGTTGTGGGCGGCGTGGTCGGGGACGCGCCGAGTGGACGACCCGGTAACGGAGTGAGGCTCGCCGCGGTGGACGTGGTTGCATCGACAGGGCGGTCTGACTTAGGTTAGGCAAACCTGATTAATCGAGAGGACCGACGATGGCCCGCTTCTCCCTCCTGTCCGCCGCGCGCGGGCGCGCCCGGACCGCCGGGGCGCTCGCCGCGGCGCTCATGCTCGCCGACGCCCTCACGGCGTGCGGCTCCGACGCCCCCGCGACACCGGGCTCGACCGGCACTTCCGGCGCCACGGACCCCGCCGCGTTCCCGGTCACCATCGAGCACAAGTACGGCTCGACCACGATCGAGAAGGCGCCGCAGCGCGTCGTCACCGTCGGCCTGACCGAGCAGGACTCGCTGCTGGCGCTCGGTGTCGTGCCCGTCGGCACCACCGACTGGCTCGGCAACTTCCCCGGCGCCATCGCGCCGTGGGCCAAGGCGAAGCTCGGCAACGCACCGCTGCCGACCGTCCTGAAGGACGCCGACGGGCCGCAGTTCGAGAAGATCGCCGCGCTGAAGCCGGACCTCATCATCGGCCTGTACTCGGCGCTCACGCACGAGCAGTACACCACCCTGTCGAAGATCGCGCCGACGATCGCGCAACCCAAGCAGTACAACGACTACGGCATCCCGTGGCAGGACACGACCAAGACCGTCGGCAAGGCCGTGGGCAAGGCGAAGGAAGCCGACGCGCTCGTCGCCGGGGTCGAAGACCAGTTCGCCAAGGCCCGCGCCGCGCACCCGGAGTTCGCCGGCAAGAGCGCCCTGATGGCCACCCAGTACGACGGCTACTTCGTCTACGGCAGCGAGGACCCGCGCTCGCGCATCCTGACTTCGCTGGGCTTCAAGCTGCCCCCGAACCTCGACCAGCTCATCGGCGACAAGTTCGGCGCGAACATCAGCGCGGAACGCACCGACCTGCTCAACGTCGACGCCCTGGTCTGGATCGTCGACACCATCCCGGGCGGCCAGGCGACCCTGGCGAAGGACAAGCTGTACTCGGGCCTGAACGTCGCGAAGCAGAAGCGCGAGGTCTTCATCGAGGACCCGAGCACCTACGGCAGCGCCACGTCGTTCGTCAGCGTGCTCAGCCTGCCCTACACGCTCGAGCGGATCGTCCCCCAGCTGACCGCCGCCGTCGACGGCAACCCGGCCACGGACGTGAAGCCCGCGGCCTGATCCCTGTGCGCACACGACAACGCCCGGCCGGGAGACGTCCTCCGGCCGGGCGTTGTCGTGTGGTGCGCGGGAATTCCGTTCTGGGTTCAGGGATTCGGCGGAGTACACGAGCCGATCCACGTGGTGACGATTTCGTCGAGAACGGACAACGGCACCTGCCCCTCGGAAAGCACTGCCGTGTGGAAAGCGCGAAGGTCGAACTGGTTGCCGAGCACGTGATCGGCCTGGTTGCGCAGTCGGCCGATCTCACGGCGGCCCACCATGTACGCCAGGGCCTGCCCCGGCTCCGACAGGTAACGGTCCACTTCGGACTCGATCAGGGCCGGCGCCATCGGGGTGTTGGCAAGGAGGTACTCCACCGCGCGCCGGCGGCTCCAGCCCTTGGCGTGCAGCCCGGTGTCGACGACCAGCCGGGCCGCGCGGTTGGAGTCCATCGCGAGCATGCCGAGCCGGTCGAGCGGACCGGTGTACAGACCCATCTCGTCGGCGAGCCGTTCGGCGTAGAGAGCCCAGCCTTCGCGGAACGCAGTGACCTGTGCGGTGCGGCGCAGCAGCGGCAGGTTCGTGCGTTCCTGGCTCAGCGTCATCTCGAAGTGGTGACCCGGCACGCCCTCGTGGAACGCCGTGACCTGCGCCTTGTGCCTCGGGACATCGGCGGGGCTCCTCGTGTTCACGAAGTAGGTGCCCGGCCGGGCACCGTCGAGGCTGCCGACCAGATAGGCGGAGGGAACACGGGACGAGCTCGTAGGCGGGTACGCGGCCACCTCGCACTCCGACGAAGGCATGGCGGCGAACCAACCAGATGCGGCCGCCGTTGCCCGCCCTACCGCGTCGCGGGCCGCGAGGAGCATCTCCTCCCCGGTGCGGAACCGGAGCGTCAGGTCGCCCCGCAACCGCGCGAAGATCTCGCTCAGCCTCGAAGTCCCGAACACCGCCGGGCCGAGCGCCGCGTACTCCTCGCCGAGCTCGGCGACGAGTGAGAGACCGATCCGGTGCAGTTCGTCCGGCGAAAGGCCCGTCGTGGTGTGTCCGCGCACGGCGGCCGCGTACCGGATCTCCCCGCCGGGCAGCCAACACACCCCGGCGTGGTCGGCGTCGCGGCCACGTGGGAGGAGTTCGCCGGTCAGCACGTCGCGGTAGGCCCGGATCGCTGGGGCGACAACCTCTCGGAGGATCTCGTCGCAGCGGTCGCCGAGCGCACCCTCAGCCGACCGGCGCAGCGTGCCGAGGTCGGCGAGCTGGTCGTCGAGCTGCTTCACGGCGGCCACCACGAGGTGTGCGACCGGGAGCAGCCCGGCGGCCACGCCGTCCCGATGGCGCCGGGTCAGCGTCTCGAAGAACGTGGGCAGGCTGCGCAATCGGCCCACAAGGTCCTCGCCCATGGTCAGCGGCAGTGTGGCGAGATCGAGCAGCAACCCGGGAACAGGGGTGAGGATGAAGTCGCTGACGGTGAACTCGGTCCACCGGCCCTTGGCCCGTTGACTGTGCATACGTGCCTGCTGAACGACGACCGCCCGGGTGACCAGCTCGGAGGCGGTCAGCTCGGCCGGGTCCAGCCGTTCGGCGCGGTCCGCGATCCGCGCGACGGTGGTGGCGAAGTCCGATTCGGCAGCTTCGGCGTAGTCGGGCAGCCGGTCACCATAGCCGGGGATGCCCTGCACGATCGCGGACATCGGGAACCGGTCGAGCACCGTCCGATGGAGCTCATCAGCCAGCTTCGTGACCTCGGACATCGTTCCCCCAACGGCCGGATCGGACCCACTCATCGTGTCATCCCGATCCTGATCGGTCGCGGGCATGCCCACAGCGTGGTGAGTCGTCCTCGACTGCGGTCCCCCTTCCGAGTTCCCCACCCGAGAGAAGCCGTCGCTCGTCAACGAACCTCAGCACAGAGCCTGAACCACCGAACCGCCCGGCCGGAAGTTCTCCGGCCGGGCGGTTTCGCGTTGCCGCGTCAGGACTCCATGGCCTCGATGAGCGACTTCGGCCGCAGGTCGGTCCAGTTCTGTTCCACGTAGTCGAGGCACGGCTGGCGGGCGTCGGGCCCGAAGGCGGTGGTCCAGCCGGCCGGGACGGCCACGAACTGTGGCCACAGGCTGTGCTGGCCCTCGTCGTTGACGAGCACGAGGTAGGTGCCGTCGGGGTTTTCGAAGGGGTTGGTCATGGTGTTGTCCTTTCTCACTGCGAGTTTTCGGCGTGGCGCACCAAGGCGCCCAGTGCGCGGAACCACGTTTCGGCCAGGTCGCGCACCCGCGCTTCGGGTGCGAGGGCCTCGGGCCACGACCAGTGGGCCGACAGGACGGGGCCGTCGGGCCGGTCTTCGGCCAGCGCGTTGACGGTCAGCGCGTGGGAGACGCGCTTGCCGGGATCGGCGCCGAGGTCGGCGGCGTCGCCCTCGGGGGCGTACTCCCAGTCGCCCTGGTCGGCGTGGCCGAAGCGGCCCATGTAGTTGAACTCGATCTCCGGCTCCGGCAGCGCGGCGAGCTCCGGCCCGGTCACGGGGTTCAGGTGCCGCAGCAGCCCGAAACCCGTGCCCGCGACGGGTGCGGCGTCCAGCTCCGCCCGCACGCGCTCGAGTGCCGTGCGCGCCGCAGGGCCGCCCGCCAGTGCGTCGGCGAGGTCGAGCTCACCGAGGTCGAGGCAGACCGGCACGACGCTGGTGAACCAGCCGACCGTGCGCGACAGGTCCGCGCCGCCGGCGAGCTCGTCCTCGCGGCCGTGGCCCTCGAGGTCGACGAGCGTCGCCGTGCCCTCGCCCGCACCGTGGCGGCGGCGCCAGTCGGCCACCGCGAGCGCGAGGCCGGTGAGCAGCACGTCGTTCACGGTCGCCCGCAGCGCCGCCGGCACGCGGCCCAGCAACGGACCCGTCACCGCCGCCGGCAAGGTCAGCGACAGAGCCCCCAGCCCCGAATCGACGTCCACCTCAGGATCACGCGAACGCAGCAGCGGCAACGGATCGCCGCCGGCGAGCACCGAGCGCCACCGGTCCAGCTCCGCCTCGCGAGCCGGCTCCACCGCCCGCGCCGCGAGCTGCTCCGACCACCGCCGGAACGACACGTCCACCGGCGGCAGCTCCGGCTTCCGCCCGGCGGCCACGGCCTCCCACGCCGCCGCGAAGTCGGGCAGCAGCACGCGCCAGGACACCCCGTCGATCACAAGGTGGTGCACCAGCACCAGCAACCGGCCCCGCGCCGGCCCGGCGTCGAACCAGGTCGCCCGCAGCATCGCCCCGGCGTCCGGGTCGAGCCGCGCCCGCGTGGCCAGAGCCTCCGCCGCGATCACGCGCTCCAGCTCCGCACCCCCGAGCCCGCGAACGTCCACTCGCGACACCCAGCCGCTCACGTCCACCGGTGCCGGCACCCGCAACGCCCACCGCTCGGGCTCCCGGTCGAGCCGCGCCCGCAGCATCGGGTGCCGGTCGACCACGGCCCGCAGCACGGCCGAAAGGCTCTCGCTCGTCACCTCGGCCGGCGTGATCAGCAGCGCCGCCTGGTGGTAGCCGGCGATCGGGCCGCCCAGCTCCCGCATCGCGTGCATGATCGGGGTCAGCCCGACGGTGCCGGTGCCGTCGTCGGACATCGGCTTCACGACGCCGGCCTCGGTGGCCACCGTCGCGAGCCCCGCCACCGTCCGGTGCCGGAAGATGTCGCGCGGCGAGATCCGCAGCCCACCCGCGCGGACGCGGGCCACCAGCTGCATGGCCACGATGCTGTCGCCGCCCAGCGCGAAGAAGTCGTCATCGACACCGAGGCCCGGCACGCCGAGCACCTCGCCGACCATCGCACACAGCTCGCGCTCCCGCTCGCTCGACGGCGCGCGGCCGCCGACCTGGGCCGAGAAGTCCGGCGCGGGCAGGGCCGCGCGGTCGAGCTTCCCGTTGGCCAGCACCGGGAGCCGCTCCAGCACCACGAACGCCGCCGGGACCAGGTGCTCGGGCAACGCCGAGACGGAGTACTGCCGCAGCTCCGAGGCGTCCACCGGCGCCGCCGGCACCACGTACGCCACCAGCTGCTTCACCCGCGCCTCGCGCACCACGACCACCGACTGCGCCACCGCCGGGTGCCGGTCGAGCGCCGCCTCGATCTCCGCCGGCTCCACGCGGAAGCCGCGGATCTTCACCTGGTCGTCGGCGCGGCCGCCGAAGTCGAGCCGGCCGTCGGGCGTCCACCGCGCGAGGTCGCCCGTGCGGTACATGCGCGTGCCGGGTTCGCCGTACGGGTCCGCGACGAACCGCTCGGCCGTCAGCGCCGACCGGCCGAGGTATCCCCGCGCCAGGCCGTCACCGGCGAGGTACAGCTCCCCGGTGACGCCCGGCGGCACGGGCCGCAGCGAACCGTCGAGCACATACGCGCGGGTGTTGGCCACCGGCCGGCCCACGAGCGGCCGGTCACTGTCCGCGATCCGTGCCACCAGCGCGTCCACAGTGGACTCCGTCGGCCCGTAGAGGTTGACCGCCTCGGTCCCGTCCAGCTCGGCCAGCCGGCGCCAGAGCGCCTCCGGCACCGCCTCGCCGCCGACGCCGACCACGGCCAGCGGGCACCGGTCGCCTTCGACGAGTCCGGCATCGGCCAGCTGTGTGAACAGCGACGGCGTGACCTCGATGAAGTCGAGCCCCTCGCGCCGGATGAGGTCGGCGAGCTGCTCCGGGTCGCGGCGCACCTCGTCGGGCACCACGTGCACGGCGTGGCCGTCGAGCAGCCACAGCTGCGGCTGCCATGACGCGTCGAACGAGAACGACCACGCGTGCCCCACCCGCAGGTGCTCGCGCCCGGTGCGGGCCACGGCCGGCCGGTGCAGCGTGGCCCGGTGGCTGTGGAACAGGTTCACCAGCCCCGAGTGCGGCACCACGACGCCCTTCGGCGTGCCCGTCGAGCCGGACGTGTAGATCACGTACGCCGGGTTCTCGGGCCGCAGCGGCCGCAGCCGGTCGGCGTCCGTCAAGTCCTCTTCGGACCCCTCAGCCGCCAGTAGATCCGGCAGCAGCACCATGCCGGCGAACTCGGGCAGGACACCGCGGACCTCCGTGACGGTGACCAGCAGCCCGGGCCGGGCATCCGCCAGCATCGCGGCGAGCCGTTCGGCCGGGTAGTCCGGGTCGAGCGGCAGGTAGCCCGCACCGGCCTTGTGCACGGCGAGGATCGCCAGCAGCACGCCGGCCGACCTCGGCAACGCCAGCGCCACCAGTGTCTCCGGCCCGGCACCTCGCTCGACCAGTGCCCGCGCGAGCCGGTTGGCCCGCGCGTTCAGCTCCGCATAGGTCCACTTCGCCCCGCCGACGACCGCGACGGCGTCGGGCGAGCGCCGCACCTGCGCCTCGAACAGCCCGGCGACGGTCGACGGCTCCACCGCTAGTGCGTTGTCGTTCCAGTCGCGCAGGATCCGCCGCGACAGCTGCGCCGGCAGCACGTCGACCGTCCCGGCCGGACGGTCCACTTCGGACACCATCGCACCCAGCAGCAGCTCCATGCCGGCGAGCAGGCGCTCCGCGTCGTCGTCGGTGAACAGGTCCGCGCGGTACTCGGCGGTGAGCCGGAGCCGCTCGGCCGGTTCGATCGCCCACGTCAGCGGGTAGTGCGTGGAGTCGCGGTGGTCCACGATCGTCGCCCGCAGCCCGTCGTCAGGATCGTCCTCGGCGCCGGGGTAGCTCTCGAACACCACGAGCGTGTCGAACAGCTCGCCCAGCCCGGCCTCGCGCTGGATGTCGGCCAGCCCCACGTGCTGGTGCGGCAGGAGCGCGGCCTGCTCCTCCTGCACGCGCTCCAGCAGCGCCGACAGCGGTTCGGCCGGGTCGTGACGCACCCGCACCGGCACGGTGTTGATGAACAGCCCGAGCATCCGCTCCACTCCGGGCAGCTCCGGCGGCCGGCCCGCGACCGTCGCGCCGAACACCACGTCGGTGCGCCCGGTGAGCGACGCGAGCAGGAGGCCCCACGCCGTCTGGACCAGCGTGTTCACTGTGAGCCCACGCTCGCGCGCCAGCGCCGTCAGCTCGCCTGTCGCTTCACGGGGCAGTTCCAGCGTCCGCTGCTTCGGCAACACGGGCGCCCGATCCGGGTCCACGGGCGCGAGCCGGGTGGGCTCGGCCAGACCGGCGAGCGAGTCGCGCCAGGCCGCCTTGGCGGTGGCCTCGTCCTGGTCACGCAGCCAGCCCAGGTAACCGCGGTACGGCAGCGCGGGCGGCAGCTCCCGGCCGGCATACAGCGCGGACAGCTCGGCCAGCAGCTGCGGCACGGACCAGCCGTCGAGCAGCAGGTGCTGGTGCGACACCACCAGCCGGTGGTGCCCGTCGGCGAAGCGCACGAGCAGGAACCGCAGCAGCGGCCCGGCGCTGACGTCGAACCGGCGGCGCTCGTGCGCGAGCTCCGCGTCGAGGGCGTCGTCGGTCGCTTCCCGCCACTCGGGCTCGGCCGAACGCGCGACGAGCGCGACCGGACGCCCGGAAGCCAGGTACCGGTAGCTCGTGCGCAGGTTCGGGTGCCGCCCCAGCAAGTCCCGCACCGCCTGCCGCAGCCGGGACGTATCGAGCCCGGCGAGGTCGAACCCGAACTGCACCGTGTAGACGTCCGGGCCCTCGGTGTCGGCCGTGGCCAGGAACAGCAGCCCCGACTGCAGCGGCGTGAGCGGCCAGACCTCGGCCGCGTCGGGTGCGCTCGCCTGCAGCTCCGCGCGTTCAGCCTCGGTCAGGTCCAGCAACGGCCGTCCGTCGTCCGACGACGGCGTGGCCAGCACCTCCCCCGCGACCTCCGCGAGGCCGGTGACCGTGCGGTGGCGGAACACGTCCCGCGCGCCGAGCAGCAGACCGGCGGCCCGGGCACGGGCCACGAGCTGCATCGCGACGATACTGTCGCCGCCCAGGCGGAAGAAGTCGTCGCGCACGCCGACGCGCGGCAGCCCGAGCACGCCGGCCACCAGCTCCGCGAGCACTTCCTCGCGGGGTGTGGCCGGAGCGTCGTCGCCGGCCTCGAACTCAGGTGCGGGCAGCGCCCGGCGGTCGAGCTTGCCGCTCGGCGTCAGCGGCAGCTCGGGCAGCGGCACGACGGCGGCCGGGACCATGTGCTCGGGCAGCGTCTTCGCGACATGCTTGAGAACGGCGCTGTCGAGCAGGTCGTCTGTGGCCACCCGAGCGACGACGTAGGCGACGAGCTGCCGTCCTTCGTGGACGATCACGCGCGCCTGAGCGACGGCCGGGTGCGTACCCAAAGCGGCCTCGATCTCACCGAGCTCCACGCGGAAGCCGCGGATCTTGACCTGGTCGTCAGCTCGGCCCAGGAACTCGAGCTCCCCGTCCGCCGTCCACCGGGCGAGGTCGCCGGTCCGGTACATCCGCTCGCTGGGCGTGCCGAACGGGTCCGCGACGAACCGTTCCGCCGTCAGGCCCGGGCGCGCGTGGTAACCGCGCGCCAGCTGCACGCCGGACAGGTACAGCTCCCCCGCCACGCCCGGCGGCACGGGCCGCAGGCGAGCGTCGAGGACGTGGGTGCGGGTGTTCCACACCGGACGTCCGATCGGGACCCGGCCCGACGGCGCCACCCGCGCGGGCGCCGCGGTGACGTCGACCGACGCCTCCGTGGGCCCATACAGGTTGTGCAGTTCGGCGTCGAGGTCGAACCTCGCCACGACGTCGGCCGGCAGGGCCTCACCGCTGCACAGCACGCGCCGCAGGCTCGAGCACGTACGGGCGCCCGGTTCGCCGAGGAACACCTCCAGCATCGACGGGACGAAGTGGACGGTCGTCACGCCTTCGCGCTGGATCAGCCCCGCGAGGTACACGGGATCCTTGTGGCCCTCGGGTTTGGCGACCACCAGCGTCGCGCCGGTGACGAGCGGCCAGAAGAACTCCCACACCGACACGTCGAAGCTCGACGGCGTCTTCTGCAGCACGCGATCGTCGGCGGTCAGCGCGTACTCGTCCTGCATCCACTGCAACCGGTTCACGATCCCGGCGTGCGGGACCACGACGCCCTTGGGCCGCCCGGTCGAGCCCGAGGTGTAAATCACGTACGCGGGTGCGTCCGGCGCAACCGTGAGCTCCAGGTTCGTGCTGTCGTGACCGGACGCGTCGACCGGGCCGTCGAGCACGACGGCCGGAGCTGCGTCGGCGAGCATGAACCCACGCCGGTCGGCCGGGTAGTCCGGGTCGAGCGGCAGGTAGGCCGCGCCCGCCTTGTGGATCGCGTAGAGCGACACCACGAGGTCCAGCGACCGCGGCAGCGACACCGCGACCACGGACTCCGGCCCGGCGCCCTTCTCGCGCAGCCACCGGGCGAGCTGGTTGGCCCGCGCGTTCAGCTCCGCGTACGACAGCGACGCGCCCTCGAACACCACCGCGACGGCATCCGGCGTCCGAGCGACCTGCGCCTCGAACAGCTCCGGCAGTGTCGCCGGGACCACGTCGTGATCGGTGGCGTTCCACGTCGCCAGCAGCGCTGATTCATCGTCCGACACCACGTCGACCGACCCGACCGGCACCGAGGGATCAGCGGCCACCTGCTCCAGCACTCGCACCAGCCGTGTCGCGAACGACTCCGCCGCCGCGCGGTCGAACAGGTCCGCGCTGTACTCCACCGCGCCGGCGATCGCGCCGCCCGGCTGCTCCAGGAACCCGAACTCGAGGTCGAACTTCGCGACGTCCTGCGTCACGTCCTCGCGCACGACCTGCAGCCCCGGCAGCTGCGGCGGGTCCGCGCCCTCCGGCAGGTACACGACCATGGTCTGGAACAGCGGGTGCCGCGCCAGGGAACGCTCCGGGTCCGCCACCTCGACCACGCGGTCGAACGGCAAGTCCTGGTGTGAGAACGCGGCCAGGTCCGTCGCCCGCACCCGGCGCAACAGCTCGCCGAACGCGGGATCGCCCGCCAGATCTGTGCGCAGGACCAGCGAGTTCACGAAGAACCCGACCAGATCCGTCAACCGTTCGTCCGTGCGCCCGGACACCGGCGCGCCCAGCGCGATGTCGGTGCCGGCGCCCAGGCGGTGCAGCAACGTGGCGACCGCGGCCTGGCTGAGCATGAACATGCTGGTGTCGTGCTCGATCGCCAGTGCGCGCAGCCGCGCCGTGAGCTCGGCCGGCACCTCGAACGTCACGGTCCCGCCGCGGTGGCTGGACTCCGCCGGCCGTGGTCGGTCGGCGGGCAGATCCAGCTCCTCCGGCAGCCCGGCGAGCGCGTCGCGCCAGAACGAGCTCTGGCCCTCCTGCTCGCCGCCGAGCACGGCCTGGTGCCACAACGCGTAGTCCGCGTACTGCACCGGCAACGGTGTCCACTCGGGAGCGATACCTTCGAGCCGCGCGCGGTAGGCCGTCGCGAGATCGGCGAGCAGCGGGCCTTCCGACCACTCGTCGGTGACCACGTGGTGCAGGAGCACCAGCAGCACGTGCTCGTCGTCGGCCACGGTGAACACACGCACGCGCACGGGCGGGGCCTCGTCGAGCCGGAACGGAACGTCCACTTCGGACCGGATCCGCGCGGCCACCTCGGTCACGCGCTCGACGGCGAAGTCCAGCGGCGCGCCGGCGAGGAGCCGCTGCGCGGGGACCCCGTCGTGTTCCTCGAAGACCGTGCGCAGCACCTCGTGCCGGGTGACGACGTCGCCGAACGCCGCGCGCAACGCGTCGAGGTCCAGCGCGCCGCGCAGCCGCCACGTGTGCGGCACGGAGTACGTCGACGTGGGACCGTCCAGGCGGTAGAGGAACCAGAGCCGTTGCTGCGCCGCCGAAAGCGGGAGCACCTCCGGCCGCGCCGCCACCACCAGTTCGGGCCGCCCGGCCGACAGACCGTCGAGACGGGGGGCCAGCTGCGCGACCGTCGGCGCGTCGAACACCGTGCGCAGCGGGACGTCGACGCCGAGGGCGCCCCGGATCCGGCTCACCAGCCGCATCACGAGCAGCGAATGCCCGCCGAGAGCGAAGAAGTCGTCGTCGACGCCCGGCGCGGCCACGCCGAGTACGTCGGCGAAGAGCTCGCACAGCTCGGTCTCGCGCGCTGTCCGGGGCGCCCGGCCGGACCCGGCCGAGAACTCCGGCGCCGGCAGCGCGCGACGGTTCAGCTTGCCGCTCGGGGTGAGCGGCAGCTCCGCCAGCTCGACGACCGCCGCCGGAACCAGGTGCGCCGGCAGCGTTTCCGCCGCCCGCGCCCGCAAACCGGCCGCGTCCAGCGCACCGGCCGGGACGACGTAGGCGACCAGCAGCCCGTCGCGCGCGGCCACCCGGACCTGCGCCACCGACGGGTCACCGGCCAGCGCGGCCTCGACCTCACCGGGCTCGATCCGGACGCCGCGCACCTTCACCTGATCGTCGGCGCGGCCCGAGAACTCCAGCACGCCGTCGCCGCGGTGGCGGGCCAGGTCGCCGGCGCGGTACATCCGCGAACCCGGCGGGCCGAACGGGTTGGCGACGAAGCGATCCGCCGTCAGGCCGGGCCGCCCGAGGTAACCACGCGCGAGCTGGGCGCCCGCGAGGTACAGCTCGCCGATGACGCCCGGCGGCACCGGCTGCAGGCGTGCGTCGAGCACGTACGCACGCACGTTCCAGCCCGGCCGCCCGATCGCGATCGGGCCGCCGTCGTCGGTCCAGGCCAGCACGTCGATCGACGTCTCGGTCGGGCCGTAGAGGTTGTGCAGCGGGATGCCGAGCACCTCGCGGACCCGGGCGGCCAGGTCGCGTCCCAGCGCCTCGCCGCCGACGACGATCCGCGTGAGGCTCGTGCACCCGGCCGCGGCGGGTTCTTCCAGGAACAGCTGCAGCATCGACGGTACGAAGTCGGCGGCCGTCACGCGCTCGGCCCGGATCAGCTCGGCCAGGTACCGCGGGTCGCGGTGCCCGTCCGGGCGCGCGACGACCACGACGCCGCCGACCATGAGCGGCCAGAACACCTCGCTCACCGACACGTCGAAGGTGATCGGCGTCTTGTGCAGCATGCGGTGCGTCGCGTCCAGCGGATACGCGTGCTGCAGCCAGCGCAGCCGGTTCACCACGCCTTCGTGCGGGACCACCACGGCTTTCGGCCGGCCGGTCGAACCGGACGTGTAGAGGACGAACGCGGGGTTCGCCGGGCGCGCCACGCGTTCCGGTGCCGTGGCGGGGTAGCCGTCCAGCCGCCCGAGGAGCGCCGGGTCGTCGAGGACGCACACCGGAGCGGCATCGGCGAGCAGGTACTCCACGCGCTCGGCCGGCTGGCCGGGGTCGAGCGGCAGGTAGGCGGCGCCCGCCTTGTGCACGGCGTACAGCGCCACGACCAGCTCGACCGAGCGCGGCAGCGCGACCGCGACCACCGATTCGGCGCCGGCGCCCTGCTCCCGCAGCCAGCACGCGAGCCGGTTGGCCCACGCGTCCACCTCGGCGTAGGTCAGGGAAGTGCCCTCGAACACGACGGCCACGCCGTCGGGCGTCGCCGCCGCCTGGGCTTCGACCAGCTCCGCCACCGTCGCCGGTTCGCTCTCGTGCGCGGTGTCGTTCCACTGGCGCACAACGAGATCACGTTCGTCGTCGCCGAGCAGGTCGTACTCGCCGATCGTGGCGGCGGGTTCGGCGGCGACCTGGCCGAACAGCGAGACCAGTCGCGCGAGCATCCGCTCCGCCGTGCCCGCGTCGAACAGGTCGGTCGCGTACTCCAGCTGCAACGTGATGTCGGCTCCGGCGTCGTCGACCATCGTGAAGCTCAGGTCGAACATCGCCGTCTCACCGGGCACCTCGAGCCACTCGGTGGGCAGCCCCAGCACGTCCGGGTCGCCATCGGGCCGGTAGTGGTAGCCCGTCATGACCTGGAACAGCGGGTTGCGCCCGGGCACGCGGTCCGGGTTCAGCTCTTCGACCAGCCGGTCGAAGGGCAGGTCCTGGCGCGAGAACGCGGAAAGGTCCGCTTCGCGCAGCCGGGCGAGCAGCTCGGCGAACGTCGGCTCGCCGGACAGGTCGGCGCGCAGCACGAGCGTGTTGACGAAGAACCCGACCAGCTCGTCGAGCGCGGCGTCGGTGCGGCCCGCGATCGGCGCGCCCAGCGGGATGTCCTCGCCCGCGCCGAGCCGGTGCAGCAGGGTCGCGACGGTCGCGTGCAGGACCATGAACATGCTCGCGCCCGACGACGCCGCCAAGCCGTGCAGCGCTCGGGCGACCTCGGCCGGCAGTCCGGCCCGCACGGTCCGGCCGGCACCACTCGGCCGCGCGGGCCGGGGCCGGTCGGCCGGCAGCGCCAGCTCGTCCGGCAGGCCGCGCAACGCCGTGGTCCAGAACTCCAGCTGCTCGGAACCGAGCCGGTCGAGCAGCGCCTCGTGCCAGAGCGCGTAGTCCGCGTACTGCACGGGAAGCGGCGCGAGCTCTGGCGAGTGGCCGGCCACGCGCGCCTCGTACGCAGTGGTCAGGTCCGCGAGGAACGGCCGGTCGGACCACTCGTCGGTGGCGACGTGGTGGAGCACGATCGCCACCACGTGGTCACGATCGCCCAGCCGCAGCACCTCGGCGCGCAGCGGCGGCTCCCGTCGCAGGTCGAAGCGGTACCGGGCCAGCCCCCGCAGCCGCTCGGGCACGTCGGCCTCCGCGCAGTCCCCGACCGTGAGCTCCGGCTCCGCGGCGGGCAGAACCTGTTGGTACGGCGAGCCTTCGTGGTCGGCGAAGACGGTACGCAGCGACTCGTGCCGGGCGACGACGTCGCCGAGCGCGGTGCGCAGCGCGGCCACGTCGAGGTCGCCGCGCACGCGGAAGAACAGCGGGAAGTCATACGCCTCGCCGACTTCACCCAGCTCTTCCAGCAGCAGCAGCCGGCGCTGGGCCGCAGACAGCGGGACGCGCCCGGGCCGATCCGCGCGTACGACGGACGGCCGCGCGGGTTCGCCGCTCCCGGCCCGCGCGGCCAGCCCCGCGACGGTCGGTGCCTCGAACAGGTCCTTGATCGCCAGCTCGGCGCCGAGCTCCGTCCGGGCGCGGCTGATCAGGCGGGTGGCCAGCAGCGAGTGCCCGCCGAGGTCGAAGAACGAGTCCTCCACGCCCACGCGCTCGAGGCCGAGAACCTCGGCGAACAGCTCGCAGAGCACCTCTTCCTCGCGCGAGGCCGCGGGCCGGCTCTCCGCCAGCGACACGGCGGGTTCGGCATCGGGCAGGGCGCGGACGTTGAGCTTGCCGTTGTCGGTCAGGGGCAGGCTGCCGAGCGTCACGAACGCGGCCGGGACCATGTAGTCGGGCAGCTGCCGCTTCAGCTCGTCGCGCAGCACCTGCACCAGTTCGGCGCTGCCGCGCGCAGCGGTGGGGCGGTTGGCGAACCGCGCGAGGTTCGTGCCGGTCGCCGCTGGCACGTACAGGCCCGAGACCGGTGCATGTGCGCGGACGAACACGGCGTCGAACACCCCGTCGACGCCGGTCGACCACGTCGTGTGCACGGCATAGCCCAGGCGCTCACCCAGGCGATGCACCGCTTCGGGTTCGATGCCGTCACCGGTGCCGTGGAAGCGATCCAGCACGTCGAGCAGCGGCGCGCCCGCGTCGAGCGCCCGCATGGCGGCGAACTCCGCGGCGAGCCGCGCGTCCGGGATCCGGCTGACGCGCAGCTGTTCGCCGGTCAGCCTGCTCTCCAGCTCGGCGAGCGAGCCGGCTTCGTCCCACAGCACGCGCGGCGCCTGCGCCACCGGTACCTCGCCCGTGGTGTCCTTGGTGAGCACGACGTCGTAGCGGTAGCGGCTCAGCTCGTTGTGCAGTTCGGCCCGCTTCACGCGGATGCGGGCGCCGACGCCGGGCAGCGTGTGCACGAGCGCCGTGAAGTAGTCCGGGTCGAGCAGGAGCTCCTTCTCCAGCGCCGCTCCGCGTTCGATCGCGCGCCGCAGCTGGGCGACGTCGGACGTCACGTCGGCGCGCGTGAGCTGGATGGCCGTGTGGAACGACCGCGCGAGCCGCAGGTTCCGCACGTCGCCGACGAACAGCGAACCGCCCGGCGCGAGCAGATCGAGCGCCGTGCTCAGCACCTGCGTGAGGTAGTCGACGCTCGGGAAGTACTGGATCACGGAGTTGATGACGACGGTGTCGAAGTGGCCGCGCGGCAGGTCGCCGAACTCGTGCGCCGGCTGCGCCCGCAGCGTGACCTTGGCGGCCAGCTCCGGGGCCCGCTCCAGCTCTCGCGTGAGCTTGCCGATCACCGGCGCGGCGAGGTCGGTGCCCCAGTACTCCTCGGCGTGCGGCGCGAGCTGCCCCATCAGCAGGCCGGTGCCGACGCCGATCTCCAGGATCCGCCGCGGCGCCGGCTCCCCGATGCGCGCGACGGTGGCCGCGCGCCACTCCCGCATGTGCGCCAACGGGATCGGCGTGCCGTCGTAGCTGGAGTCCCAGCCGGCGAAGTCCTCGGTGAACAGCGCGGTCGGGATCTCGGTGTACTCGTCGGAGTAGATCTGCTGCCATTCGCCGACCTGGTCGGCCTCGGCCGCGTCGCGCTCGTCGCCGCTCAGCTCGGCCGGCACGACGTAGCCGACGAGCCGCTGCAGCCCCGGCGCCGACGGGTCCGGCCGCGCGATCACGGCCGCCTGCGCGACCTGCGGGTGCCGCGCCAGCGCCGTCTCGATCTCGCCCAGCTCCACGCGGTAGCCGCGGATCTTCACCTGGTCGTCGGTGCGGCCGAGGAAGTCGAGGTTCCCGTCGGGCCGCCGGCGTACGAGGTCGCCCGTGCGGTACATGCGCGAACCGGGCCCGCCGAACGGATCCGCGACGAACCGCTCCGCCGTGAGGGCCGCCCGCCCGAGGTAGCCGCGGGCCAGGCCGGTGCCGGCGATGTAGAGCTCACCGGGCACGCCGTCGGGCACCGGCCGCAGCCAGTTGTCCACAATGTACGCGCGGGTGTTCCAGATGGGCTTGCCGACGGTCGGGGTGTCGCTGTCGGTCGTGCCGCCGCCGAGGGTGTTGATCGTGTACTCGGTGGGGCCGTAGAGGTTGTAGCCGTAGACGCCTTCGGTGTCGCGCAGCCGGTTCCAGACCGATTCGGACACGGCTTCGCCGCCGAGCAGCACCAACGCGGGCCGGTGGCTCGCAGTGTCTTCGTCGAGTGGGCCTTCCTCGAGCAGTCCCTCCTCGATGAGCAGGTGAGCGTAGGTCGGCGTCACGTTCACCACGTCGACCTGGTGCCGGTCGCAGTACGCCACGAGCGCGCGAGCGTCGCGGCGCAGGTCCTCGTCGCACACGTGCACCTCGTGGCCCTCCACGAGCCACAGCAGCTCTTCCCACGACATGTCGAACGCGAACGACACGGTGTGCGCGATCCGCAGCCGGCGCCCGCCGGCCGACGCGATGGCCGGCCCGAAGATCGCTTCCTGGTGGTTGAGCTGCATGTTCGTCAGGCCGCGGTAGGGCGTGACGACGCCCTTCGGCTTCCCCGTGGAACCGGAGGTGTAGATGACGTACGCGGGGTGTTCCATGCGGTCGGCACGGTCGCGGCCGAACAGCGGGCGCTCGACGTCCGCCAGTTCGCCGCCGGACAGCGCGCCGAGTTCCGCGCGCGTTTCCTCGCTGTCGAGCAGCACGCGCGGCAGGTCCTGCGGCAGATCCTGCGCGACGGCCGTGGTCGTGACCAGGCACAGGGGTCCGGCGTCGTCGAGCATCAGCGCGAGGCGGTCGGCCGGGTAGTCGAGCTCGAGCGGCAGGTACGCGGCTCCGGTGCGCAGCACGGCGAACAGCGCCACGACCATGTCGATCGAGCGCGGCAGGCCGAGCGCGATCACGCGTTCCGGCTCGGCGCCGCGGGAAAGCAGCAGGCGGGCCATGCGGTTCACGGCTTCGTCGAGCTCCGCGTAGGTCACTGTCTGCTCGCCGAACACGAGGGCGGTGGCATCCGGCGTGCTCGTGGCCTGCGCGGCGAGCAGGTCGGCGATCGTGTCCCGCATCATCGGGTGCTCGGTGGCCGACCAGATCTCCCCCAGCTCCGCGCGGCGCTCGGCGGACACCGTCTCCAGCGCGCCGACGGGTGCAGTGAGGTCGCCGACGAGCTGCTCGACCAGCCCCGTGAACCGGCTCAGCAGCACGGCGGCCTCGTCGGCCGCGATCACGTCGTCGCGGTAGGACAGGGTCACGCGCATCGACTGCCCCGGCGTGACGACCAGCGTCAACGGGTAGTTCGTGGCATCGACGTTCACGAGGCTCGAGATGCCGTGGCGGTGGCGCAACCCGGCGTAACGCTCGTCGCCGTCCGCGCCGCGGAGCACGAACAGCGTGTCGAACAGCACGCGGTGACCGGCCTCGCGCTGCAGCACGCCGAGACTCGTGAACTCGTACGGCGTGAGGTCCATGCGCTCGGACTGGATGCGGCGCAGCAGGTCGAGCACCGGCTCGTCGGGCACGAGCCGCACGCGCGCCGGCACGGTGTTGAGGAACAGGCCGATCGTGGTCTCGATGTCCGGCACGGCGGCCGGGCGCCCGGCGACGGCGGCGCCGAACACCACGTCCTGGCGGCCGACCATCGTGGACAGCACGAGGGCCCACGCCGCGTTGAGCACCGAGTTCACCGTGAGACCGTGGCGCCGGGCCTCGTCGCGCAGCCGGTCGGTCAGCTCGGGCGTCAGGTGCGCGTCGAGGTTGACCGGCGTGACGGGTTCCAGCCCCTGCGTGTCGGGGCCGATCAGCGTCGGCTCGCCCAGCCCGGACAGCGCCGAGCGCCACGCCGCCGTGGCCTCCTCGACGTCCTGGCGGGACAACCACTCCAGGTAGTCCACATAGGACCCGCCCGTCGGCTGTTCGCCGCCTTCGTAGTGCGCGAAGAGCTGCTCGATGAACAGCCACGCGGACCAGCCGTCCCACAGCAGCAGGTGCCGGTTGAGCACCACGCGGTCGCGTTCGTCGCCGAGGCGCACGAGCGTGATCCGGAACAGCGGTGGGGCGCCGAGGTCGAACCGGGTCGTCCGGTCGCGCTCCATCAGCTCGGTCAGCTGCCGCTCACGGTCTGCTTCGGACAGTACGCGCAGGTCCACTTCGGTCACCGGCGGCGGGAAACCGGCGGTGACGAACTGGACCGGCCCGCGCAGGCCTTCGCTGGTGAAGCCGGCGCGCAGGCTGGGCGTGCGGTCCATCAGCGCCGCGCACGCGGCACGCAGGCGATCGGCGTCGAGGTGCCGGTCGAGGTCGATGGCCTCCTGGATCGTGTAGACGTCGATGCGCGACTGGTCGTAGCTGGAGTGGAAGAACAGACCTTCCTGCAGTGGCGAGAGCGGCCAGATGTCCGACAGCGGCAGCGGGCTCAGCCGTTCGACGTGCTCGATCTCGTCCTGTGCCAGCTCGATCAGCGTGAGGTCCGACGTGGTCAGCCCGGCCGCGGCGACGTCCGTCGCGGCGAGGTCGGCCAGTGCGGCGACCACGCGGTCGACGAAGTCCGGTGTGGCACCGGCGAAGGTGAGCGCCAGCACCGGTCCTTCCGGCGTGTCCTCGCAGACCGCGCCGATCCGCAGCGCGTGCGCGCCGACCGGTGCGCCCGGGCCGGTCGCGAAGTCCCAGTCCTGCGCGCCGAACGGCACGTGGCCCGCGTAGCGCAGCAGCACCTCAGCGCGGGCGAGCTGGGCGAACAACGGCGCGGCCTGCGGGTTGAGGTAGCGAAGCAGGCCGAAGCCGAGGGCGTCAGGGGCCGCGCGGACGAGGTCCTTGACCTGCTTGAGGTCCGGCACGGCCAGCCGCACCGGACGCGCGGTGTGCAGCGCGCCCACCGCGGCAGGTGTCCCTTCAGGACGGTCGAGCACGTCGACGACCAGTTCGCCGCCGGCTTGCGCGAGGGCCGTGAGCAGCACGTCGGTCACGTCTCCGCGCACCGACGCCGGCAGCTGCTCGACGAGGGCCCGGCTCTGGTCGGGCGGGAACCGCACGGTGCGTTCGGTCTGCGTCCCGGCGACGGGGACCGTCGCGGCGCCCGGTGCGAGCGTCGTGGCCCAGTGTTCCAAGTCCGCCAGCAGGTCCGGCGCCTGCGCTCGCTCGGTGGCGACGCGGGCGTGGGTGCGCAGCGAGGTTTCCACCGCGGCGAACACCGGCGTGCGCCCGGCCCGCGCCGCCGTCCACGCCGTGGCGAGGTCGGCGGCGATCGTGCGCCACGACGGCGCGTCGACCAGCAACGGGTGGGCCGTGAGCAGGAGCCGGTCGCCGGACCGGACGGCCCGCAGCAGGATCCCGGCGTCCGGGTCGAACTCGGCCGTGGTGTTTACGGCCGTGGTGTTGGCGGCCGTGGTGCCCGCAGCCGTGGTGTTCTCGGCGAGCAGCACCTCGGCGGCGTCGACCGCGCCGGCCGGACGCGTCTCGAGCGACCACAGCACCGACGCGACGCGGCTGCGCTTGAGCCGGAGCCCGTCGTGGTGGTCGAACACTGCCTGCAGAGCGGCCGCGAGGCTTTCGGTGTCCGCGTCGGCCGGCAGGCGCAGCTCGATCGACTCGGCACCGCTGTCGCCGAATTCGCGCAGTCGGTGGACCTCGGGAAGCAGCGGCACGTCGCCGACCCCGTCCGGGTCGGACACCGGGCCCTGCGCCACGGGCTCGCCACCGAGCGCCGCCAGCGCGGCGGGCGTGCGGTGGGTGAACACGTCCTTCGGGCTCAGGTCGAACCCGGCCCGGCGGGCCCGGCTCGACACGCTGATCGACGTGATGCTGTCGCCGCCCAGCAGGAAGAAGTCGCCGTCCGCGCCGACCTCGGCCAGCCCGAGCACGTCGGCGAAGATCGCCGTCAGGGCGGACTCGCGGTCGTCGCCGCGCTGCACCGTGGCCGCGGCCGCGGGGACGGCCGGCGCGGGCAGGGCGCGGGTGTCGAGCTTGCCGCTCCGGGTCAGCGGGAACTCGTCGAGCACCACGAGGGCGTGGGGCACCATCGTCGCGGGCAACGCCGCGGTCAACGCGGCCCGGAGCTCGCCGGTGTCCGCCGCACCGGCTGCGTAACCGACCAGGGCGCCGTCGTGCACGACGACCGCGGCCGCCCGGACGCCTAGCTGCGCCGCGAGCACGGCCTCGATCTCGCCCAGTTCGATGCGGTTGCCGCGGATCTTCACCTGCCGGTCGGTGCGGCCCAGGTACTCGAGCTCGCCGTCCGCGCGGCGCTGCACCCAGTCGCCGGTGCGATACATCCGCGCGCCGGGCTCGCCGAACGGGTCGGCCACGAAGCGTTCCGCCGTGAGCGCGGGCTGCCGGTGGTAACCCCGCGCGAGCTGCACGCCCGCGAGGTACAGCTCCCCCGCCACGCCTTCGGGCACCGGGCGCAGGCACGTGTCCAGCACGAGCAGGCGCGTGTTCCACACCGGACGTCCGATGGGGACAGTCGTTTCCGGACCGTCGCGGAACGGGAAGTACGACACGTCCACGGCCGCCTCGGTGGGGCCGTACAGGTTGTGCAGCGGCACCCCCGTCAGCCGCCGCCAGCGTGCCGCGGCCTCGCCGGGCAGCGCCTCGCCGCTGGTGAACGCGCGACGCAGCGACGCGGCCCAGCGCGGATCGCCGGTGACCTCCTCGACGGAGAGGAACGCGGCCAGCATCGACGGCACGAAGTGGAGCGTTGTCACACCGTGGGTGCGGATCACCTCGGCGAGGTACGCCGGGTCGCGGTGGCCGTCGGGCCGGGCGAACACCACGGCCGCGCCTTCGCGCAGCGCCCAGAAGAACTCCCACACGGACACGTCGAAGCTCGACGGCGTCTTCTGCAGCACGCGGTCGTCGGCGCCCAGGCGGTACTCGTGCTGCATCCACGCGAGCCGGTTGACGATCGCGCGGTGCGTGACCACAACACCCTTGGGCCGGCCGGTCGAACCGGACGTGTAGATCAGGTAGGCGGCGTCGTCCGGCGTGGTAGCCGCGCCGGGAACCTCGACCGCAGTGCTGTCTTCGGGGCCGTCAACGGCCACCTGTTCGGGCCCTGCCGGGACCTTCGCGGCCGTCCCCGGTTCGATGACGACCAGCGCGGCCCCCGAGGAAGCGAGCATGTACTCAAGCCGTTCGGCCGGGTATTCCAGGTCGAGCGGCAGGTAGGCCGCGCCGGACTTCAGCACGCCCAGCAGTGCCACCATCAGCTCGGCCGAGCGCGGCACCGCGACGGCGACCACCGACCCGGGCCGCGCGCCGCGGGCCCGCAACCGTCGGGCCAGCACGGCCGCGCGCGTGTCCAGGTCCGCATAGGACAGCCGCTCGTCCTCGAACAGCACGGCCGTCGCGTCCGGCGCCTCGGCCACGTGCCGTTCGAACGCCGTGAGCAGTGTCTGCTCCGGCACTGACACGGCGGTCGCGTTCAGCTCTCCCTGCCGCTCCAGCTCCGCGGCCGAGACCAGGTCCACGTGCGCCACCGGCGCGTCCGGGGCCGCGGCGAACGCTTCGAGCACGCGCACGAACCGCTCCGCGAGCTGCTCGGCCGCCCGTGCGTCAAGGCGCACCGCGTCGAACTTCAGCCCGAACTCCAGCGTGTCGCCCGGCGTGGCGATGAGCGCGACCGGGTAGTGCACCGCGTCCACCACCTCGACGCCGGTCACGCGCAGCGCGCCCGCGTCGTCGTTCTCGCGCGGGTAATTCTCGACCACGACGAGCGTGTCGAAGAGCTCTTCCTGGCCCACGCCGGCGATCCGCTGCAGCTCGGCGAGCCCCAGGTGCTGGTGGTCCAGCAGCGCGGCCTGCTCGTCCTGGAACCGCCGCAGCAGCCCGGCGACGGTGTCGCCCCCGGTCCAGTGGACCCGCACGGGCAAGGTGTTGATGTACAGGCCGACGGCGTCCTCGATCCCGGCGACACCGGGGTCGCGGCCCGACACCGTGCTGCCGAAGACCAGGTCCCCGCGGCCGGTCAAGCGGCCGAGCAGGAGACCCCACGCGCCGTGCAGCACGGTGCCGAGCGTGAGCCCGTGCTCGCGCGCGAACGCGCCCACTCGGGCGGTGGTCGCCTCGTCGACGGCGAAGTGCACGCGCGAAGGACGCCGTGGCGCCACTCCGGCGGGCGTGGTCACCAGGCGGGTCGGTTCCTCGACGCCCGCGAGCGCTGCGCCCCACGCCTGCCGTGCCGCGCCGTGGTCGCGCGCGGCCAGCCGGCGCAGGTGCGCCGTCCGCGAGGCGGGTTCGGGCCGAAGCGGTTCGGTGGCGCCGTAGCGGGAGAGGATCTCGCGCACCATCACGGCGACTGACCAGCCGTCGGCCACGATGTGGTGGAACGTCAGGGCGAGCCGCTCGCGCCCGACGAGCGTGGCGCGCAGCAGCGGCGGCCGGTCGAGGGCGAAGCGGCGGTCGCGGTCGGCGGCCAGCGCGTCGGCGGCGGCCTCGGGCGAGACCTCCCGCCACGGCAGCTCGGCGTGCGCGGCCACGACCTGGACCACGCGGCCGTCGTCGAGCTGGCGGAAACCCGACCGCAGCGACGAATGGCGGTCGAGGAGGTTCTGCACGGCGCGGCGCAGCGTGGGCGGGTCCACCGGTCCGGCCAGGTCGAAGATCTCCTGGACGGTGTAGACGTCGTCGTCCTCGAACGCGGCGTGGAAGAAGAACCCTTGCTGCAGCGGGGTCACCGGCAGCACCTCGGCGTGCGAACCGAGGGCGGCCGAGTCCGTTTCGGACAGCTCCAGCAGCGGCTCGGCCGATTCGTCGGCTGTGGTCACTTCACCGGCGCACGCGGCGAGCGCCTCCGCGGTGCGGTGCTGGAACACCTGCCGTGGCGTGATGGCGAGGCCGTGCCGGGCGGCGCCAAGCACGAGCCGGATCGACGAGATGCTGTCGCCGCCGAGCGCGAAGAAGTCGTCGTCCGCGCCGGCCGAGGGCACGCCGAGCACGTCGGCCATCACTGTGCACAACACGACTTCGCGCGGCGTCCGAGGCGAGCGGCCCCGCGCCAGCGCCCCGAAGTCGGGCAGTGGCAGCGCGGCGCGGTCGAGCTTGCCGTTGGTCATGATCGGCAGGCGGTCCAGCGGCACGAACGCCGAGGGCACCAGGTAGTGCGGCAACGCCTCTTCGACGTGGGTGCGCAGATCCTTCATCAGCGACGCGGGGTCGCGGTAGACCACCGGCACGTTGGCGAGCCGACCGTCGGTCGCACCGAGGTACGTCGCGACCGGCTCCTCGCGCGACAGCACGAGGTCGAACGCCGTCGCCGTCTGCCCCGACCACGTGGCCGCCGCGCGGTAACCGGCCGCGCCGGCCAGCTCGACCAGCACGTCCGGGTCCGTGGCCGCACTGTGGGCGGGCGCCGGCTCCCCGCCGAGCGCCCGCAACGCCGTGAGATCCGGGATGAGCCGCTCGTTCGGGATCCCCGTCACGCGCAGCGCGGCCGGCCGGTGCTCGCCGAGGTGAGCCGAGAACGCGCCGGACGAGCCCAGCTCGGCCCACGGCACCGCCGGAACCTCGCGTGGGGCAACGGGTTCCGTCCGCAGCACGACGTCGTAGCGGTACCGGCTGAGCTCGTTCTCGTACGTCGCCCGCTTCAGCCGGACGTCGGCCTCGGTGAACGCACTGATCCGCCGAGGCAGCGCGGCGAAGAAGCCCGGGTCGAGCACCAGCTCGTCCTCGCGAGCCACAGCCGCGTCGACCGCGGCCGGCGTCGCGTCCCCCTGTACGGCCGCGATGCCCGCGCGCAGAACCCGCTGCAAACTCAGGTTCCGCACGTCACCCACGAACACTGAGCCACCAGGCGCGAGCAGCCCCGTGACCTGCCGCAACACGTCGACGAGGTAGTCCGCGCTCGGAAAGTACTGCACGACCGAGTTGATCACCACGGTGTCGAAGTGCCCCTGTGGCAGATCGCCCAGCTCGTGCGCCGGGCGCGCCCGCAGATGCACCTTGCCCGCCAGCTCCGGCCGGTCCGCGACACGGGTTTCCAGCAGCCGCACCACTTCTTCGGACAGGTCCAGCGCCCAGTATTCATCGGTGTCCGGCGCGAGCTTCGACAGCAGCAACCCGCTGCCTACGCCGAGCTCCAGCACGCGACGCGGCCGCAACGCCCGGATCGAGTCCACAGTGGAATCCCGCCACGCGCGCATGTCACCCAGCGGCAGCGGTTCCCCGTCGTAGCTGGAGTTCCAGCCGGTGAACCCCTCGTCGAACGGGTCGCGATCGGCGACCGAGTAGAGCAGCTCGTGCACGTCCTTCCAGCGGTCGACCTGCGCGGCCTCCCGCGCCGCGTCCCGGTCGGCGCCCGGCGCTTGCTCCGGCACCACGTACGCGACCAGCCGCCGATCACCCGGCTTGACCTCGCGCGGCACCACGGCCACGCGTACGACGCCGTCGTGCGCCGCGATCACCGACTCGATCTCACCCGGCTCCACCCGGAAACCGCGGATCTTGACCTGGTGGTCGGCGCGGCCCAGGAAGTCGAGGTTCCCGTCGGAGCGCCAGCGCACGCGGTCGCCCGTGCGGTACATGCGCTCGCCCGGGCCGGCGAACGGGTCGGCCACGAACCGCTCGGCGGTGAGCCCGGCACGCCCGACATATCCGCGCGCGAGGCCGCGGCCGCCCACGTAGAGCTCGCCCTCGACGCCCGGTGGCACGGGGTTGAGCGCGGTGTCCAGCACGTAGCAGCGGGTGTTGGGGTCGGGGCGCCCGATCGGGATCGGCCCGGTCCAGTCCGTTTCCGCGAACCACAGCGTGGAGTTCACCGTCGCTTCGGTGAGCCCGTACGCGGCGACCACGCGCAGGTCCTTCGCCCAGCGCGCGATCAGCTCGGGCGGCACGGTTTCCGTGCCGACGATGAGCACCGCGCCTTTCGGCAGCTCGCAGTCGGCCGGCAGCGCGGCGACCAGCGAGGGCGGCAGGATCATGTGCGTGGCGGCGTTGTCCGCGATGTACCCCGTGAGCTCGACGCCCGCGACGCGGCGGTGCGAAGGCACCACGATGACGCGCCCGCCCACGCACAGCGACATCACGAGGTCCCACACCGTCACGTCGAACCCGGCCGACGCGAACTGCACGACCCGGCTCTCGGGCGTGATCCCGATGCGCTCGGTGGCCGTGACGATCAGGCTGCCGATGCCGTCGTGCGAGAGCACCACGCCCTTGGGCTTGCCGGTGGAACCGGAGGTGTAGATGACGTACGCGGCGCGGTCGAGCCACAGCTCGCCGAGGTCGACGGGCGCGCCGTCCAGAGCGGTGAGTTCCGCGCGCACAGCGGGGTCGTCCAGCAGCACGACGTCGCCGACCACGGGCAGTTGGTCCGCGGATTCGGCGACCGACAGGACGACACGCGCGCCCGAGTCCGTCAGCAGGTACTCCAGGCGGTCCTCGGGCAGGTCCAGGTCCAGCGGCAGGTACGCGGCGCCGGCCTTGAGCACACCGAGCAGGCCCACGACCAGGTCGATCGAGCGCGGCAGCGCCACGGCGACCACGTCCTCGGCCCCCACCCCGCGGGCGGCGAGCAGGCGCGCCAGGCGGTTCGCGGCGGCGTCGAGCTCGGCGTAGGTGAGCTGCGCGCCCTCGCACACCACGGCGACGGCCTCCGGCTGCCGCGCGACGACACGGGCGAAGGCCTCGGGCCAGTTCAGTTCCGGCGACTCGGCGGGCGACGTCGCGAACTCGGTCAGCACGAGCTGCCGTTCGCGTTCGGTGAGCAGGTCGATCGCCGCGATCGGACGGTCGGCGTGCGCGGCCATGGCGTCGAGCACGGCGAGGAAGCGACGCTCGTGCTCGGCCAGCGCCTCGGGAGTGCCGGCGGCCGCGAACTCGAGCCGCAGCCCACCGCCCGCGCCGGCGTCGTGCGCGGTCACGGCGAGGTCGGTGACGGGGCCGAGCGCGACGCTGTGCACCGTCGCCGCGGCTTCGCCGAACGCGACCGAGACCTCCGGCAGGAAGTTGAGGCTCAGCCCGGTGAGCTCGTGAATCCCGCCGGTCAGGTTCTCCTCGCGCGCGAGGTCCTCACCGCGGCAGCGGCCGTGGTCGAGCAGGTCGGCGACCTCGCGGGTGACCGTCGAGACCAGCTCGGCCGGTGTCGTCGAGGGCCGCGCGGAAACGCGCAGCGGCAAGAGGTTCGACAGCATTCCGGGCCGGCCGCGCAGCTCGGCGTCGGGACGCGCCGCGACGGGCAGGCCGAGCACGAGGTCCTCGGCGCCCGTGACACGGTGCGCGTAGGCGGCCAGCGCCGCGAGCACCACGCGCGACAGGCGGGTGCCGTGGTTGCCCGCGAACTTCCGCAGCCCGTCGGCGCGGGCGGCCGGCAGCGTGACCGACCGCCGGACCACCTCGCCGTCGCCGCCGACTAGCCGCACCGGATCGGGCCGGCCGGCGAGCTTTTCGCGCCAGTACGCGCGATCCGCTTCGTAGGCGGCCGATTCCCGGTACTCGCCGTCGGCGGCCAGGAGCGGCGCCACCGACCAGTCCACAGTGGACGCGTCGCCGTCGTAAAGCTCCGCGGCCCGGCGGGTGAGCACCGCCTGGCCGTGCGCGTCGGTCACCAAGTGGTGGAACGTCTGCGCCCACCACACGCGGTCCGGTCCCAGCACCAGCACCGCGTGCGCGGTCAACGGCCCGCGCCCGAGGTCGACGTGCTCCACCAGTGCCGCCCGCACCCACGCGTGCGCCGCCGCTTCGGGGTCGGGTTCGCCGGACAGGTCCACCACGGGCACCTCGGCCGCCCACGGCGCCGGGTACTGCCGCGGCACGCCGGTCTCGTCGGCCTGGGCCGTCACGTGCAGCCCCTCGGCTTCGCCGACCGCCCGGCGCACCGCGTCCGCGAGCCGCGCCGGATCGACGCGGCCGCGCACGTCGGCGTACCAGCCGATGCGGTACGCCGGGTCCGCCGGGGCGAGCGACTGCGCGAAGAAGACCCCGGCCTGCGCCGCGGTCAAGGGGGAACCGGGCACGACGCCGGTCATCCGGGAACCTCCACCGTTGGACTGAAGCTGGACTGGCTGGGCGCCGCGCCGTCAGCGCGTGCCGCTCACCGCGTACTCGGGCAGGTGCGCCACGGCGGCCCGCCGATCCACAATGGACCGCAGGATCTCGCCGACGCGCACCGCGGTGTTGGACAGCAGCGACGACGTGATGCCATGCGTGTGCTCGGTGCCGCCCTGCAGGTAGAGCCCACCGCGCACGGCGGCGTCGGTGGTGATGCGGTAGTCGCGCTCCACGCGCAGCCGGCCTTCCGCGTCCCGCCGGCAGCCCGTGGCGAGCTCGCCGAGCAGCGGCGTCGGGTCCGCCGGCAGGTACCCGGTGGCGTAGACGACCGCGTCGGCGTCGAGCACCGCGCGTTCGCCGGTGGTCAGCGATTCGACGGTCGCGCGCACGTGGGTGCCGTGGTCGGTCACGTCCACGGGCCGGGAGACATTGAACAGCCGCAGCCGCTCCACACCGAGCACCTTCTCCTGGTACACGCGGCGGTAGAGCTCGTCGATCAGGTCGAGGTCGACCGCGGAGTAGTTGGTGGCACCGTGGTAGCGCATGAGCCGGTCCTTCACGGGTTCGCTGGCGCCGTAGAAGTGGTCGACCGCCTCGGGGTCGAAGATCCGGTTGGCGAACGAGCTGTCGTCGGCCGGGCTGTAGCCGTAGCGCGCGAAGACCGCGCACACCTCGGCGCGCGGGAACTCGTCGTGCAGCAGGGCCGCGACCTCGGCCGCGCTCTGGCCCGCGCCGACCACCACGAACCGCTTCGGTTCGCTGTCGCGCAACCGTTCGACGCGCGGCAGCAGCTGGCTGTTGTGCCAGATCCGCTCACCGCCGGTGACGCCCTCGGGCAGGTTGGGCCGCAATCCCGTGCCCAGCACGAGGTTGCGGGCGCGCAGCTCCACGATCTCGTCGCCGGACTTCGCGCGGACGTCGAAGAAGACCACCTCATCGCCGTCGCGCACCGGCTCGACCGAGAGCACCTCGGTGCCGTAGGACACGACGTCGTCGACCTTGGCGGCCGCCCACTCGAAGTAGTCGTGGAACTCGATCCGAAGCGGGAACAGGTTCTTGTGGTTGATGAAGTCGATCAGCCGGCCCTTGGCGTGCAGATAGTTCAGGAAGCTGAACTCGCTCGTCGGGTTGCGCATGGTCGCGAGGTCCTTGAGGAACGAGACCTGCATCGTGGCGGTGTCGATCAACATCCCGCGGTGCCAGCCGAAACGCGGCTGGCGCTCGAGGAAGTGCGCGGTGACCGTGTCACCGGACCCGGGCGCGGCGTTGTGCTCGGTCAGCGCGATCGCGAGGGCGAGGTTCGATGGTCCGAACCCCACCCCGACCACGTCGTACACCGGCACCTGGCCATCGACCACTGCTCGTGACATGAAAGTCCCCTAGCGCGGCACTGCCGCATCTCGGTTCGGCTCAGCTCCACCCGAAAAAGCTCAGGAAACCCTAACCTAACTTAGGAGAGGCTCAGCTAGTACCTTGTGGGTGATGTTCGTCCCCTCGACCGCGAAAGGGTTTCGCCGATGCGCGTGGCCATGTTCGGCTACCAGACCTGGGGGCACCGCACCTTGAGTGCCCTCATCGACGCTGGTCACGAGGTCGTCCTCGTGGTCACGCACCCCAAGAGCAACCACGCGTACGAGAAGATCTGGGACGATTCGGTGGCCGAGCTCGCCGAGGCCAACGGAATCCGCGCCCTGCTGCGCAACCGCCCCGACGACCCGGAACTGCTGGCGGAGCTCAAGGCCGCGGAGCCGGAGCTGATCGTCGCGAACAACTGGCGGACTTGGCTGCCGCCGGAGATCTTCGACCTGCCGCCCCACGGCACGCTCAACGTCCACGACTCGCTGCTGCCCGCGTACGCCGGTTTCTCACCGCTGATCTGGGCGCTGGTCAACGGCGAACCCGAGGTCGGCGTGACCGCCCACATGATGAACGCGGAGCTCGACGCCGGCGACATCGTGGTGCAGCGCGCGGTGCCGGTCGGCTCGAAGGACACGACCACGGATCTGTTCCACCGCACAGTGGATCTCATCGAGCCGATCGTCGCGGAGGCGCTCTCGCTCATCGAGGCGGGCACCGTGGTGCCGATCGCCCAGGACCGGTCGAAGGCGAGCTTCTTCCACAAACGCGCGCCACGCGACAGTCTCATCGACTGGACGTGGCCCGCTTCGGACATCGAACGGCTGGTGCGGGCGCAGTCCGACCCGTACCCCAACGCGTTCGCCTACCACCGCGGGGCGCGGCTGCGGATCGTGCGCGCGTCGGTGTCGGCCGGGCACTACGGCGGCACGCCGGGCCGCATCTTCATCAAGGAGGGCGACGGCGTGGTGATCGTCGCCGGTCCCGAGGCGCGGCGCGGTCACTCCCCCGGCCTGCTGGTGGAACGGGTGCGCACGGAGGACGGCACGGAGCTGGCTGCGGCCGACTACTTCACGACGATGGGCGGGTACCTCACCGACCGGCCGTGAGCGCGTTTTTGCCGATCGGCTGAAACTGCCGGGTGAGCCGAGTTTGTCGGTGTGCCGGGTTACGGTGGCGGCAACCGTGACCCGGCGTGAGCCCGCCGGGCCCGACCACTGGAGGAACCAGAGATGGCCACCCCGATGTCCGCCGAACGCGCCCGCACTTTCCTCACCGAAGGCAGCCGCAGCGCCATCTTCGTCACCGTCCGTGCCGACGGCCGCCCGCACGCCGTCCCCGTGTGGTTCGCCGCCGACAGTGAGGACCTGCTGGTCAACATCACCCAGGACAGCGTGAAAGGCCGCGCGATCGCCGCGTCGGGCGAAGTCGCGCTCACGGTGCACGACGACGTGCCGCCCTACAGCTTCGTCTCGGTGAACGGGACGGCCGAGATCGTCACCGACCCCGCACGCGTGCGCAGCGGTTCGGAGCTCATCGCCCGCCGCTACCTGCCCGCGGAAGGAGTGGACCAGTTCGTCGGCTACGCCACCTCGCCAGGCAAGGTCCTCGTGGTGGTCCACCCGTCGCACACCACGGGGGTCGACGCCGTGGCCGGCTGACGCGTCAGGACTCGGTGACTTTCCCGTCCGCCACTTCGAAGCGCCGCGTGACCGAGACGGCGTCGAGCATGCGGCGGTCGTGGGTCACGAGCAGCAGCGTGCCGGGGTAACGGTCCAAAGCGGACTCGAGCTGTTCGATCGCGGGCAGGTCGAGGTGGTTGGTGGGCTCGTCGAGCACGAGCAGGTTCACCCCGCGCGCCTGCAGCAACGCGAGAGCGGCGCGCGTGCGCTCGCCCGGCGAGAGCGTGGCCGCGGGGCGCAGCACATGCGCGGCCTTCAGGCCGAACTTCGCGAGCAGCGTGCGGACCTCGGCGTCGGGCAGCTCCGGGACCTCGCGCGCGAACGCGTCGGCCAGCGGGACGTCGTCGAGGAACAGCTGACGCGCCTGATCGACCTCGCCGACGACGACGCCGGGGCCGAGCGCCGCGTTGCCCTCGTCGAGCGGCAGCCGGCCGAGCAGGGCGGCCAGCAGCGTGGACTTGCCCGCGCCGTTGGCGCCCGTGATGGCGACCTTGTCCGCCCAGTCCACCTGGAGGTCGACGGGACCGAGCGTGAAGGGGCCGCGGCGCACGACGGCGCCGCGCAGCGTGGCGACGACCGCGCCGGCACGCGGGGCCGCCGCGATCTCCATGCGCAGCTCCCACTCCTTGCGCGGCTCGTCCACGACCTCCAGGCGCTCGATCATGCGCTCGGTCTGGCGCGCCTTCGACGCCTGCTTCTCCGTGGCCTCGCTGCGGAACTTCCGGCCGACCTTGTCGTTGTCGGTCTGCTTGCGCCGCGCGTTCTTGACGCCCTTCTCCATCCAACCGCGCTGCATCTGCCCGCGCGCCTCCAGCGCGGAGCGGGTGGTGGCGTACTCCTCGTAGTCCTCGCGCGCGTGGCGCCGCGCGACGGCGCGTTCCTCCAAATAGGACTCGTAGCCGCCGCCGAACGTGTTCACCTGCTGCTGCGCAAGATCCAGCTCCACGACGCGGTCCACGGTGCGGGCGAGGAACTCGCGGTCGTGGCTCACGAGCACCGTGCCGGCACGCAGGCCGGTGACGAACCGCTCGAGGCGGGTGAGGCCGTCGAGGTCGAGGTCGTTGGTGGGCTCGTCGAGCAGGAAGATGTCGTACCGGCTCAGCAGCAGCGACGCGAGCCCGGCACGTGCGGCCTGTCCGCCCGACAGCGAGACCATCGGCTGGTCGAGGTCCACGGCCAGCCCCAGCTCCGCGGCGACCTCGCCCGCGCGGTCGTCGAGGTCGGCGCCGCCGAGGGCGAGCCAACGGTCGAGGGCCGTCCCGTACGTGTCGTCAGCGCCGGCGACGCCCTCGGTCAACGCCTCAGTGGCGGCGTCGAGCTCACGCTGCGCTTCGGCGACCCCGGTGCGCCGCGCGAGGAACTGCCTCACCGACTCCCCCGGCCGCCGCTCGGGCTCCTGCGGGAGGTGACCGACGGTGGCCGTCGGCGGGTTCAGCCGGATCTCCCCCGACTCGGGCGGCTGCAGCCCCGCGAGGGTGCGCAGCAGCGTGGACTTGCCGGCGCCGTTGACGCCGACCAGCCCGACGACGTCGCCAGGAGCGACGACCAGGTCGAGGCCGGAGAACAGGATGCGGTCGCCGTGGCCGGAGGCCAGGCCCTTCGCGACGAGTGTTGCGCTCATTTCCCGGCTGATTCTACGGGTGCCGCTCCGCGCCGCCGACGCGCTCCCAGTGTGTCGAGTGTCGTCTCGGTCACTGAACGTGGGTAGCCTGGGCGGGTTACGAGCCACGGAGCAGTGAGGTCGGTGAAAGCGATGGCGGAACCCGCCACGTCGGTCACGCTCGGCCAGCGCGCGAAGCAGCGGGAACCCCGCTCGGCGGCGCCGCGGCCGACGGTCAGCAGGCGCCGCGAGGTCAGCCACGCGAGTGCCCGGTCCCTGTTGATGACTGTGCTGGGCGAGTACGTGCTGCCCCGCGACCGTCCCGTGTGGACGTCCATGCTCGTCGAAGCGCTGGGCATGCTGGACATCGAGGAGAAGTCGGCGCGCCAGGCACTCGCGCGCTCGGCCGCCGAGGGCTGGCTGGTGTCCGAACGCGTCGGCCGGCGCGTGCGCTGGTCGCTCACGCCGCCGGGCCGTCGGCTGCTCACCGAAGGCGCGGAGCGGATCTACGCGTTCGGGCGCGAGGCCGTCGCGTGGGAGGGCCGCTGGCTGATGCTGATCGTGTCGGTGCCCGAGGCCAAGCGCGACCTGCGCCACCGGCTGCGCACACGCCTGACGTGGGCCGGGTTCGGCTCGCCCGTCGCGGGCGTGTGGGTGAGCCCCGACCCCGGCCGGCAACACGAAGCGCAGCAGATCGTGGCGGAGCTGCAGCTCGACGCCCAGGCGATGTCCTTCACGGCCGCGTACGGCGAGGTCGGCGAGCAGGAGAGCATGGTCGAGCGGTCGTGGGACCTCTCGGAGCTGACCGACAGCTACGAGGACTTCATCGACCGCTTCACCGGCCTGCGACCCACGGGCGACCCGGCCGTGCTGCGCGCGCAGACCGAGCTGGTCCACGAATGGCGGCGCTTCCCGTTCCTCGACCCGCGGCTGCCGGCCGAGCTGCTGCCCGCCGAGTGGAGCGGGCGCAAGGCGAGCGAGCTGTTCCACCGCAAGCACGTGGAATGGCGGCCCGCGGCCCAGGCGTACTGGGACAAGCTGCTGGACAACGAGGAGAACGCGTGACCCGGCTCGACCGCGAAGACGGCCTGGCGGTGCTGACGATCGACGCACCGCCGCTCAACCTCTACACCGCTTCGCTGCAACACGACTTGCTCGAAGCCGTCGCCGCCCTGGAAGCCCAGCCGGCGCGGGCGTTGCTCATCAGGGCCGAGGGCCGCGTCGTCAGCGGTGGCGTGGACGTCGCACTGTTCGACGCGCAGGGCTCGCCGGCCGAGGCGAAGGTGTTCTTCGACGAGCTGCTCACGGTGCCCGACCGCATCGCCGCGCTGCCGTTCCCTACGGTGTTCGCCGCCCACGGCCTGTGCCTCACGTGGGCGTTCGAGGTCGCCGTGGCGTGCGACCTGCTGCTGGCCGCTTCGCGGGCCAAGTTCGGGCTCGTGGAGAAGGTGGTGGGCCTGACGCCGACGATGGGCGGCACCCAGCGCCTCGCCGCCCGCGCGGGAGTGGCCCGCGCCAAGGAGTTCGTGTTCACCGGCGACACCTACTCGGCCGAGACGCTCGAACGCTGGAACGTGGTGAACCGCGTGCTGCCCGACGACGGCTTCGACGCCGCGGCGCGCTCCTTCGCGCGCGGGCTGGCCGAAGGCCCCACCCGGGCGCACGCGGCCACCAAACGCGTGCTGGCGCACTTCGAGCACGGTGGTGTGCCCGAGGCCAACGCCCACGTCACCGCGATCGCCGCGGAGCTGTTCGGCACCGAGGACCTGCGCGGCGCGGTGAAGTCGTTCCTCGCCGAGGGGCCCGGCAAGGCGAGCTTCACCGGCCGCTGAGGCCTCAGCGCGGCAGCTGCCCCACGTGGTCGACGATTCCGTAGCCGACCACGGCGCCCTGGGTGGTGCCGAGGTAGGTGAAGGTCTTCGCGTCGAAGACCAGGGTCACGCCGTTGCCGGGCCAGGTGATGCCGACGCCCGGGCGACCGGCCGCGTCGGTCACGTGGTCCACGGCCTGCAGCCCGGGCACCTTGGCGGCGGCGTCGAACAGGGCGGCCTTCGTCTGCGGTGGCAGGTAGGTCTCGCCGACGAGCATCTGCACGTCCTTGCCCATCGCGTTCACGTCGCCGGCGTCGCCGCTGTGGTTCTTGTTCAGGTAGCCGATCATCGCGTCGGTGGTGGTCGGCAGGTCGGTCCGGTACGCCGGCACCACGACGCACGGTTCTTCCGTGCCGTTGGCGGCCGGGTTGTTGGCGCCCTCGACGCGGTACTTGCCGTCGACGCAGGCCGGCAAGGGGAAGGCCTGGCCGTCCTGCTTGACGTAACCGTCGTGCTGGCCGTCGGCGGAGATCCAGGCTTCGCGGTCGCTTTCGGCGTACTGCGTTTTGACATACACGAACTGGTCGGGCCGCGGCGGCGTGTCGGGCAGCTTCAGGGCCTCGGCCGCGGCGCCGTGCAGAACGCGCACGGGGTCGGCGGCGGCTTGCGGCGGCGCCAGCGGGCCGTCGCCGGTGGGCACGAACGTGACGACGGCGGTGATGGCCGCCGCGAGCCCCAGCGTCGCGGCGCCGGCCTGCCGAAGGCGTTTCCCGGTCTTGCGGCGAGGCTCGCTCGCGGCGGCCGCGAGCAGCCGGGCGCGGGCGGCACCCAGCTCGGCCAGGTCGGGCAGCGGGACGTCGGCCGCGCGGTCGCGGACCAACTGCAGCTCATCCATGGGACGGAACCTCCTTCACGTCGGGGTGTTCGGCACCGCCGAGGGCGGCGCGCAACTGGCGGCGGGCGCGGTTGAGCCGGGACCGCACGGTCCCGACCGGTATTCCCAGCGCCTGAGCCACCTCCTCGTAGGCGAGCTGCTCGGCGGCGACGAGCAGCACGACGTCGCGGTCCTTGGCGCTGAGGGCCGCCAGCGCCGCGCCGAGCTCCGGCCCGCGCGCCTGGGCGCTGACCTGGGCGGCCACGCGCTCGGCGTGCCCGTCGACCGCGGCCTGCGGGCCGACGGCGCGCAGCAGGCGGTACTGGCGCACTTCGTCGCGGCGGTGACGGCTCACGATGTTGGTCGCGATGCCGTAGAGCCACGGCCGCGCGTCGGGCCGGGTGCCGTCATAGTGAGCCCGTTTGCCGAACGCGACCAGGAACGTGTCCGCCAGCGCGTCGTCGGCCACGTCCCGGCCCAGCCGCCGCGCGAGGTAGCGGTGGATGTGCGGTGCGTGCCGGTCGAAGATAGCGGCGAACAGGTCGGGCTCGGCCACGGACCGGCCGATCACCCCCGCGTCGTCCATCGATCACCCCTTCTCGGATGCAGTGTCACGGGTTATCCGCAGAAGCCGCCATTCGAGTTCATTCAGCGGGCTGAACGTATTTTTCGAATGCGAATGATGTCCACGTGCGTGCTTGACGTGAGGTGGTCTGGACCATGACACTGGTGCGCAGCGCTCACCGGTGATCGAGATCGACGACGACCTCCCTTCCCCCTCACCGAGGAGAGCCATGTCCTTTCGGGCCCGAAAACTCGCGTCGCTGGTCGCGACGATCCCTGTCGCGCTGGGACTGCTGGCGGCACCGGTCTCCGCCGCTCCGGCCACGTTCACCCACCCCGGCGTGCTCGTGAGCCGTCCGCAGCTGGACTTCGTGCGTGCCAAGGTGAACGCCGGCGCGCAGCCGTGGAAGAGCGCGTACGACCAGATGATGGGCAGCAAGTACGCCTCGCTCACGCGCACGGCGAAACCCCGCGCCGTCGTGGAGTGTGGCTCGTACTCCAACCCTAACAACGGCTGCACCGACGAACGCGAAGACGCCATCGCCGCCTACACCGACGCCTTGGCCTGGTACATCACGCAGGACGCGCGCTACGCGCAGAAGGCCATCGCGTTGATGGACGCGTGGTCCGCGACGATCACCAGCCACACCAACAGCAACGCACCCCTGCAGACGGGCTGGGCCGGCGCGTCGTGGTCGCGCGCCGCGGAGCTCATCAAGTCGACCTACACGAGCTGGCCCAACGCCGGGCGCTTCGCGACGATGCTGCGCAACGTCTACCTGCCCAAGCTCCTGGCCGGCTCCAACAGCAACGGCAACTGGGAACTCGTCATGACGGAGGCCGCCGTGGGCATCTCCGTCTTCCTCGACGACAAGTCCAGCTACGACTCCGCCATGACCCGCTACCGCAACCGCGTCGCGGCCTACGTGTATCTGTCCACGGACGGCACCCTCCCCAAGACGGTGCCCGGCAGTGGACTGTCCACGCGCGACCAAATCGTCAACTACTGGCAGAAACAAGGCACCTTCACCACCGGCCTCACCCAGGAAACCTGCCGCGACTTCGTCCACACGGGCTACGGCATCGCCTCCATCGCCGACGTCGCCGAAACCTCGCGCATCCAGGGCCAGGACCTGTACCCCACGGACATCGGCGAACGCCTCCGCCAGGCCCTCGGCTTCCAATCGAAGTACGAACTCGGCGCGGCGGTCCCCAGCAATCTCTGCGGCGGCTCGTTGAACCTCGGCCTGGGCCCGGTGACCGAGGTGGGCTACAACGCACTGCACGGGCGCCTCGGCATCGCCATGACCAACACCCAGGCGCTGACCGAACGCCAGCGCCCGGCTGGGACGAACAATCTGTTCGTCGCCTGGCAGACGCTGACCCACGCCGACAACCCGAACTGAGGTCTCGTTGTTGTGGCCCCGGGGCTCTTTCAGTGAGCCTCGGGGCATCGCCCTGTTGTTGCGGCAAGTGCTCAGCGACCCCTTGATCTCTTCGCGTGACGTGCGAACACAGCGACATCGGCGACCAGGCAAGCCTTCTCGACTTGCGCATTTTCACAGCAGTCACAGACATGCCGGCCCACGCCCCGGATGTCGGCCCATGTCATGGTGACGACGGTGCCCTCGTCGGCCGGGATGATCTCCGGTCCGGTCCTGCGAGGGGAAGGGTCACGTGCAGGGTGGTGCCCGCGTCGGCTGGGCTCTGGAAGTGGAGCCAGCCACCGATGGCTTCGGCGCGGTCTTTGAGGCCGAGCAGCCCGGTGCCTCGGGCGAGGTCGGCGCCGCCGACACCGTCGTCGCGGACCGTGATGCGAAGGACGCCGGTCGGGGGGTCGGGATCGATGGTGACGGTGACCGAGGACGCGCGTGCGTGTTTGGCCGCGTTGGTCAGGGCTTCGGCGATGATGAAGTAGGCGCTGACTTCGATGGGCTCGGGCAGTGGTGGCAGCGGGTGCAGATCGAGCTCGACCGGGATCGGCGAGCGGCGGGCGAGAGCGCGAACGGCCGGTGTGAGTCCGCCGGTGGCCCGGATGCCGGGGTGGAGGCCGTGGGCGATTTCGCGGAGCTCGTCGAGCACGCCGGTGGTTTCGGCGGCGAGGTGGTCCAGTTCGGTGGTGAGGTGACCGGCGTCCGGTGGCATTTCGGCTTGGATCGCGCGCAGGCGCAGGGTGAGGGCAACCAGGCGTTGCTGGGCACCGTCGTGCAGGTCGCGTTCGACGCGCTGGCGTGCTTGGTCGGCGGCGGTGACGATGCGGGCTCGGGAGGCGGTGAGCTGGGTGTAGAGCTGGGCGTTGTCGAGGGAGACGGCGAGTTGCCCGGCGATCAGCTTGACGGCGTCGAGCCGGTCGGTGGTGAACGCGCCGCGGATCAGACGGTTTTCCAGCAGCAGCGCGGCTCGTAAGGTTCCGCGGCTGAGGATGGGTACGGCGAGGAGCGAGCAGCCGGGGAGGTCGGTGAAGCACGCGTCGTGGGCGAACCGTTCATCGTGGACGACGTCGTCGATCACCAGCGGTGCCTCGGTCCGGCGGAGGTAGCGCAGCACCGACATCGGCACCGCGCGGTCGTCGCCGGGGGTGTCCGCGGGTTCGGGCAGCAGCCAGTTCTGCTGGTCGTCGCTCCACAACAGCAGGCGGACGTCGGTGGCCCCGGTCATCGTGCTGAGCACCTCGACGACGCGCGTGTGCAAGCGCTCGATGCTGGTCTCGGAACTCAGTGCCTGGGACGCGGAGAGAATGCCGAGCAGGTCGAGGGTGCCAGTGGTGACCGCGCCGGGTTGATTCAGAAGCTCGCCGGGCTGGTCCATTGCCGGTCCGAGGCTCGCGTCGAAGTGTCGTCGCAGGGCGGGGTAAGCCCCATCGAGCCGGGTGACCTTGGCGCTCGCGCCCCAGGCGGCGTAGGAGTGACGGGCCTGGGCGAGCAGTTCGCGACCGGCGTGGTCCAGGCCGCGGGCCAGGTGGAAGCGCGCGGCGCGCTCGGTGATCAACGCACGGTGCCAGGGCCGGGCGCGGCGGGAAACCTCGCTGCGGGCCGCGTCGAACGCTAGCTCGGCGGCCTGCACCTCACCCGCCGCCCACGCCCGCTCGGCCTCCACCCACCGCAGCAGGTGCAGGAAGTTGTCCGGGGCGTCCGCGGCCCGGGCGGCCAGCCAGCCCGTCGTTTCGTCCAGCTCGGACAGCAGCGCCGCGCGTTCGTCGCCGTCGGCCGCGCGGGCGCGCTCGGCGAGGGCCAGCCCGTGCAGCGAGCGGATCACGGCGGTGGGGTAGAAACCGGCGGCAACCGGGAGCAGCCGCATTCCGGCCGCACTCTCTCGAATCAGACCGGCCAGATCCCCGGAGACGGCGGCGGCGATCGCGCGGGCGAGATACGCGTGGAGAAGGGCGAGCGGGTTGTCGGTGAACCGGTCGAGGGTGATCGGGCCGGGAGGGCTGTCGCCGCGGAGCACGTCGGCCAGCCACCGGTAGGTCTCGAGCACCTGCCCGGTCTGCTCGTTGCCGGTCCGGTGCACGAAGTGCAGTCCGCTGTCGACCTCGGTGAGGAGGCTGTCCAGCGAGGGCGCGCAGTCCGCGAGGGACCGCACTGTCAAAAGGTAGGTGTAGCCGGCGTTCGTCAGGTCGCCCCCGGCGATCAGACCCTCCCGGGCCTGCTGAGCCTCGTGGACTCCGTTCTCGATCGGCTCCAGCCAGCAGCTCAAGAGGGCGGACCTGTGGCGCGCCCGCGCCGTGCCGGGTTCGGTGCCGCGGGCCTCGGCCCACGCCAGGAGGCGCCGCGCCGCCTGGTATCCGCCGACGTAGTCGCCGCGCTGCGCCACGGCGCAGTAGGCGGCGGCGCCGGCCGGCCCGAGCAAGGTCGGGCCGGGGCCGTGTTCGATCCAGATCCGCAAGCCTTCCAGCCCGACCCACGCGACCGAGGCGAAATCGGCGGCGAAGTAGGCCGCCAGGAACGCCGCGTCGAGCACGTGGGTCGCAGCCAGGAGCACGGGGTCGGTGAGGTCCGGCCGGGCCCCGTCGTCGGCGGGGTCGCTGTGCTCCAGCCAGTGGTGCAGGAGGTCGAACCCCCGGTCGATCGCGGCGGGGAGCCGCTCGGCCGACGGGACGTCGAGCCCGCACTCGCGCAGCGACTGCAGGCTCAGGCTGATCGCCTCCCCGAACCGGCCCTGGTAGCTGAGGCTCCGCACGTGAATCGCGGTCGCATCCGCGCGGTCCGGTGCCCTCGGGCAGAGCCGCTCGATCTCCCGGTACTCCTCGTCGGCCTCCACCAGGCGGCCCAAGCTGAACAGCGCCGACTGCCGGGCCGTGCGCAGCTCGAGCGCCACCGCGGTCTCGGCGGGGTCCACGACCCGCAGCGCGGCCGCCAGGAGCGCGTTCACCAGCGCGTGATCGCCGATCAGCGCGGCCTGGCCGGCCGCGCGCTGCATCAGCTCGGTCACCGCTCGCCGCTCCTCGAGGTCGTCCTCGACGTCGTCGAGCACCGGCAAGTACTGCTCGGCGGCGACCGCGAACAGGTCAGGTGCTCTGGCCAGTCGTCGTGCCATGGCCAGTTGCAGGGCGCTGCGCCGCTCTGGACTGAGCCCGCGCAGGACGGCCTCGCGAATGCGGTCGTGGCGGAACCTCGCGGCGCCGCGTTCCAGCACGAGGAGACCCTCGTCGGCGGCCGGGGCCAGGCCCTGTGCCACCACGTTCGCCGGCTCGCCGGTGGCGGCCCGCAGCACCTCAGTCTCGACTTGCCCGCCCAGGCAGGCCATCGCCTCCACCAGCTGCCGCGACTCGGGAGGCAGGGCTTGGATCTGCGACGCCGGCAGGTCGCAGTCCTCCGCCGGGCCCAGGTGGGCGCGCACCGCCGCGGGGGCCCACTGCCATCCCGCCGAGGTCGCGCTGAGGACGCCGTGGCGAGCCAGTGCGGTGAGCAGCTGCACGGTCTCGTAGGGGTTGCCGGACGTGCGTGGCGCGATCACCTCGACCAGACCTGCCGCCGCGGCTGCGTCGGCGTGCAGCATGTCGGCGACCAGGTCGATCAGGCTTGGGGTGGGCAAGTTCGGCAGCTGCAGGTACCGCACGCCGGGTCGGTCACGAGATCGCGACAGCACCGGTGACTGTGCCGTTTCCCCGTCGCTGTCCCGGTGGACGCCGACCACGAGCAGGCCGGGAATCGGGTCGGTGTCGAGCAGCAGGTCGACGAAGCCGAGTGGGCCGGGGCCGGCCCATTGCAGGTCGTCGAGGAACAGCAGCAGCGGCCGGCGCGGGGAGGCGATCGCGCGGATGAGCCGGGCGCCGTTGTGTTGCGCGCGCACTTGCGCGGTGAGCGGGTCGCCGGGGTCCGGGGGGACGGCGAGGAGGGCGGCGAATTCCGGCACGACGGCGGTGAGCAGGCCCGCGTTCGGTCCGACCACGGCGGTGATCCGTTGCCGGAGTTGGACCAGCTCGCTCTCCGGCTGGGCGAGCAGCAGCCGGCCCAGCGCGCGAAACGCCTGGAACACCCCGTCGAATTCCAGATCGCGCCGGTACTGGTCGAACTTGCCGGCCACGAACCAGCCGCCCCGGCTCGCCACCGCCGGGCGTAGCTCATGGACCAGGGCGGTTTTGCCGACCCCCGCCGCGCCGCTGATCAGCACGCCTGGACAGCGGCCCGCCAGCGCGTCCTCGAACGCCGCCTGCAGCTGCGCCAACTCGGCCTCGCGTCCGACCAGCCGGGCGGGGGCGACGGGCCGGCGCGGGAAGTCGTGGTACCCGATCCGGATCGGTTCCGCGGTGCGCCCGGCGCGGGCGTCGCGCAACCGTTCCAGGTCGTGGACGACACCTTCCGCGGTCTGGTACCGGTTGTCGGGTTCCTTGTCCAGCAGGTGCAGGATGATCTCGGACAGGGGGGCCGGCAGGGCCGGGTTCACCTCGACCGGCGGCGCCGGGACCCGGGCCAGGTGGTCGTGAACCAGGCGCAGCGGGTCGCCGGAGCCGAACGGCGGCGCGCCGGTCGACAGCTCGTAGAGCGTGGCCCCCAACGCGTACAGGTCGCTGCGCTGATCCACCGCACGGCCGGTCCGCCCGGTTTGTTCGGGCGCGAGGTAGGCCAGCGTCCCGACGATCTCCCGGCGCCCTGCGGCCGGCGGAGCGGAATCGGGGAAAGAGGCGGCCAGCGCGAAGTCGACCAGGCACGGGGTGCCGTCGCCGGAGAGCACGACGTTCGCGGGGGTTATGTCGCAGTGCAACACCCCGCGCCGGTGCATCGCCGCGACGGCCCGGGCCACCCCCAGCCCGACCTCGACCAGAACATCGACGGCCAGCGGCTCCGCCCGCCCGGCCAGGCTCCGGCCGCCGGCATCCGCCAGCACAATCGAGCCCTCATACCGTGGCGCGTCCAGCAGTTGCGCGACATTCGGAACCCCGCGAAGCCGTTCCAGCATCGCGCGCTCGTGCCGCAGCCTCTCGTGTGCGTCCGGGCCCAGCGGCTGCTTGCTCACCACGGTCCGCTTCCCGAGCGACACCCGGCAGACGCGCGTACGCCCGGTCTCACTCAGCACGGCTACCTGAGCGGCCGAATCCCGCCCCGGCAGCCCACCAGTGTCCATCCGACACCTCCACGCCCCACCGCGACTTCTGCCTACACCTGTTCCGGCGCGATTTCGACCCTTCGAGCGAATGTGAATCAGTTTCGGGTTCGTCCGGCTTTCCGAGTTGACCGATTGCGTGACACAGGCGTGTCTTGACAGTCCGAAAACGACGGCGGTTTCGTGCTGTCCCGGACATGCTGGTCCACGCCCGGATGCCGAGCGTCCACGCGACCCGCATGGCGGTGTTGCTGACCGGGGCGGCGCTTTCGCCAATGCCGTGCACCACGTGCCGGCCGGAGCTGGTGAAGGCGGTCCATCGGGGCTTCCTGGACGGCGAAGCCGACCCTGACTACCACCGCCGGCGTGCGCTATCGGGGCGTGGGAGTTGGCTTTTTGCAGCTCAGGGGCGGCCTTAATCAACTGGTGTTGCTGAATCGCCTGGTCGTTCGTCGGCGTGCATGACGTGTGGTCCCTGCGTGGTCCCCATCGTCGGGTCTGGCCTTGATCAGCCGGGCGGCCCGAAGCCCTGGACTGGTCCGACATCCCGGGCTTCCCCGCAGCGCTGGGAACCCCACCCCAACCTGTGGCCGGTCGATCCGGTTCCGAGCGAGTCGGCGCCGGCTCTGCACGCCGAGGCCCACCACACCGTTCGCCTCGCAGCTCCGAAGACCTCTGAGACCTCCAGGAAAGGAAACAAGCGATGACCTATCTCGACCTCGTGTCCTTTCATCTTTCTGGCCAGGGCGTTTCCGTGGTGAAGAACGAGCAGGAGATTGGCGGCGTGACGGTGGCCATGCCCCGCCCGTACCTGCCGATCGGCGGCCTGGGCGTGGCGCCGGCGCTCGAACCCACCGCGAACGGGGTCCTCGGCGGGATCGACTACTGGACCGGCATGTGCGTGCTGCCCGAGCACTGCCGAGTCCTGCCCCCGTTGATCCGGCGCGATGAGCAGGCCGTGCAGGCGGCGCGCGAGTTCAGCTGCGACCCGGGTATCGACACGACCTCGCCCGCTACCGAGATCAGGGCGTGGCGCGCTCACTGGGGCGAGCAGCAGCGGGCAGTTGGTCGGTCATGACTACCACCGAGACCCCGCGGCGGGCGCGGGTGTGGCTCGCGGCCGGGCTCGGTGCGCGGCCCGCGCCGGCCGACAGGCCGACCGTCCGCGACGACTTGATGCGCCAGTGGCGCGCCGGCCCAGATGGTCGCTGGCACACCCCTGATGGCAGGCACCACGCCGACTGGACCGAGCTGCACACCCGATACGACCTGGTGGAGGTGACCCGATGAGCTCCAGCGATAACACCCCATCGTCGAAGTGCGTCTTCATCTCACCCCGCACGACGGCCGACGCACGGAGGCAGCCTGGCCCCTTCTTCCCAGTCCCTGCCGCCCCTAGCCGAACCTCCTGCCACAGCTCAGTATCGACACCTTGCTCCCGGCGGAGGCCAGACTGGCACGGGCACCGTCCGATGATCGAGTGCAGAACACCCCGTAGTCCGTTGTTGCCAAGAGGGAGAGGGTCTGCAGGAAACAGCCGTCAGAATCCAATCCCGGCTTCCGCGGCTCCCAGCTGCCCAGAACCCTCCACACGACTTGCCCCAGCACCGCTCAGGCGCGTGGCCCAGTACCGATCATGGTGCACAGCGGCGGTCTTGACAGTTCGTTCGTCGCCGACCTACGAAGGCGCTCGGTGGCGACGTTGCCTACCGTGATCCCGTCAGCGACTAATCGAAGGCCGCGCCCTACATCGATCTCGATGACGAACCGCCCGCGCGACTGTGGGGGCTTGCGCAGCTCACGGGCCGGCGGCCAGTTAGTGGCGAGATATTTGGCCGTGCCGGGGATACGTTGTGTAACTATGGAGACGAGGGGTCCGGTCCTGTAGTCCTACCTGCCGATGCGCGTGCCAGGCTTCGACCGCCGACCAAAGGGGTTCTTGGTGGAAGGGGGATGCATGATCGGTGACCGGTGGGGTGTGACTGCCAGCGAGATCGTGCGCTCCTACCCGTGCGATGACTTCGTCACCTCGCCCGCGCTGCAGGCTTGGCGGGGCGTGCGCGTCGAGGCGCCCGCCGAAGCGGTGTGGCCGTGGGTCACACAAGTGAGGCTTGCGCCATATTCGTACGACTGGATCGACAATCTTGGCCGCCGCTCACCTCGCGAGTTGGTACGCCTTCCCGAGCCTCACGTCGGAGACAGATTCACGACCGCCGGCGGGCGTGAGCTGGGTCGGGTCGTCTCGGTCGCCCCGGGGAAACAGCTGACGGGCACCATCATGGGTGCTTTCATGTCCTACGTCGTCGTGCCCCAGGATCATGGCACCACACGCCTGCTGCTCAAGGCCGTTATGCAATCCCACCGCTGGGCGGCCTTCGGACTGTCCGTCGGCGACCTGATCATGGCTCGACGGCAGTTGCTGAACTGGAAGAAACTCGCCGAGCGCCATCACCATCAGGCCACGGTCCAGGATTAGTGGGCCTGACTGGGGTCATTGCCGCGGGCAAATCCGCTGAGTTGCAGCGGCAAAGAAATGCCTCAGACGACGCCCACTGCTCGAGTATGACCGGCGACGGGTCCGTGCACATTGCCGCCAGCGACAGCACATCTGACGAGCCGCGCAGTGCTCCGGGCCGCGAACTGCCCTGGTCTGCGATGCTCGACGCGATCGAAACGGCTGTGCCTGCCTCGGCGTAGCCGAACTGTCGGCTGCAATGAATCATCACGTGCAGGGAACGTGGAGCGTGCGAAGCTGGTCCCGTGTACGAAGGTGAGCGCCTGGATGGGTGGGTCGGCACCTGGTCGTCGGAATCAGCGGGGCTCTACCACAGCACCTTTGAAGATGAGTCCCTCGTGATCAGCCCCGATGGCTCGGGGCGGTTTCAGTTCAGTCGTCCCGATTACAGCGAAGCCTCGCAGTTCAACTGGCGTGAGACCGCGCCGGGGCGGATCGAGCTGACCTGGTCTGCGAGGCTCGTGGTGAGGGACGGCGCGAGGAGCGATCGACCGCCACAACCACGCCCCGCGTTGCTTGTCTACGCGGTGAACGACGAAGACACGCCGCTCGCTGAGCGACGTCTGGTCCTTCGGATCGACCCCGCCATAGTCTCCGCCCGCGAGTTCGGCCTCGTCGACACCTCGGGCACATCGCCGGGCCAGCGTTAGCACCTACTCGAACCCACCCGGACAGTTTACCCGGGTGATCTTCCCTACCCGGGTGCCTCCCGAGTTCAGCGCGCCAAACCGGACGCGCTGAAACGGAAACTCTTGTTCGCCTCGTCGAGGACGAACCGCGCGCGTTCCTGCGGGCGTTCTTCGTCTTCCGGCGACCGTTCTTGGTTTGGTCACCGGATCGGCCCGGCATGTCCGACGATGGTCCCCAAACTGGGGGCCTTGTTGACCAGCAAGATCAAACGCATGATCTCAAAAAAGCCGTTTGACCTGGCGCTTTCCCAAGTCAAACGGCTTTTTTTCCGGTCGGGCTGACAGGATTCGAACCTGCGACCCCTTGACCCCCAGTCAAGTGCGCTACCAAACTGCGCCACAGCCCGGACCCGTGCTCCCCGGAGGTGCTCCGTGAAGCGCGATGTGAGTACTGTAGCGGGTCGCGATCGGGGGGTTGCAGGGAGGCCCACATTTACGGCCCGACCTGCGCAAACACCGGCAACAGAGGGTGACGCACCAATGCCTGCCGAGCGGCGCTCGGGCCCGCGGGTGGCGAGCGTCAGGGGAGCCAGCACGTGGCAGGTGAGCTGTCGCCGGCTGCCTGGAAGTGGGCACCGGACCGACAGGCTGCCCACACGGGACCGCTGAACTCCGCCAAGGGCTGCGTGGTTTCCTCGTGCCGCAAGAAAATCGGAGGTGGCGCCACGGCCCCTCGAATAGGGTCAGCGCGATGAGTCTTCAGGAAGGCAGAGCGAGTTGACCACCGCGAACGGCATCCGGCTTGACCAGTTGGCCGCGGCCGCCGAGAGGCTGTTCGAGCACGTGCGGGAGGTCCACGGGGACTTGGTGGCGGTGGATGCCGACTACTTCTGGTCCATCCCACCCGAGGCGCTCTACAACGTCACCGAGGAGCCGCAAGCGCTCACCATCGGGCAGTTGACAGAGTGCGAAGAGCATGTGCGACAGCTGGTGGAGAGCGAGCGACCCCCTCTCGCCTACCACTTGGTCTGGCTCAGCGAGCTGCTGCGCGCCGTGGGGCACACGGTCATGGGGTGAGCAACCACGCGAAGTGGGCAGGTCAGGGGCCTGCCCTACGATCGCGGCGTGGCGAGTGGACCGGTTGAGCGCGCGCGGCTTCTGCGTGAAACGTGCGAGTTCATCCTCGGGCGTGGTGTGGTCGACCTGTCGTTGAGTGAGCTCGCGCGCGGTATCGGGTCCAACAATCGGATGTTGCTTTACCACTTCGGGTCGCTCGATGCGTTGGTCGCTGCCGCGGTGGACGAGATCCTCGGAGGGACCTCGTTGCTCGATCGGCTTGGCGAGATCCTCACTACAGAGGGGAAGCCGGCCGAGCGAGTGAGCGCGGCGTGGCGGCACATCGCGGATCCGGCGCGGCTGCCGCATCTGCAGCTGTTCTTCGCGAGGTTCGGCATGGCGGCCGACGTGCCAGGGCGACACCCGGAGTTCCTCGCCCAGACGGGCCAGCGGTGGGCGGCTGTCGTGACGGAGGCGCTTCAGGGTGAAGTCGCGGAGGCTGGGGACGCCGCGACCGCGATCGTCGCGTTGTGGCGGGGGCTGCAGATGGCGCTGATCTGCGGTACGCCGCCGGCCGAGGTCGACGCTGCGCATGAGCGGGCCGTCGCTGCGCTGTTGCCCGGGTAGGTAGACTCCCGCCGGAAGTGAATCGGTCAGTTCACTTCGCGGATCCCGGGAGGAACTCTTGATCGCGCTGCCCAAGGCGGAGCTGCACGTCCACCTCGAAGGCACGCTCGAGCCCGAGGACACGGTGCGGTTCGCCGCCCGCAACGGCGTTCAGCTGCCGTGGCCGGGACCCGAGGAGCTGCGGGCCGCGTACTCGTTCACCGGGCTGGAGAACTTCCTGTCGGTGTACTTCCAGGGCTGCCGGGTGCTGTGCACGCGCGAGGATTTCCGCGAACTGACCGTCGCGTACCTGGAGCGCGCCGCGAACCAAGGCGTTCGGCGGGCGGAGATGCTGTTCGGCCCGCAGGCCTTCCTCGACCACGACATCCCGATCGACGACCAGCTCGGCGGGATCGTCGACGGGATCGACGAAGCGCGCGAAGCCTGGGGCATCGACGGCGCCCTTCTGGTCAGCGCGCCTCGCCATCGCGCAGAGGCTGACGCGCTGGAGTTGCTCGAGGTGGTCCGGCCGTGGCGGGACCGCGTCCTCGGGGTCGGTCTCGGTGGTGCCGAGAGTGGGAACCCGCCGGCCAAGTTCGCGCGCTACTTCGACGCCGCTCGTGCGGAGGGCTACCGCACCACGTGCCACGCCGGAGAAGAGGGGCCGGCCGCGTGTGTCGCCCAGGCGCTGGACGTGTGCCGCGTGGAACGCATCGACCACGGCTACGCGGCGGCCGAGGACCCAGGCCTTGTCGCCCGGCTGGCCGACGAGCGGGTGACGCTGACGATGTGCCCCCTCTCGAACCTGCGCCTCCACGTGACGGACGACCTCACGACGTACCCGTTGAAGCGGCTGATGGACGCCGGTGTCCCGGTGACCGTCAATTCCGACGACCCGGCGTATTTCGGCGGCTACGTCAACGAGAACTACGCAGCCGTCACCGACGCGCTCGGGCTTGCCGAAGCCGAGGTCAGGACGCTGGCGCGCAACAGCTTCAGTGGTTCGTTCGCGCATCCTGAGGAGCTTCGGGGCGTGTTCGAGGAGCTGTCCGGCAACGAGCGCCCGTGAAGTCACCCGGCGCGGCGGCTCCTGAACTCCACCAGCCAGCCCCGCACCTGGGCGTCGTCATGCAGGTAGTCGCCATCAGGCCCGTGACGGAGGTCGATTCCGAAGAGCAGGTCCAACGCCCACAGGCTCAGCTTGTTCCACGAGAGGCGATCATCCGTCAACCACCGGCCAGCCCACCGGTCGACCTCGTCACGGGTCATGCGCCCGTCGAGGAGCGCGACGAACTGCGCCTCGATCTCGGTCAAATCCGGCTGCCGGGCGGCGCTCACGGGCCGACCACCCGAACCCGGCGAAGGTCGGGCCAGTCCGTGGGCGGCTGGTCGAAGTACACGTACTCCAGGTAGCTCAACCGGCCCTCGTCGGTGAAGACGAGGACTTGGCCTGGGGACTCGTCGTCGGACGGCAGGACTTCGAGTTCGAACGGGACGAGCCGCGCGGTCAACGCGGCGGGCGGCGCGGAGTCGTCCACCCGCAGGTCGACCGAGGGGCAGCCGCAGTCGCAGCGGCCGACGACGGCGGCGGACGTCGACTGGTGCCGAAGTTCCGCCGCACCGGCGAAGTCGGGCGAGAGCACGAGCTCCAGCATCGCGCGTTCCCGCGCGGTGAGCGGCCTCGGCGGATCGATGGTCACCCTGTCGACCGTGCCCTATCCGGTTCGCCGCGATCAACCGAGAATGGCCGCGGCCGGTTGAATGAAGAAAACGCGCGGCAACCCTGTTCGTCTGTAGTGCGTGATTGTTTGGGTAACGCTGCCGGACGGCCGAAGGGTCAAGATCAAGGGCCGACGCAAAGGCGGCGGTCTGATACTGGCGCTGGGAGCCGCGGTCGCGATCGCGGCCCGGAGGTGGTGCGGCCGGAATCGGTGCCGGCGGAGGGGCCGCGGGGGACGCGGTCGCCGGCACGGCGAGCGACGCGCTGGCGGGCAACAGCGCAGGGGACGTCGTCGACTCGATGCCCGGGCGCTCGGTCCAGGCCCGCACCGAGGCCGGCAGGACGAAGCGAGCAAGGGCAACGCGAAGAAGGCTTGGGGCCGCGTCCGGTTCAACGAGCTCAAGCACGGGACGGTGCGGAAGCTCGAGCGCATGCCTGGTCGCCTCATCCGGGCGCGTTCGTGACTTCCTCGTGCGGACGCCCTGCACCGCGCTGGAGCGGATGTTGCCGGCCGTCGGCGACGGGTGCGGGAACGCCGCGGTGGTGTCCGCCGGCCACGTCGACACCGCCACCCTGCAGGCGCTGCCAGACATCGCCGTCCACCTGCCGATCAAGTGATGCCGCGCCGATGATCTTCGCTGTCATCGACGGAGTTGTGCGGTCTCACTCCCCCACGGTCATCCGATCCCCACCGCGCACCAAGCGGATCGGGCCGTCGAAAGCAGCAGCTGCGGTGGTGTGCAAGTTCGAGAGCCACGATGCGTCGCCGGAGGCGAAGTGGGTCAAAGCCAGTGAACGAGCGCCCGCCCGAGTGGCGATCTCCCCGGCATCGCCGGCGCTCAGGTGACCATGATCCGTGACATCCGGCGCGCTCAACGTGGCCTCCGCCAGCAGCAAATCCGCATCAGCCGCCAGCTTCACCGCCGCATCAGTCATCCCGGTGTCGCCTGTGTAAGCCAGAACAGCCCCGCCCGACTCGACGCGGATGCCGCAGTTGGGGAGGACGTGGCGGAGTTCGTGGAGGCCGATGGTGGCGTCACCGACATCGAAGCGGTCGCCCGGCTGGTATTCGCGGACGTCGAAGGCCCGCTCGAAAGCCTTGTCCAGCAAGGGCATCGTGGTGACGGGGAAGAGGGCGGCCCAGCGGGTGAAGACCTCGGTGGCGCCGGCGGGGACGAACAGGGGGACGCGGCGCGGGGAGGAGCGGCGTGCGGCGGGGCCGCCGGGGAACGTCAGGGTGGCGGACAGCAGGGACTTGCCGATGGGCAGCAGGTCGTAGCAGTGGTCGGCGTGAAGGTGGCTGATGACGACGCCGTCCAGGCCGGTCGGGTCACAGACCGCGGAGAGGGCGGTCGCGACGCCGGGGCCGCAGTCCAGGAGAAGCCGCGCCGAGGCGGTTTCGACGAGGTAGCCCGAACTGGCTTGGCCGTCGGCCGGCATTCCGGACCGGCAACCGAGGACGGTGAGGTGCATGTTCGCTTTCCGTTCTACTGGGGTTCGCAGGGCTTCCGCGCAGCATGACCGGTCCGGACCACCGGAACAGCCCGGCGCGCGAAAGTGCTACCGCACGATTGGCACTGCCTATCGAGCACCACTCACACGTCGAGGACCAACCGCGCCGACCGGGACCGCGAGACGCAGATCATCATCGACTTGCCCGACGCGCGTTCCTCCTCGGTCAGCACCGAATCCCGGTGGTCGACCTCGCCGTCGAGCACGGACGTCTCGCACGTGCCGCAGGTGCCCTCCCGGCACGAGGACGGCACGCCGACGCCGGCGAGGTCGAGTGCGTCCAGGATCGACTCCGTCTCCCCCACCCGAACCGTCTGCCCGGACAGCGAGGCGAACACCTCGAACGACTCCGCCGGTCCGAAGTCGACCGAGCGCGGGTGGAAGCGCTCGATCCGCAACCGCGCCGCCGGGCACAGCTTCTCGACGGCCGCGAGCAGCGGTTCCGGCCCGCAGCAGTACACGACGTCGCCCGCGGTCACGATGTCCGCCAGCGGCAGCAAACCGTACTCGTCCTCCGGCAGCACGCGGACGCGGTCGCCGTACGCGCCCAGCTCGTCCAGGAACGCCATCCGCGAGCGCCGCCGGCCGCCGTAGCAGAGCGTCCACTCGGCACCGGCCGCCGAGGCCGCGCGGAGCATCGGCAGCAGCGGCGTGATGCCGATACCGCCGGCCACGAACGAATACGCGGGCGCCGGGACCAGCTCGAAGTTGTTGCGCGGGTCGCTCACCCGCACGGCTGCACCGAGCTCGAGCGAATCGTGCAAGTAGCGGGAACAGCCCCGGCCCGGGTCCTCGCGCAGCACCGCGATCCGCCAGACGTCGCGCTCGGCCGGGTCGCCGCACAGCGAGTACTGCCGCGTCACGCCCGGCCGCATCTCGACGTCGATGTGCGCGCCCGGCGTCCACGCCGGCAGTCCGTCGCCGCTCAGCGCGAACGACACCACGTCCTCGGCCTCCGTCGTCCTGGCCGTCACCCGTACCTGCCGCACGTGTCCTCCTCCGCGTCGCGATGCGTCCAGAGTGGGCACCGCGCGCGGGCGAGAGGACTTCCTTCGCCGATTTCGACTCGCCTGATCGGAAATTGCAATAGACTCGCTTCAGCAGGGATCAGTGCACCGATTCCGTTTCGCAATGGCACGATAAAAAACCCTGATAACAGCGTCGTCGAAAGCGATCGACAACCGCTCACGAAAACCTATTTTCCCAGGTCAAAGGCAATACAAAAGCTCGAAGAAGCCTGGCCTGCCGTTCATCCTCCGGACATTCCGGCGTGCTCCAATTCGTCGGCATCAGCGAGGAGATCGAAGGGAAATTCGGTGGGCCACATCCGGGTTCGAGGAGCAACCAAGCGTTTCAGTGCCGTGACCGCGGTCGACGGGGTGACGCTGGACATCGCCGACGGCGAGTTCCTTGTGCTGCTCGGGCCGAGCGGGTGCGGCAAGTCCACGCTGCTGCGCGCCATCGCGGGGCTGGCCCCGCTCACGGCCGGGCAGCTCGAACTCGACGGGCGCGACATCACCCACACCCCGCCGCGCGAGCGCGACCTCGCGATGGTGTTCCAGAGTTACGCGCTCTACCCGCACCTGTCGGTGGAGCGCAACATCGGCTTCCCGCTGCGCGCCCGGCGCGAGTCCCGCAAGGACGTGCGGCGCAAGGTCGACGAGGTCGCCGCGACGCTGGAGCTGTCCGAGCTGCTGCACCGGCGCCCGCGCGAGCTCTCGGGCGGGCAGCGCCAGCGCGTCGCCCTCGGGCGGGCGCTCGTGCGCGACCCCGGCGCGTTCCTGCTCGACGAGCCACTGTCCAACCTGGACGCGAAGTTGCGGGCCTCCACCCGCTACGAGCTCGTGGAGCTGCACCGCCGGCTGGGCACCACGTTCGTCTACGTCACCCACGACCAGGTGGAGGCGATGACGATGGCCACCCGTATCGCGATCCTCAACCAGGGCCGGCTCGAACAGGTCGGCACCCCGGCCGAGGTCTACGACGAGCCGGCGTCCGAGTTCGTCGCCGGCTTCCTCGGCTCCCCTCCGATGAACCTCTTCCCCGCCACCGTCGTCTCGCGCGAGGGCGAGCTCGTCGCGGTCGCGCCTGGTCTCGAAGTCCCGCTCGGCCGCCGCGGTGAGCTCGCCGACACCGAGGTCGTCCTCGGCATCCGTCCCGAACACCTGCGTCCGCACGGCCCGCGTCCGGCTCTGCACGGTGTCGTGCGGCTGCTGGAGAACCTCGGCGGCGAGGAGATCGCCCACCTCACCGTCGGCTCCGTGCGCTTGTGCGTCCGCGGTCCCCGCCCACTCGGCCTCGAGCCCGGCGACGAGGTCGGGCTCGCCACCGAACCCGCCCACGTCCACGTGTTCCACCACACCACCGGCCGTCGCCTGCGCTGGCAGGACGACCACGCCGACGCCGCCCTCCCCTCCGAAGAAACAGAACAAGGAGTTCCCGCATGAGAATCCCCCATTCCCGCGCCGGCGGCCTGCTCGCGCTCGCCGCGCTGCTGGGCGTGTCGGCCTGCGGCGTCGGCACGCCGACCGCCTCGCAACCATCCACTGTGGCCCAGGCCCCGCAGCTCGCGCCCGGTCAGCAGGTCTCGATCGTGTTCGAGAGCTACAACTTCGGCCTCGCCGGCACCTGGACCGACACGTTCAACGAGCTCATCGGCCAGTTCGAGAAGAAGTTCCCGAACATCAAGGTCACGCCGCAGAAGCCCAACGGCAGCGACCCGAACCCCGCCCACAACTCCACCTCCAGCGTGCAGACCGAGATCGCCGCCGGCAACCCGCCGGACGTCGCGCAGCTCGGCTTCGACACCCTCGCCTTCGCCGCGGGCCAGCTCGGCGCGCAGCCGCTCGACGACCTGTACGGCACGAGCGAGGTCGACTCCGAGTTCGGCGGGCAGTTCCCCTACGCGAACGCCATCCGCACCATCGGCAACGTCGACGGCAAGACCTACGGCGTGCCCTTCGTGCTCTCCACGCCGGTCCTGTACTACAACGCCACGCTGTTCAAGCAGGCCGGCCTGAACCCGGACAACCCGCCGAAGACGTGGGCCGAGGTCCAGCAGGACGGCGCCAAGATCAAGCAGGCCACCGGCAAGGACGGCGCGTACGCCGACTGCCTCGTGCGCTCCGCGAGCGACTGGTGCTTCCAGAGCCTCGTGCGCTCGGCCGGCGGCCGCGTGCTGTCGCAGGACCGCAAGCAGCTGACCTACGACCAGGCGCCGACCGTACAGGCCGTGAAGCAGATGCAGGACATGGTCACCGCCGGTGCCATGCCGAAGCTCAGCCAGGTGCAGGCCACTGCCGCGTTCCCCCGTGGTGACCTCGGCATGATGCTGGAGAGCAGCGCCGCGCAGGGCGGCTACCTCAAGGGTGCCCAGGGCGCCGGCTGGGAGCTGCGCGCCGCGCCGATGCCGAGCTTCGGGGACAAGCCGACCGTGCCGACCAACTCCGGCGCCGCGCTCTACGTCTTCTCCAAGGACCCGGCCAAGCAGCGCGCCGCGTGGGAGCTCATCAAGTTCCTGACCAGCGCGGGGGCCTACGACGTCATCACCAGCAAGATCGGCTACCTGCCGCTGCGCCTGGGCCTGCTCGACGACCCGGCTCACCTCAAGCCGTGGGCGGACAAGAACCCGATGATCAAGCCGAACGTAGCCCAGCTGCAGCACATCGAGCCGTGGGTCGCCTTCCCGGGCACCAGCTTCCAGCAGATCCGCGACACGATGATGGACGCCGTCGAGAAGTCCGTGTTCCAAGGCGCGGACCCGCAGACGTCGCTCACCGCCGCGGCGAAGCAGACCGCGTCGCTGCTGCCCGGCGGCGGCAAGTGAGGCTCACGCCTCCCGAGCTGACCCTGATCCAGCTGAGCGACCCGCACATCTGCGCCGAAGGCGAGCTCCTGCACGGAACCGTCGACACCTTCGCCACGCTGGACACCGCGCTCGGGACGATCCTGTCGTCCCGGGCGCGGGTCCACGGCCTGCTGCTCACCGGCGACCTCGCCAACGAGGGCAAGCCCGAGGCGTACCGCAGGCTGGCCTCCGCGCTGGCCCCGGCGGCGGCCGAGCTCGGCGCGGAAGTCGTGTATGCCATGGGCAACCACGACGAGCGGGCCGCGTTCCGCCGGGAGCTGCTACCCCACTCGCCGGACCTGATGGCCACTGTGGACTCCGTGCACTGGATCGAAGGCGTCCGGATCGTCGTGCTCGACAGCAGCACGCCGGCCCGGCCCGACGGACGGCTCGAGCCCGCCCAGCTGGAGTGGCTGCGCGACGAGCTGGCGAGCCCGGCTCCGCGCGGCACGCTCCTGGTCGTGCACCACCCGCCGCTCCCCTCGCCCGTGCCATCGGCGCACTTGCTCCGGCTGCACAACGCGGGCGATCTGGCGGCGGCGCTGACCAGCACGGACGTGCGGATGATCGTCACCGGCCACGCCCATCACACCGGCTGCGGATCGCTGGCCGGCATCCCGGTGTGGGTCGGGCCGGCGCTGGCCTACCGGTCGGACCCGCTCCCGCCGCCGGGCCGCATGCGCGGGCTCCGAGGCTCGGGGATCAGCCGCATCGACCTGATCGACGGGACGTTCGTCGCCACCGCGGTCGAGATCGGCGACGCACCGGTGGTGTACGACGAGGACAAGGAGGAACGCGTGCGCTACGCCCTGGACAAGTTCTTCGCCGCGGGCACTTCCGGCAAGGACGGGTGAGCGATGTTCGTCGAAATCCCGGCGCCCGTGGTGGTGATCCCGTCGCGCGTGGCCCGGCCGGCGCTCGTGCGGCGGCTGCTGCGCGGGGCGCCGCCGTACCTCTACCTCCTGCCGGCGCTGGCGCTGCTGGTGATCTGGACCTACCGCCCGCTCGTGCAGACCGCGCAACTGTCGTTCTTCTCGTGGAACTTGCTCCCCACCCAGCCGGCGACGCCGGTGGGGCTGGACAACTACGTGCGGTTGTTCCAGCTGCCCGCCGTGGGCCAATCCGCATTGCGAACCCTGGAGGTGATCGGGGGCCTGATCCCGTTCACGCTCCTGGTCCCGGTGCTGGTCGGCCTGCTCGGCCAGCGCGTGCGGGGCCGGGCGCGAGCGGTGTACCAGGCGCTCGTGTTCGCTCCCCTGCTGGTCGCGCCCGTGGCCAGCGCGACGGTGTGGGAGTGGCTGCTCGAACCGTCGGGCGGCGCGGTGAACCGTGTGCTGGGCACGCACGTGAACTGGCTGCACGACACCACGTGGGCGCAGCCCGCGATCATCCTGGTGACCGGGTGGCACCTCATCGGGTTCGCCGTGCTCGTCGTGTCCGCGGGGTTGTCGAACATCAACAGCGACTACACCGAGGCCGCGATGATCGACGGCGCCTCGCGTGGTCAGATCACCCGCTGGATCACGCTGCCGCTGCTGTCGCCGACGCTGGTGTTCCTGGCGCTGATGACGGTGCTGCTCTCGGCGCAGTGGACCTTCCCGCTGATCGACACGATCACGCAGGGTGGCCCGTCGGGCGCCACCACGAACGTCTACTACCTGTTGTGGGACTACAGCTTCCACAGCTTCGACGCCGGTCTCGGCACGGCGGCGGGGATGGTGCTGTTCGTGGTGTTCGGCATCATCGCCGCGGGACTGGTGCTGCTCAGCGAGAAACTGTCCGTCCACGACGACTGAGGAGGCGTCCATGGTGGACTCCGTGCTGCTCCCCGGGCGGGGCCCGCGCTGGCGGGCCCTCCCCGGGCACCTGGCGCTCGGCGCGCTCGGTGTGCTCTGCATCTTCCCGATCTATTGGCTCTACGCGACTTCGCTGCGCCGGCCCGACCAGGTGCTGTCGCTCTCGCCCATCCCGTGGCCGCTTTCGCTGGGCAACTACGCCGACGCGATCCAGCTGGTCGACATCCCGCAGCTGCTGATCAACACGACGCTGGTGGCGCTGCTGACCGCGTTGGGCCAGCTGCTTACCGGGCTGCTCGCGGCGTACGCGTTCGCGGGCTGGAACTTCCCGCTCAAACGGCTGTGCTACCTGCTGTTCGTGGGCACGTGGCTCGTGCCGTTCCAGGTGACGATGCTGCCCAACTACGTGCTGCTGCTGCAGCTCGGGCTGCTCAACACCCTCGGCGGCGTGGTCGTGCCGAACCTGTGCTCGGCGCTCGGCGTGATCCTGCTGCGCCAGCACCTCGACGGCTTCCCCAAGGAGCTCCTGGAAGCGGCCAAGATGGACGGTCGCTCTTCCTGGCGTACCTTGTGGACGGTCGTGGTGCCGAACCTGCGGGCCCCGCTGGCCGCGCTGGCGATCCTGCTGTTCGTCACGGCGTGGAACGAGTACTTCTGGCCCGCGATGGTGCTGCAGCGCAGCAACGACGTGCTCCAGCTCGGTCTGCGCAGCTTCATGATCAGCGAGGGTGGCCAGGGCACGTACTGGGGTCCGCTGATGGCGGTGGCCGGCCTGGCCTGCCTGCCGATCTTCGCGCTGTACCTGGTGCTGCGCCGCCACATAGTCAGTGCGTTCGTGCGATCCGGTCTGAAGTAGAAGACCCGCGGCCGACGCGCGCGCCGCCATTCTGTCCTTCCTGCCGGACGGCCCGGCGACGGCCGCGTTGCTGTGCCAGGCCACCCTGCCGGTCTGGGTTGTCACGCGGGGCGCCGTCGCGGCCGAGGATGACGCCGAGCTGACGGAACCGGCCGCGGCGGCCCTGTGGGGTCTCGGCCGCGTCGCCGCGCTGGAGCAGCCGCGCGTCTCGGGCGGCCTCCTCGACGTGCCTGCCGAACTCGACGACCGGACGGCCGCGCTGCTGGCCCAGGTGTTGCGGCAGTCCGAAGAGGACGAACTGGCGGTCCGCCCGGCCGGCATCTTCGGCCGCCGTCTCATCCCCGCACCGGCCACGACCGCGCAGGAGTAGCAGCCCCACGGCACCCTCCTCATCACGGGCGGCGCGCCGGCCGGGTCAGAGGTCGGTGCACGAGGGCCAGGTGTCCGCCGCCCACTCCGGCCAGCCCGCACAGCCCGCCGGCGGCGCGGGAATCTCCTCGCCGGAGAGTTCGGCGGCGTCGGGCACCTCGAACCGCTCCCGCCACGCGTCCAGGTCGGCCTCGGTCATCGGGAACGTCTGATGCGGGGTCGTTTCCTGGCGGTGCGCGATGCGGCCGAGCTGGACGTCCTTGTCCACGGGCAGGTAGACCACCTGGCACGACGCCCCGACCGACCGGGCGAGCCCGCGCAGCGCCGACCGCTCGTCGCGGCTCCAGAGCCCGAAGTCGAGGACGACGCTGATCGCCAGCCGCAGCGCCTGGAGGGCGACCGAGATGAGCCGCCCTTCGAGCGCCCAGCGCTTTCCGTCGGCCATCGAATCGCCGAACAGCGGGATCATCCAGTGGTCCGGGGTCAGCCGCAGTGCCCGGTGGGTTGCGGCGAGCTCTCGGGCGCGGGTCGTTTTCCCGGCCCCGGGGAGCCCGACCATCAGGAACAGGGTGGCGGCACGCGGGGGCCGCGCGGTGCCGGCTCCGGGTGCATGGGGGTGCGGTGAATCGAAATGCTGCGACTGAGACATGACTTCCCTGATCAGGCAGGACGACCCGGCGTCACGGGAACATGCGTGACGCCGGCGGGACGCTGATCCGGCGGTACGTCCTGGCACTGCCCCGTGCGGGACAGGCAACGACCGCGGTTGCAGGAACCGCGGTACCGCCGCTAGGCGGCGGTTGTGGTCATGGAAGCGCAGCAGCACATGCCTCGATGCTAGCCCGTAGCCGGCGCGGCGGTGTTCGCGGCCGTCGCGTCCGTGTGCTCGCCGGGCCGGGCCCAGGCGCCGGTTCCGGCGCAGATCGGCGATCTGGCGTTCGGTCTCGGGTGCGATGCGGTGGGGTGGGCGATGTGACCTGCTGGATCGGTCTGACAGGCCGGCGTCACCTTCACTGCGGTAGCGGCGGACCCATTTGTGTCCGGCCGCGCGGGAGATCCCCAGCTCGGCGCCGACATGCGCGACCCGTCGTCCGGCGATGACAGGCGCGATCAGCAACTCGGTGATGGCGTCAGACACCACCGGCGTCGTCGGCGGTGGTGGGTGCCCGGCGGGTGTGCCGCACGAACGACAGGATGAGGCCGACCGCGGCGAACGCGGTGGCGAAGATCCAGATGTGGCCGGCGCCCAGGCCCGAGATCACGATCCCGCCGATCGCGGAGCCGAGCGCGATGCCCAGGTACATGGCCGAACCGTTGAGCGAGAGCAGCATCGGCGACAGCTCCGGCGGCGCGTCGGCGATCATGCTGTGCTGCTGAGCGGGCAGGAAGGCCCAGCCGACGATGCCCCACACGAAGACGTAGCCGAACGTCGAGACCAGCGTCTGCGAGGCGAGCGGGAACAGCGCCATGTCCACGGTGAACACGGCCAGCGTGCCGAGCAGCACCGGCCGCGAGCCGAAGCGGTCCACGAGGGAGCTGCCGAAGCCGAGGCCGACGAGCGCGCCCAGGCCGTGGGCCATGATCAGCACGCCGACGGCACCCGCCCCCACCGCGGGTGCGGCGGCGAAGATCGGCTCCACGTAGGTGTAGACCATGAGCCCCGCGCACATGCCCGCGATCGTCACGACCAGCGCCAGCAGCACCGCCGGGCGCCGCAACGGTGCCAGCCGCTGCCGGAGCGGCACCGACGGAGCCGCCCCGCCCGCCGTGACGCTCAGCGCGATCCCGACCGTGGCCAGCACCGCGAGCGCGGCCACGAAGACGAACGCCGAGCGCCACGTCCACAGGCTCGCGAGCCAGATGCCGATCGGCACGCCCGCCAGCGTGGCGATCGAGATGCCGCCCATCACGATGGCCAGCGCGCGGCCGCGGCGCTCGGGCGGCACCATGCCGGCCGCGGCCGCGGCGGCGAGCGGGCTGTAGAGCCCGGCGAGGCAGCCGGCCGCGATCCGCGCGACGGCCATCACCCACGGCTCCCACGCGACGGCCGCCAGCAGGTTCACCGCCACGAACGCCGCGATGGACACCAGCAGCAGCCGCCGCGGCGAGCGGACCCGCACGAGCGTCATCACGATCGGCGAGCCGAGCGCGTAGGCCAGCGAGTACGCCGTGACGAACAGGCCGCCGCCGGCCACCGACATGTGCAGGTCGGCCGACATGTCCGACAGGATGCCGGCGATGAGGTAGTTGTCGGTGCCGGCGCAGAAGGCTCCGAGCGCCAGCATCACGACGGGCAGCCAGCGCGCGGTGGACCTCGTGGTCACGACGGCCGTGTCGGAGGTCATCGAGCTCCTTTCGGGTCGGTGGTCACCAGGTGACCGGGAGGGTGTCCAGGCCGTAGAAGTTGGTGTTGGGGCGCCAGGCGATGTCCTCGAACGGCACGGCCAGGCGCAGGCCCGGGAAGCGGCGGAACAACGCGGGCAGCGCCATCCGCAGCTCGAGCCGGGCCAGCGGCGCGCCGATGCAGTGGTGGATCCCGTGCCCGAACGCGAGGTGCGGCCCGGACTTGCGCGTCGGGTCGAAGCGGTCCATGTCCTCGCCGAGGCGCTCGTCGCGGTTGGCGATCGGCGGCGAGCACATGAGCAGCTCACCGGCCTTCACGAGCAGGCCGGAGATCGTCACGTCCTCCTGCGCCACGCGCGGGAAGAGGTTGTGGGTGATCGACAGGTAGCGCAGCAGCTCCTCCACCACCTGGTCGAGCTCCTGCTCCCCGGCGAACAGCAGCGGGATGTACTCGGGGTGGCGCAGCAGCACCAGGGTGCCGAGCGAAAGCATCGACATCGTGGTCTCGTAGCCGGCCTGCACCATCAGGTCGGCGACACCGGCGAGCTCCCGGTCGGTGAGGTCGTCGCCGTGCTCGCGGATCAGCATGCCGAGCATGCCCTCGCCCGGGTTCGCGCGCTGCTCCTTGACAAACTCGACCATGATGGCGCCGGCGCGTTCGGAAGCCTCCCGGCGTTCCTCGACCGGGAGGGAGAAGTCGGTGAACTTCGAGCTGAGCGGCAGCAGCTCGGTGCGGCTCTCGACGGACACGCCGAACAGCTCGCAGATCACCAGCATCGGCAGGCGCAGCGCGAACTGGCCGACGAGCTCGGCGCCCGGCCCACCCCGCTCCATCTCGTCGAGGTGCTCGGCGACGGTGGCCTCGATCCGCGGCTCCAGCCGGGCGAGGCGGCGCTTGGTGAACTCGGCGGCGAGCATGCGGCGCAGCCGGGTGTGGGCGGGCGGGTTGTAGACGATGAACCAGCCCGTGCCCTCGACCCCGTCTTCCCCTTGTTCGGTCGCGAAGTACGGCGGGGGCGCGCTCGTGAAGCGCTTGTGGTCGCCGAGGATCAGGCGGACGTCGTCGTAGCGCGTGACGAGCCAGGTCTGCACGCCCCAGTGGTGTTCGACCCGAGTCACGGGGCGTTCGACGCGCAGGCGTTCCAGCTCGGGCAGGGGGTCGAATCCGTCGCGCCGCGCGAAAAGCGGCGGCAGGGGGGTCTCCACGTCGGTCATTTCGAAGCCTCTCCTCACCAGGGCCGGGCGTCGGCGCCGCGCAGTTCCACGGCGACGCCCGTCAGTTCGTAGATCCGCAGCCCGGGCTTCCACACGCTCGCCTCGCCGATCACGCGGACGCGGCCGGGCCGGCGCTGCACGTCCTCGATGTGGACCTCGAGCGTCATCTCGCGGTCGTCGGCGAGGATCTGGCCGCGGTAGCGCCACGACAGCGCCACCTCCGCGGGCACCACGAACTCCGGGTCGGTCAGGCCGTCGGCCAGCCCGGCGTCGAGCGCCCATTCCTGCACGGCTTGGAGCACGGCCTCGACGCCGAACGAGCCGGGCATCACCGGGTCGAGGTGGAAGTGGTAGGCGAAGAACCAGTCGTCGGCGGCGACGGGCCGCGCGGCGCGCAGATAACCGCGGCCGAACTTCCCTCCGCCGTCGACGACCTCGACGGTGTCGAGCAGCGCCAGGTGCCCGCTCGTGCTGCGGACGCCGTTGTTCTTCTTCCGGCGGGCGGCGACGTCGAGGGTGCGGGCGGGCGTGCTCGGCTGCCACGGCGGGACGTAGGCGCCGTTGTCGAGACCGTTCTGGTTGGCGAGCGCGGTTTCGTTGAAGAAGCCGAAGAGGGATTCGCCGGCGTAGAACGGTTCGCCGTCCACCGACAGCTCGTAGGAGAAACTCTGCAGCACGGCGCCGACCATCACGGTGGTGGTGAGCAGGCGCGTGGTCTGGTGGATCGTCTTGTCCCGCAGGTCGACCTCGCGCAGCACGGTCGCGGTGCCGTCGAGGTTGCGGAGGCTGTAATCCTCCTCGGGCGCGGTGAGGGTGGCGCCGAGGAAGTAACCGAGCAGCAGCGCGGACTGCAGCGAGGTCTCCATGTACACGACGTTGGGAATCGAGGCGTTGGCGGTTTCGGCGTAGTACCAGGAGTCGGCGGGCGAGTCGTACTCGGTGCGGCTGGTCGCCGCGGTGAGGTTGCCGCGTTCCCCCTCGACGGCCATCACGCGGTCGCACAGCTGGAGCCCGTGGTTGGGCATGCGGGTGGCACGGCGACCGGCGTAGGCGGTGAACTCCGGCCCGAGCGCGATGCCCAGGTCGCCGCGGGCGCTGTGGGTCATGTGGAGCTCGCCCAGCAGCGCGCGTTCGCCGGTGGAGCTGTAGCGGCCGAACGACGTGGTGATCACGCCGCCCACCGCTGGGCCGACCGGCGTGCCCGGGGCTTCGCGGATTTCCAGGACCAGGCCGCGGACCCGCGCGACGACCTCGCCTGCGTGGCGCAGCTCGGCATTGACCCGCAGCCACGGGCGCGGGAGGAGGTCGAGCTGCACGACGTCGAGGAGGAGCTCACCCGGGCCGGTGGCGTTTCGGGTGAGGTCCACTTCGGACTGGTCAGGCCCGGTGTGGAACCGCGCTTGCGCGAGGCACAGGTGCAGGCCGACCTGCAGTGCGAAGACCTGGGCGGCCTGCCAGGCCAGCTCGACGACGGCCGTGGGGTCGAGCGGACCCTCGTATTCTGCGCGCAGCCGGCCGCGGTGCCACGGGCCGCCGTGGCGGGTGATCTCCGCGATCCGGGTCAGCCGGGCGTGCGTTGTGGGTGTGAGGCGGATGGCGGGGTTGTCGCCGTGCTGCTCGTACGCGGGGCCGAAGACCGCGGCGATCTCGCCGCGCACCAGACTCGCGAGGGCAGTGGCGTCGAGGGTGGTGACCGTGGTGAGGGCCAGTGCTTTGAACGCGCTCATCGTGGTGGCGGGCCGGACTTCCGGCATCGCGCTCGCGGGGCCCGGCTGTGCGGCCACGGTGATGCCGGAGTCCGGGGAGTAGCCGGCAGCGACGCGGTAGGTCTGTCCGGTCACCGGTTTCTTGTCTGTCGCGGGCTGCCCGAGAGCGGCCAGCGTGCGGCGTTGCCACGCGGTCTGCACGTCCATCGCGGACAGGTGCGCGGCCACCAGTTCGGCGCGGACGTCGCCGAGCAGCTCAGCCACCGGGTCGGCGCCGGGTGAGGTCGAAGGAGTCGGCGGGTGTTCGGCCGGTGCGGGCCGGGAGTCCTGAGTGGACAGCGGCTCCAGGTCGGCCGGGGTCGGCTGCTGCGGGTCGGGTGCCGGCGGGAGGGATTCCGGGGTCGACCAGAGGAGAGCGTCGAAGGGTTCGCCGTCGAAGGAGAGGGCGTCGAGCTGGGCGGTCATCGCGGGTCCGTTCCGGTGTCGGGGGCCGTCATCGGTTCTGCTCGCGCAGGCGCACGGCCTCGGCGAACTTCGCGGTCATCTCGGGCGTCGCGATCACCGAGAGGTCGGTGTAGCGCTGGAGCACGCGGCCGTCGGGGTCGCAGGCGGAGACGGTGACCGTCACCTGGGAGCCGGTGCGCTGCCGGCGCAGGTCGTCGACCATGACCACGAAGGGGCGGTCGCCCGGCAGGGGCGCGAAGTACTCGATGCGCCCGATCGCCAGGGGCAGGCAGCCGGAGTCGAGGAACCACACGCCGAGCAGCGACCCGGCCTGGATGACGACGTCCGAGAGCACCGGGCTGTGCAGCTCGCCGGCGTAGTTGCCCTGGCCGAACGGGGTGTCGGCGAGCCGGCACTCCACCACGAGACGCCGCTCTTCGCGTTCGACCAGCCGGCGCACGCCCTGCAGGAGCGGGCCGTGGAAGAGGTCCGCGGCCCGGTAGACCTCGAGCCCGTCCTCGGGGCCGTGGCCCAGCGGGTGGGCGGGCAGCGTCGGTGCCGCCGGGATCTCGGCGGCGAGCACGAACGTCCCCGTGAAGTGCGAGGGCGGCAGCGCCTTGCCGGGTTCGGTGCTGCGTAACGCGGCGCCCACCGTCAGGCGGTCGCCGGTCCACTCCCCCGCGGCGACGTCGAGGCGGTAGTCGCGCTCGTGGCCGCCGTCGTAGACGATGCCCTTGAGCACCTCGAACCCCGTGCACTCGACGACGCGCAGGCCGGGGTTGGCGCGTTCGAGGGCGTTGATCGCCCAGCCGAGGCCGGCCGCCGCCGGGAAGACGGGAAACTCGCCGACCCGGTGGTCGCGCAGCACCGCGTCGGACGCCAGCGCGGCCAGGTCGCGGTGCGCGGAGAATGCGGCGGTCGCCGAGGTGCGCGCCGGCGGAGCGAGCGGGACGGGCGGCCCGATGAGCATCGAGACGTCGTCGGCGCGCTCCGGCGTGAACTGCGCGGCGAACATCCGCGCCCCGGCGGCCATCCCCAGCAGCGGCACGCCGCGGGAGCGGAACACCTCGCGCAGCTGCGGTGTGACCATGCCGCCGTCCCAGGCACCCCAGTTGACGGCGGTCACCTGTGTCGCCGGGCGCTCGCGCTTCCAGCTCACGGCCACGCGGTTGAGGGCCTCGTTGGCCGTGGCGTAGTCGGACTGGCCTGGGTTGCCCAGCACGCCGGCCACGGAGCCGAAGAGGATCACGTGGTTCAGTTCGGCACCGTCGAGCGCGGTGAGGACGTGGTGCAGACCGTCCACTTTGGTCGCGAGCACGGTGCGGATGTCGTCGGCGGTCTTGGCCGGGATCAGGGCGTCGGCGAGCGCACCGGCGCCGTGGACGATCCCGGTGACGCGCTCGCGGAACGGCGAGAGCGCCGCTTGGGTCGCTTCGGCGTCGGTGATGTCGACCGCGACGTAGCGGGCCCGCTCGCCGAGGACGTCGAGGGTTTCGCGGATCTCACGCTGTGCCAGGAGGTCGCGCGTCAGGCGGTCGACCTGCTGGGGCGTCGGCTTGTCCCCGTTGGTGCACAACGCTTCGATCGCCGCGGGCTTCAATCCTTCGTCCGCGACGCCCGCGGCCCACCCCGGCTCGTCGGTGAGCACGGTGCGGCCGAGGAGGATGAACTCGCACGCACGGCGCGTGGCCAGCTCGCGGACGCACCGCGCGGTCACGCCGCGGGCGCCGCCGGTCACGACCAGCACGTCCTGCTCGGTGATGGTGCTGTCGGTGCTGTCGGTACGTTCAGCCGGGCGCGGCCGGACCGTCCAGCGGCTGCGGTCGGCGTCGATCGCGACCTCGCGGGTGTCGAGAGCCGCGTCGGCGAGCTCGGCCACCAGGGTTTCGGCGAGCACGTCGTCGCCGAGCTCCGGAGCCAGGTCCAGCGCGCGGCAGAACAGCCCGGGCGACTCGAGGGCGAAGGTCTTCACCAACCCGCCGACCCCGCCGACGAGCGCCGCCGCGGCCGGCCGGTCGCCCCGGTGGCCGAGCGCGCCGTCGAGCCGCGTGACGGTGACGAACGCGGCACGGGTGCCCGTCGCGGCCGTCCGGTCGAGGCGCTCGCGCACCAGCTTGGCGGTGAGGATGGTGTCCGCCAGCAGGCGCGCGCCCTCGCCCCAGTGCGCGTCCGATGGGAGCACGGTGAGGCACAGGTCGAGGCGCTCGCCGACCCCCTGCGCGAGGGTCTGTTCGATCGCCGCACTGTCCCAAGTGGACATTCCACCGCCGTCTCCGGCCGGGACGCTCACCGTGCGGACGGTCCACCCGTGCAGCTCCAGCCCGGCGGCGAGCACCTGCGCGGCCACGTCGCCGTGGTCGACGACCAGCGCCGTCCTCCCCTCGGCGAACGGCTGTTCCAGCCGATCGATGTCCGGCAGGCGCACCTGCTCGATCCGCAGCAGCACCGGCTCGGCTTCGGCGGGTTCTTCGACGGCAGCCGGGATCCGGGGCGCCGCGGGTGCGGCACTTCCGGCGATGAAGGCGACGATGTCCTTCAACGTCCGCAACTCGGCCACCTGCTCGGGCCCGACCGGAGGCACGCCGTCGACCTTCTCGCCCAGCGCGCCCAGGATCTGCACCCGCTTGATCGAGTCGACGCCGAGATCCGCCTCCAAGTCCATGGAGACGTCCAGCATCTCGACGGGATAACCGGTCTTCTCGGCAACCACGCCAACCAGCGCGGCCTCCACCGAGGACGCGTTGAGTCCAGGCGGGGCGGCGGGAGCGGCGTTGCCGGCGATGAACCCGACGATGTCCTTCAACGTCCGCAGCTCAGCCACCTGCTCAGGCCCCACCACGGGAACACCCTCGACCCGCTCGCCCAGCGCACCGAGAATCTGCACCCGCTTGATCGAATCGACACCCAGGTCCGCCTCCAGATCCATCGAGACATCCAGCATCTCCACCGGATAGCCCGTCTTCTCCGCGACCACGTCGACCAACGCCGCCTCGACCGCGGAGGCGCTCAAACCGGCGGGCGCGGAAGCAGCAGGAGCAGACGCCCCACCCGCGATGAACCCCACGATGTCCTTCAACGTCCGCAACTCGGCCACCTGCTCAGGCCCCACCACGGGAACACCCTCGACCCGCTCGCCCAGCGCACCGAGAATCTGCACCCGCTTGATCGAATCGACCCCGAGATCCGCCTCCAGATCCATCGAAACATCCAGCATCTCCACCGGATAGCCCGTCTTCTCCGCGACCACCGCCACCAGCGCCGATTCCACCGACGACGCGTCGAGCCCGGCAGGCGCGGGCGGCTCGACGACCGGCGTGGCCGGCCCGCCGTCGGCCGCCGCAAGTTCGGCGGGCGGCGGGAACGAAGGAAACTCCGGCCGGAAGTCCACCGGTTCGTCCACAGTGGAGACAGAGGAAACGACCGGAGCAGCAGCACCGTGCTCCAGGTCCGTCAGCGACACCAGGATCTCGTTGACTCGCGTGTGCGAGCGGCCGATCGCGAGGCTCTGGTCCTTGATGGCGTCCACGGTCGCGCGCAGCTGTTCGTCGACGGCGCCCGTGCGCTGGGCCTCGCGCAGGACCGACACCAGCTCACCGGTGACCGAGAGCTGCGTTTCGGTGTAGCGCTCGTGCAGGGCGAGGTGCTGCTGCGCCACCATGTCCAGGCCGGGACCGGCAGCGACCGGAAGCGGCGGTTCCTCGCGCACCACCGGGGCAGGCGCGACAACTGGTGCAACAACAGGAGCAGGAAGCGCCACCGCCGCCGCCACGTGCTTCGCCGCCTCGGCGGCCTCCGCGACCGCCTCGAGCATCGTCGGCTCGCCGATCAGTCCCGCGTACAGCTCGCGCCGGGAATCCGGCACGTAGTCGCGGCCGGTGAGCTGCACGACCATCCCCTGGGCCTCGGCCTCGGTGAACGGCTCGGCGTCCGCGCGGTTCACCGCGCGGATCGGCGCACCGAGCACCGCCAGGCGCAGCGCGGCCTTCTTCAGCACCACGTCGCCGTCGCCCGTGGGGCCCTGATCGGTCGGGATGGCGATCACGCCGTCGCCGAGGGTGCGCTGGACGAGCTGCGTCAGCACGCCCTTCGGGCCGAACTCGACGAACACCGTGCACCCGTCGGCGCGCATCGCCTCCAGGCCGTGCACGAACTCCACGGTCTGCAGCAGCTGCCCGGTCAGCACCTCGCGGTTGGCCTCCACCGAGGGGCCATACGAGCCGTCCACAGAATTCGCGTACACCGGCAGCCGCGGCTCGCCCACGAAGGTGTTCGCCACGACCTCGCGGAACGGCTCGACCGCGTGCGCCACGTACCGCGTGTGGAACGCGCCCGCCACCGGGAGTTCGCGCACCGTCAGCCCCTGCGCGCGGCAGGCGGCGGCGAACTCGCCGACGGCCGCCGTGCCGCCGCCGACCACGACCTGGTCGGGGGCGTTGTGGTTGCAGACGCTCACGTCGGGGTGCCCGGCGAGCAGCGCCGTCACGTCCTCGCGCGACGCCTGCACCGCGGCCATCGTGCCGGTATCGCCCGCGCCGGCGGCCACGGCCATCGCGTCGCCGCGGGCCTTGGAGAGGGTGAAGAAGTCCGCGTCCGCCAGCGAACCCGCGGCCCACAGCGCGGTCAGCTCACCGAAGCTGTGGCCCAGGAAGCCCGCGCACTCCAGCCCGCGCTCGGTCAGGAAGCGGTACTGCCCCGCCGACAGCGCGGCGATCGCCGGCTGCGCGTAGTCGGTGCGCCGCAGCGTCGCCTCCTGCTCGGTGCGCGCCTCCGGGTCGAACACCGGCGGCGGGAACACCACGTTCGCCAGCGGCCGCGGCGAACCGGCGAACACGCCGTTGGCCTCGTCGAACGCCGTGGCGACGGCCGGGTTGTTGAGCACCGCGGTCAGGCCCATGTCCACGTACTGGCTGCCCTGCCCGGCGAACAACGCGCCGATCTTCAGATCCGCCATCGCGCGACGGCGGAAGAACACGCTCTTGGGGTGCGCGAACTCGTCGCGCGCCTCGGCGAGCTCCGCCACGGCCAGCTCCCGCAGCGCCGAAGCCTCCTGCTCACTGCGCGAGACGAACCCGACACGCGCGTCGCCGTCGGGGATCCCGCCGTCGCCGTTCGGTGCGGCACCCGAGCGCAACAGCGTCGCCAGCGCCTCCACGTCCGGCGCGTGCCACAGGTGCACGCGCGCGGTGCGGTGCAGCGTACGCAACCCTTCGCGGCCGGACGAGACTTCCTCCAGCACGGCGTGGAAGTTCGTGCCGCCGAAGCCCATCGCCGACGCGGCCGCCCGGCGCTTCGGCCGCTGCGGGTCGCGGATCCACGGCCGCGTCTTCGTGTTGACGTAGAACGGCGACTCACCTTCCAGCGCCCGGTTGGGCTTGGTGACGTTGATCGTCGGCGGCAGCACCTTGTGGTGCAGCGACAGCGCGAGCTTCATCAGGCTCGCCGCGCCCGCCGCGCCCTTCGTGTGGCCGATCTGCGACTTGACACTGCCGATGGCGGCGTACCCGACCTGGTCGGTCTCCGCGCGCAGCACCGTGCCGAGCGCGGTGAGCTCCGTCTGGTCGCCGACCCGCGTGCCGGTGGCGTGCGCCTCGAACAACCCGATCGACGCCGGCGAGCAGTCCGCGTCCTCGTACGCGCGGCGAAGCGCGGCCTCCTGGCCTTCTGCGCGCGGAGCGTAGATGCTCTTGAACCGGCCGTCGCTCGACGAGCCGATGCCGCGGATCACCGCGTACACGCGGTCGCCGTCGCGCTCGGCGTCGGCGAGGCGCTTGAGCGCCAGCATGCCGATGCCCTCACCGACCAGCGTGCCGTCGGCGGTGTCGTCGAGCGGCTTGATCTGCCCCGACTTCGACAGCGCGCCCACCTTGCTGAAACAGAGGTAGCCGAAGATCGAGTTCTCCGTGTCGCAGCCACCGGTGATCATCAGGTCGGAACGACCGGAGACGAGCTCGCCGATGGCCATGTGCACGGCCGAGAGCGAGCTCGCGCAGGCGGCGTCGACCGTGCAGTTCATCCCGCCGAGGTCGAGGCGGTTGGCGACGCGGCCGGCGATGACGTTGCCCAGCAGGCCGGGGAACGAGTTCTCCTCCCACGGCGCGAAGGCCGCCGCGTACTTCTCGGCGATCAGCTCGGCGTCGGCCTGCGTTAGCCCGCAGCTGCGCACGACCTCCTTGAGCACCGGCGTCGAGAGCCGCGCGGCCAGCGGGTGCGACAACGTGGTGGGCCCGGCCACGCCCAGCACGACGCCGGTGCGCTCGGGCCGGTACCAGCCTGAGCCGACGGCACCGGCGTCGGCGAGCACGTTGCGCGCGACGAGCAGGCTCAGCAGCTGGACGACCGTGGTCACCTCGAGCTGGTTGGGCGGCAGCCCGAACTCGGTGGTGCTGAAGGGCACTTCGGGCACGAACCCGCCGCGGCGGCAGTAGGTCTTGTCCGGCGCCGTGGGGTCCGGGTCGTAGAAGTCGTCGAGGTTCCACCGCGACGGCGGCACCTCGGACGTGCAGTCGGCCGCGTCGACGACGTTCTGCCAGAAGTCGCGGAAGTTCCGGGCCATCGGGAACAGCCCCGAGAGCCCGACGATGGCGATCGGGTTGTCCGCGAGCCGTCGCGCGACGGCGGGACCGTCGGGCCGGTGTTCGTCGTTCACGTGCCTACCCCTGTCTCAGGCTGCAGTCCGGTCGGGAAAAGCAGGTCTGATCGCCGTTGATCAGCGCGGGTGGTTCGGTGGGTGTGCTTCGGTGGGTTCAGATCAGCGCGCTGCGCGCCTCGTCGACGAGGTCGGCCAGCGCCGTGCCGATGACCTGGTGGCCGGCGGCGCTCGGGTGCATGCCGTCCGGGCACCACATGACCGGGTCGGCGGTGACGGGCGCGTTCGCCAGGTCGAGGCACACGAGGCCGAGGTCGAGCACGAGCCCGTCGAGGAACTCGTTGGCCTCGGCGAACCGCTCGCGCAGCACGGTCCGGGCCGCGTCGGCCAGGCCGGGCAGGCGGTCCGGGATCCGCGGCCAGTTGGTGGTGAACACCAGCCGGCCCGGCTGCGTGAGGCTCGAGAAGATGTGGGTGAGGTTGCGGCGGAAGCGGTCGCGGTCGTAGCCGGTGACCAGGTCGTTGCCGCCCACGATCACGCCCGTCAACGGCGCGGGGCGGCTCAGCGCGACGGGCAGCTGGCGCTCGACCACGTCCTGCGTGGTCGCACCGTACGAGCCGAGGTTCAGCACCGCACCGGAAACGCCCAGGCACTGCGCGAACTGCACGGTGAAGCCGGCGAACGAACCGTCGGCCCGCACCGCCCCGCCCCGGCCCTCGGCGAAGCTGTCACCGACGACGATGAGCTCCAAGTCCGACAGTTTCAAGTCCGGCACAGGAGTTCCTCCCTAGGCCGACGCGCCGAGGAGCTTCGCCATGCGCTCGGGGTCGAAGAACTCCTCCCCGGTCATGCCGCCGCCGATCATGGCGAAGAAGTCCTTCGCGTACTCGGCGTTGCGGCCGAGCGCCCGGAACACCGCGTGCAGCTGCGGCGTGAGCTCCAGTGTGGAGATCGAGCAGGTGAACTCGAAGCCCGAGTGGGACTTCGCGTCGCGCTCCCGCTGGTACTCCGCCAGCGCCTCGTCCATCGGCAGCGTGCCGTCGAGACCGTCGTGCACGCGCTCGGCCAGCAGCTGCGCGTACTCGAACGCGTCGGAGATGCCCAGGCCCGTCAGCGGGTCCTTGTGGTAGCCGGCGTCGCCGACGAGCGCCCAGCCCGGGCCGTGGGACTGGCGGTAGTAGTTGTCCGGGTACCGCATCGGGTAGAAGCGGTCTTCGCGCTTGCCGTGCGTGGCGAGCTCCTCGGCGAACTCGGGCACGATGGCCTTCGCGATCGCGTGGAAGTGGGTCTCCGGGTCGGCGCGGAACTCGGGCAGGGCCTCGGTCTTGCGCATCACGGCGACAAGCGTCCGGTCGTCGTGCGTGGGCCAGATGCCGATTTGCTCGCGCTCGCCGATCCGGCTGTGGAAGTCGGTGCGCACGCCGCTGAAGTAGCTGTAGTAGATGAAGCACTCGGCCGGCACTTCACGGTAGCGCTGGGCACCGACAGCGTCGGCGACGAACGAATTGCGCCCGTCGGCACCGATCACGATCGGGGCGCGTTCCTCCTGCAGTTCGCCGCCGGCCACCGAACCGCGGATGCCGACCACGCGGCCGTCTTCGAAGATCAATTCGCGAACCGTGAAACCTTCGCGCACCTCGGCTCCGGCGGCGCGCGCGCCGTTCACGAGAATCGTGTCGAGCACCGTGCGCCGGGGGGCGTAGGTCGCGTCGATCCCGTTGATGGAATCGGCGAAGCCCGCAATCACGATGTCGCGGTAGGAAACGGTCATGTGCTTGATCGCCGGCACGCCGGTGGCGACCAGTTCGTCGAGCAGGCCCCAGGCGGCGAGCCGCGCCAGGCCGCGCTGCTGAAGGTAGTGGGTGGAAACGGTGTCACTCGGGAACGTCGCGCGGTCGACGACGAGCACGCGGTGCCCGCTTTTCGCCAGCAGCATCCCGACCGGTGAACCCGCGCAGCGCGCGCCTACCACGATCGCGTCATACATCAGGGCGCCTCCCAGGAGAATCGCTCGGTTCTCATGTCGATTTCCACAATCCACGTGCGGTCACCGGCGACCACGCGGCACAGTCAACCCCGCACACACCCCTTTTCTAGATCAAGATCTCGCCTTTCGATCGCGCCATTTGCTGAGCCGATCACCGGCGAATACTTCCTCGTCCGGCCAGCCGCGCGAGGTGGCTGCTTAATTCCTCGTTCATCGCCCCGCAGCGCGGCCGTGCCCTAATTCACGGCATGGTTGCCGAAGACGGTGCGGCCCGCGGAATCGCCGCGGCACAGGCGCGACTCGTGGAGTTGGCCGGTTCAGGAACACCCGATTACGAGCAGATCCGGCGCACGGTGGACACTCTCGTGCCTTTTGTGAACCTGGCGGGGGTGCGGATCACGGAACTCGCGGCCGGCAGGGCCGTCGCCGAGGTGCCCGCGTCCGGCGACATGCTGAACCACCTCGGCACCGTGCACGCGGGGGTGTTGTTCCTGGCGGCGGAGGTGGCGTGCGCCGGCGCGTTCTCGGGTGCGATCGCGCCCCGGATCCTGCACGTGCGCACCTTCGTGCTCCGAGACACGCGCGCGACGTTCCTGCGCGCGGCGCACGGGCGGATCCGCGCGCACGGCACGATTTCGGGTCCGGCGCTTGCCGACGCGGTGCGCGGCAAGGGCGACGCACAGCTCGACCTCAGCGGGAAAGCCTTGCTGCAGGACGACAACGGCGCGCTCGTCGCCAAGGTGGACTTCGACTACTTCTGCCTGCTCGCGGCGGCGTGAACCACAGCGTTGTGAAATGACGGCCGAGGGAAATCGCCGATTGAAAACACAGCGGCGCGGTGAACCCGGGGGTCACCGCGCCGCTGTGTTCTTAAATGACGTGTTCTCAAGTGGCGTGCTGTCGAAGTGGTGCTCTCAACCGCCGTACAGAGCCGCAATCTCGGCCTGGAGCTGTTCCTCGATCACGTGCCGCCGCAACCGAAGCGATGCCGTCAGCTGTCCCTTCTGCACCGAGAAGTCCTCTGGCAGCACCGCGAACCGGCGGATCGACTCCGCCCGCGAAACCAGCTCGTTGGCGGCGTCGACGGCCGTCGCGATCTCCCGCAGCAGCCGGCTGTCGGACGTCGGCACCCCCGCCGAGCAGTCGACCCCGTGGGCCTCGGCCCAGCCCGCCAGCGCGGGCCCGTCCAGCGTGATCAGCGCGGTGACGAACGGGCGGCCCTCTCCCACCAGCAGGCAGTTGCTCACCAGCGGGTGCAGCCGGACGCGGTCCTCCAGCGGCGCGGGCACCACGTTCTTGCCCCCGCTGGTGACGATGATTTCCCTGCGCCGCCCGGTGATGTGGAGGTACCCGCCGTCGTCGAGCAGCCCGACGTCGCCGGACGCCAGCCACGGCGCGGGCGCCCCGTCCCCGTCCGGCCAGTAGCCCGGGAACACCTGGTCGCCGCGGACGAGGATCTCGCCGTCGTCCGCGATCGCGACCGTCGTGCCGGGCACGGGCCGCCCGACGGCGTTGGGCCGGTTCTGCCCGGGCGCGCTCATGCTGACCGTCGACGATGCCTCGGTCAGCCCGTAGGCGCCCAGCACCTCCACGTCGAGGCCTGCGAAGAAGTCCGCTGTGGACGGTTCCAGCGAAGCCCCGCCCGCGATCACGTAGTCCAGCCGGCCACCCAGCAGCCTCCGCAGCTTCTCCTGTACGGCGAGGAAGTCCGGCGTGCCCGCGGGCTCCACCGAGCCGTGCCGTCGGGCGTGCCCGAGCGCCACGGCGGCCGCGTCCGCGGCGGCGTACCGAGCCTCGCCGACCACCACCCGCGCTGCCTTCCGGATCTTCTCCAGCAGGTACGGCACGCCGACCAGGAACGTCGGGCGGAACGACGGCAGCTCGCCCAGCAGGTCCGCCGGCGTGGCGACCAGCCCGGTCCGCACGCCCGCCCACACGCAGCCGAACTGCGTCACGCGGCCGTAGACGTGCGCCAGCGGCAGGAAGAGCAACGTGGACGCCGGCGCGCCCGAGGCCGGGCGGAACACCTCGTGCAGCAGCTCCACGACATTCGCGGCCGCGGAAAGCACGTTGCGGTGCGTCAGCAGGCAACCCTTGGGCAATCCGGTGGTGCCGCTCGTGTAGACGATGGTGGCGAGATCGTCGGCGCGAACGGCAGCACGGCGCCGGTCGGCATCCTCGTCCGCGACCGCCCACCCGCCCTCCGCGAGCTCACCGAGCGACGAGCCGAGGAGCCAGCACCGCCCGGTGACCGGCTCCCCGGCGACCTCGCCGATCAGCGCGCACTGCTCCGCCGTCTCGGCGAAACACGCGCTGGGCCGCGAATCGGCGACGATGTGGCGGATCTGCTCGGCCGACGACGTCGGGTAGACCGGCACCGTGACCGCCCCGACGCTCAGCACCGCGAAGTCCGCCACCGACCACTCGTAGCCCGTGCGGCCGAGGACCAGCACGCGGTCCCCGGCCTCGATCCCGGCCGCCAGCAGGCCTTTCGCGACCTCGCCCACCTCGCGGGCGAACCGCGCGCACGTGATGTCTTGCCATTCGTCCCCGTCCTTGCGGCTGAAGACGACGTCGCCGGGAACCTGCGCGGCCTTTTCGTGGACCACGTCGGCGAGGCCCTCGTCGTCGGCCGGCTTCACCAGCGACGCAACGGTGTACTCCTGCACGACACCCTCCCGGTCACAGTGCTTCGACGAACGTCGTGTCGTGCTCGGCCGCGCGGAACCGCGGGTGGTCGAGCACGTCGCGCAGGAACTGCGCGGTCGTGGCCACGCCGGCGCCGCGCACGTCGACCTCGCCCAGTGCGCGCCGCATGCGGGCGATCGCGGCGTCGCGATCAGGTGCCCACACGATCACCTTCGCCAGCAGCGAGTCGTACACCGCGGGCACTCGGTAGCCCGGGAACGCATGCGTGTCGACCCGCGTGAACGGGCCCGCGGGCAGCCGGCACTCGTCGAGGACACCGGGCGCCGGCGCGAAGTCCCGGGCCGGGTCCTCGGCGTTGACGCGGCATTCGATCGCCGCGCCCGTCACGCGGACGTCGGCCTGGGAGTAGCCCAGCGGCTCCCCGGACGCAACGCGGAGCTGCTCCTGTACCAGGTCGAGCCCGGTCACGGCCTCCGTCACGGGGTGCTCGACCTGCAGCCGGCAGTTCACCTCCATGAAGTAGAACCGCTGGTCTCCGTCGACCAGGAACTCGAAGGTCCCCGCACCGACGTACCCGGACGCCTCCGCGCCCCGCACAGCCGCCGCGCCCATCTCCTCGATCAGCGAGTCCGGCAGCAGCGGCGCCGGCGACTCCTCCACGAGCTTCTGATGCCGGCGCTGCAACGAGCAGTCGCGCGCGCCGAGGTGCACGACGGTGCCGTGCTCGTCGGCGAGCACCTGGACCTCCACGTGCCGCGCCGAAGCCAGGTACCGCTCGACGTAAAGCCGCCCGTCGCCGAACACGGCCTGCGCGGCGGCACGGGTCTGCGCCCACGCGCGGGGAAACTCGGCCGCGGAGCTCACCACGGCCATCCCCCGGCCGCCGCCACCGGCGACGGCCTTCACGATCACCGGGAACCCGATCTCGCTCGCCAGGGCCGCGGCTTCGGCGGCCTCCAGCGGATCGCGGCTGCCGGGCAGCAGCGGCAGCCCGACGCTCGCCATCAGCGAACGGGCACTGGACTTGTCGCCCAGCTGCGCCATCACCTTGGCCGGCGGGCCGACGAACGTGATGCCCTCGGCCTCGCACACCTCGGCGAAGTCCGCGTTCTCCGACAGAAAGCCGTACCCGGGGTGGATCGCCTCCACACCGCGGGTGCGCGCCGCCTCGATCACCGCGGGGATGCTGAGGTAGCTGTCCTTCGCCGCCGGAGGCCCGATCTGCACCGCCTCGTCGGCGAGCCGCACGGCCGCCGAGTCGCGGTCGGCACTGGAGTGCACCACGACCGACCGGATCCCGAGCTCGGCGCACGTCCGGATCACCCGGACCGCGATCTCACCGCGGTTGGCGACCAGCAAGGACCCGATCACGACGCCGGTTCCAGCGCCAGCAACGGCTGCCCGTGCTCGACGGCCGTCCCGTCCGCCACGCGGAACTCCGCGATCCGGCCCGCGTGGTCCGCCTCGACCGGGATCATCAGCTTCATCGCCTCGATGATCCCGATCTGCGTGCCGACGGCGATCGTGTCGCCCTCGCTGACGAACGGCTCGGCCCCGGGCTCGGGCGCCCGGTAGAACGTACCGACGGTCGCCGCGCACACGGCGATTCCCGTGGCGGCCGGTTCCTCGACCGCGGGAGCCGGCCGAGGCGCCGCGAGCGCGGCGAGCTCGACTGAGTCCACCATCGGCGCCGCCACGGTCGGCCACTCGACTTCCACGGCCACCCCGTGCGCGCTCACCCGCACGGCTTCCGGGTGCCGCACCGACTGCGCGCACAACACCAGCACCTGCTCACGCAGGGCCGTCACCACCTGGTCCACCTCGTGGGGCGCGAGGGGGTTCGCGCTTGCGTTCACGGCTGTCGTCACCGGGCCTTCTCCGAGTTGTCGGTGCTGGATTTCCGGGACAGGTCGTCGAGCAGGACCGAGCCGTCGGCGCCGAAGGCCCGGAACCGCGCCCGGCGGCGCGTCACGAGGTTCATCTGGTCCAGGGGCACGAGCCGCGCCAGCGTCTCGGCCAACGCCGCGCGCATCGCGGCGGCGATCTGCACGTGGTCGGCCCCGGCGCCGCCCGCCGGCTCGGGGATCACGCCGTCGACCACGCCCTGGCGCAGCAGCGACCGCGCGTCGACGCGCAGCGCCTCGGCCGCCTTCGGCGCGGCCGAGGGGTCCTTCCACAGGATCGCGGCACACCCCTCGGCGCTGATCACCGAGTAGACGGCGTTGGCGCACATGAGGACCTGGTCGGCGAAGGCGAGTGCGAGCGCACCGCCGCTGCCGCCCTCGCCGGTCACCACGGCGATCACCGGCACGGGCAGGCCCGCCATCAGCTTCAGGTTCTCCGCGATCGCCACGGACTGGCCCCGGCGCTCCGCCTCGATGCCGGGGTAGGCGCCCGCGGTGTCGATCAGGGTGACCACCGGCAGCCCCAGCTTCGCCGCCAGGCGCATGATCCGCGCGGCCTTGCGGTAGCCCGCCGGGCTCGGCATGCCGTAGTTGCGCCTCGCCAGCTCGTCGGCCGTGTGGCCCTTCTGGGTGCCGATCAACGCGATCGGCTGTCCCTCGAACCGCCCGAGGCCGGCGACCAGCGCCGGGCAGTCCTCGGACATCCGGTCGCCGTGCAGCTCGTGGAAGTCCTCGAGCAACAGGGCCGCGTAGTCCAGCGTCGTGGGCCGGTCGAGCTTGCGCGCCGCGCGCACGCACTCCCACGCCGAACGCTCGGGCAGCCGTTCGGGATCGGTGATGAGCGCGTCGGTGACCGGCGCGTCGGTGTCGGGGCGCTGCTCGGGCCGGCGGGTGGCGATGGCCAGCACCCGGCCCAGCGCGGCGCGCAGTGCGGCGCGCGGGCGGATCATGTCGACGATGCCGTGCTCCAGCAGGAACTCGGCGGTCTGGAAACCGTCGGGCAGGGTCTGCTTGATCGTCTGCTCGATCACGCGCGGCCCCGCGAAGCCGAGGCGGGCGCCCGGTTCCGCGATGATCAGATCGGTCGAGGTGGCGAACGACGCGGCCACGCCGCCGAACGTCGGGTCGGTGATCAGCGAGACGGTGAGGATGCCCGCCTCGTCGAGCTGGCCCAGCGCCTGGCTGGTCTTGGCCATCTGCATCAGCGACAGCACGCCTTCCTGCATGCGAGCCCCGCCCGAAGCGGTGACCAGCAGGAGCGGCGTGCGCTCGGCGAGGGCGATCTCGCAGGCGCCGGTGATGGCCTCACCGACCGCCGAGCCGAGACTTCCGCCGAGGAAACGGAAGTCCATCGCCGCGACGACGACCGGGTTGCCGTCGATCTTCCCGCGGGCGCACAGCACCGCCTCGGTGAGCCCGGTGCGAGTGCGGGCGTCCACGAGCCGCTCGGCGTAGGGGCGGGTGTCCGAGAACTCCAGCGGGTCGCTGCCCGATACCACCAGCTCCAGCGACCGGATCGAGCCCTCGTCGAGCAGGGTTTCGAGCCGTTCGGCCGCCGTCAGCGGTGCGTGGTGGCCGCACTCCGGGCAGACGCGCCCGGCGCGGGCGAAGCGCCTGCCGTACATCATCTTCCCGCAACCTCCGCACACCAGCCACGACGGTGCGTCGTTGCGTTCGATCTCCTGCGTCACGGTCATCGCGAAACCTCCCCCAGGGGAACTGGGACGTACGTCGCGCACCGGGACGGCAGGCGGACGCCGGCGACGCGCAACTGGCTCACGCGGACCGCGAACGCGGCCCCGCGCATGAGGTGGACGGCGAGCTCGGCGACGTGGCGGTGCGCCGGCGCGGCGAGATAGGTCCCGCCCACCCACTCGTTGAACGCGCCCATCGCCGGGCCGCACCAGATCTGGTAGTCGGCGGCGCGCTCGGGCATCGCGGCCATGCTCCAGCCCGACGACCGGCCGAGGTACCAGCGGAAGACCAGGGCCATCCGCCGTTTCGGGTTGCCTTCGGCGCGTTCGATCTGCTCCGGGTCGCGTTCGCTGAAGTAGCGCACGCAGTCTTCCCACACCTCGTCGAACGAGCGCTGAAAGACCCGCTGTTCCAGCTCCGCGCGCTCGGCCGCGGGGATGGCGTCGAGGCCGGCGCACGAGCGGTAGGTGTCGTACAGCCGCTTGGCCCGGCCGGGGAACATGGTGCCCCGCTTGAGCACCTGGACGTCGACACCCAGCTCGAACATGTCCGAAGACGGAGCCATCTCGGTGTCGGCCACCCCGGCCGAGGCGAGCAGGCGCTTCACCGCGTCGGACTGGTCGGCCTCGATCGACGCCTGGTTGATCGAGCCGGTGACCACGTAGGACGCGCCCATGGCGAATGCGGCCGACGCCGCGGCGGGCGTGCCGATCCCGCCGGCCGCGCCGATGCGGACCGGCGAGACGAACCCGTGCTCCCGCTGCACGCGGTCGCGCAAGGCGACGAGCGCGGGCAGGAGCACGACCAGCGGGCGGCGGTCGGTGTGGCCACCGGAGTCGGCCTCGGCCGTGATGTCGTCGGCCATCGGGACCGACGCCGCCCACCCCGCCTGATCCGCCGTGATCTCCCCGGCTTCGCGCAGGCCGCGCAGCAGGTCCGCGGGAGCCGGACGGAGGAACTTCTCCGCGACCTCGGACCGCGAGACCTTCGCGATCACGCGGTTGCGGGCCGCGACCTGCCCGGAGGCATCGCGCTCGAGGCCCGCGGCCCGGTAGCGCACCACCTGCGGGGTGAGGTCGAGGAAGGCCGACGCCTCGACGCAGCGGACCTCGTGGCGCAGACAGGCGTCCACGATCGCCCGCTCCAGCGCTGCTTCGCTCGGGCTGTGGATCAGGTTGCAGGCGAACGGCCGGCCCGGCGCCTCGCGGCGGATCGTGCCCAGCGCTTCGTCGAGCTTCGCGGGCAGCACGCCGGCGGCGCCGAACGAAGCCAGGAAACCGTTGCGCGCCAGCGCGGCGACCAGGCGGGCCGACGCGATGCCGTTGGCCATCGCTCCGGCGTGGTAGGCGTGGCTCACGCCGTGCGCCTTGCGGAATTCGGGTTCCCCCAGTGATTCCGGCCGCACCGCGGGTACGGCGGCGAGCACCTTCGCGCGCCGGGCGGCGTCGGCGTCCGCGGTGAGGGCGACGCCTTGCTCGTCGCGGACCACGAACACCGGAGAATCCACAGTGGACAACAGTTGGTAGATCGATTCCTCGTCCCTGGCCGATTTCGGCAAGGCAGCTATGCTCACACCGCAATTCTTCGGTCAGTGCCGGGCCTGGTCAACGCGAGAGGCCCGGTTGTCATGACCTGATTGACTTGCGTAATGGCGGGCTGGAGAACGGACCGACGGCGTCGAGGCATTCCAGAAACGAATTTCGCAGCCGGCCGTCCTGATCGTCACGCCACACCACGTAAAGGTCGACGGTGGGCACAGGATCGTAGAGCGGAACCGCGACCGTGCGCGCGCCGCCCGCGACGGCACCGGCCAGCATCGCGCGCGAAATGGACGCGAAACCCACCAGTGATTTCGCCGTCACGAGGATTTCGGTCGTGGCCGGGTGGTCGATTTCGTGCACCACGTCGAGCCCGATACCGGCTTCGTCGGCCGCACGCACGATGGCGTCGTACATGGCCGGGCAGAGATCCCGTTCGAACAGCACGCAAGGCTGACCGGCCAGCTCCGCGAACGGCACGCCGGGACGCCCCGCCCACTTGTGCTTTTGCCGCACCACGGCGACCAGCGACTGGCGCATCAGGCGCCGGTAGCGGAACTTCGCGGTGGCGGGGCGGCCGTAGACCAGGGCGACGTCGAGCGCGCCGCTTTCGAGCGCCTGCAGCTGCGGCCCCGTCCGCTTCTCCTCCAGCACCACGGCCACTTCGGGGAAGTCGGCCTGCATCTTCTCCATGACCGACGGCAGGACGTGCTGGGCCGCGGGGAAGTTGTAGCCGACGCGGATCGTGCCGGAGCGGCCGGCGGCCGCCTCGCGGGCGGACCGCCGGGCCTGCTCGACTTGGCGCACGAGCTCGCGCGCCTCGACCTCGAACGCCTGCCCCGCGCGGGTCAGGTGCACCTCGTGGGTCGTGCGCGCGACCAGCTCCACGCCGAGGGTGCGCTCGAGGCGTTGCAGCTGCTGGCTCAGCGATGGCTGGGTGAGGTGCAGCTTCAGGGCGGCGCGGCCGAAGTGCAGCTCGTCCGCGATCGCCAGGAAGGCCAGCACGTGCCGGTACTCCATCACCACCTCCGCGCCCCGTGGTGATTCATCCTCGTCCGCCAAGGCGAACACGCCGTGAACGGACCTCGAACCCGGGCCGGCGGTGGCGAACCTCACCGTGCCTGTGCTCAGGCGGGCGGCTTTCCGGCCGTGATCCAAGCAGCGACGGCGGGGCCGACGAGGTCGCTGTCCTTGATCCACGAGGCGTGCCCGAGGTGCTTGAGGCCCGAGGAGGAGTCGATGTGCCAGCGGGTCAGCTTCGCCGACGGCATGCGGCGGCACAGGAACCGCACGGTGGACTCCGGGCCCAGCGGGTCGTTGTCGAGCGAGATCACCAGCAGCGGCAGGGAAAGCTCGCCGAGCAGCCGGTCGTAGTCGCGCGAGCTGCCGCTGGGCCGATAGCGGCTCGTGCGTGCGTGGCGCACCCAGTCGGCCATTACGCCGCCGGTCATCGGGCCGATTCCACCGCCGCCGGGCCAGTTTCCCTTCAGCCGGCACACGAGACCGACCCACTGCGTCGTGGCCAGGATCGACAGCCGTCGCGACGCGGGGAACGAGCGCCAGTACACGGAACCGGTCCCGATGGTCGTCACGCTCGCCACGCGGTCCGGCTCGGCCGCGGCGTAGAGCAACGCCAGCTGCCCGCCGACGCTGTGGCCGAACAAGTGCAACGGGGACTGGGGAAACCGGGTCCGCACGGCAGACACCACGGCCGGCAGGTCGACCTCGAGCAGTTCGCGGTAACCGAAACCGGGGCCCTCGCCGAGCTTCGGGCGGCTGTCGCCCTGCGCCCGCAGGTCGACCGTCGCCGCGGACAGACCCGCGGCGTGCAGGGCTTTCACCAGCGGCAGGTAGAACTTCGCCTTGATCGCCATGGCCGGCAGGATCAACGCCACAGGCGCGGCGGGATTGGGGTGCGCCAGCACGCGCAGGGCGAGGCTCGTGCCGTCCGGCGTGGCGACGGTGATCTCCTCGAGCCCGGCGGGGGCCTCGGCCGGCATCACGCCTCCTGGACGAGGGTGACGACGTAGTCGAGCTGGACCTTGCCGACGAGCACGCCGGCCTCGTCGAACAGCAGCGCGCGGCCGTCGACGTCCAGGCGCTGCTCGCCGACGGAGGCCAGCACGGTCTCGACGTCGTTGCGGTCGATCGTGCCGACGGCGCGCAGGCGGCCGAGGGCGGGCTTGCGGAAGGCGACGCGCGAGTCGCGCAGCACGAACGAGCCGATGGCCGACAGGCGCGTGGCCATCGCGCCGACGAACGCGCACGCGCCGGCGACGTCGGCCGCCAGGAACTGCGCGCCGGCGTGCACGGTGCCGAGGTGGTTGCCCAGGTGCGCCTCGGCGGGGACCTCGACGACGGCGCGGTCCGGGCCCAGCTCCGAGACCACGACGCCGGCGTGCGTGCCGAACGGGATGAGACGGGAGACGATGCACTGCAGGAGGGCGTAGTCCGGGTTGTCGGGATCGATCGCGGCGAACACGGCTCCGAAGCCCGTGGGGGCCTTCAGCTCGGTTGTCATGGCCCCTAGTCCCCCACGGCCGGCGGCAATTCCGGGGCGCCATCACCAAAACCAATCGGCCGAATGCGGTCCCGTCTCACCGGGTTGTGCCCCCGCCAGTCGTGATTACCTCGGCCCGTGTCCGCAGAAGAAGTCACTCCCTCCTCGGAGTCCGCCGAGTCCGGCAGCGGCAACAGGCCCCGCCGGAAAGTGCTGAGCAGCCCGTACCTGCACCGACTGCAGCGCCGCCACTTTCTGCTTTTCGACATCCTCCCGATCGTCGGCACCGCCGGCGCGCTCGCGTTTCTCGCGGTCCACGCGATCCGGCTCACCGACATCGTCCTCCTGTTCGTGATGTGGTTGCTGACCGGTCTCGCGGTGACGGTCGGATATCACCGGCTGTTCACCCACCGCACCTTCAAGGCCACGACGTCCGTGACCGTCGTGCTCGCCGTGCTCGGTTCGATGGCCGGGCAGGGCTCGGTGATCTCGTGGGTCGCGCTGCACCGCCGCCACCACGAGTGCAGCGACCGCGAAGGCGATCCGCACTCCCCCAACCTTTCCGGCACCGGGTTCAAGGGCCGGCTCAAGGGTCTCGCCCACTCGCACTTCCTGTGGATGCGCCGCCACGAGTATCCGAACATCGTCCACTACGCACCGGACCTGCTGAAGAACCAGCCACTGGTGCGGGTCGCGCGCCTGTACTACTCCTGGGTCGTGCTGGGGCTGCTGATCCCCGCGCTGGTCGACGGTCTCGTCACGATGAGCTGGACCGGCGCGGTGAGCGGCCTGCTGTGGGGCGGGCTCGTGCGGATCTTCCTGCTGGAGCACATCGTCTGGGCGATCAACTCGTTCCTCCACATGTTCGGCACCCGCCCGTACGACTCGCGGGAGAACAGCCGTAACGGCGGGATCTTCGCCCTGATCACCCTCGGCGAGGCGTGGCACAACAACCACCACGCGTTCCCGGACTCGCCGTCGTTCGGCCTGGACTGGTATCGCCTCGACCCGGGGTTTTGGCTGATCCGGCTGCTGGCCGCCTGCGGACTGGTCTCCGAAGTCGAGGTCCCCACCTCCGAGCGGCGCGCCGCCAAGCGGCTGCCCTCGAACACCCCCGCCACCGCGACCCGAGCGTGAGGACGACCGAAGTGGACACCAGCGAAGAAGCGATCCTCCGGTTCTGCCGGCGGTACGTGGCCAACCTGCTCGACATCGAGGTCGACGCCGTGGACCCCGAGGCGGACTTCGACCACCTCGGCATCGACTCCGCCATCGCCGTCGCGCTGCTGACAGAGGTCGAGGAGCACTACGACGTCGACGTGGCGCCCGAGACACTGTTCGACAACCCGACCCTGCGCGCGGTGGCGGTGTACCTGCACGAGCAGCTGCGCCAGCGCGTGGCACCATGACTCTCGAGACGACGGGGACACTCCCGGTCACGGAGCTGGCAGCCGGCGCGATCCGCCACCACTACGACGTCGGCGACGAGTTCTTCCGCCTCTGGCTGGACAGCTCGCTCACCTACTCGTGCGCCCTGCGGGAAACCGCGGGCGACACGCTCGAAGCCGCCCAGGAACGCAAGCTCCAGTACCACCTGGACGCGATCGACGCGACGGACGCCGAAGCCGTGCTGGACATCGGCTGCGGCTGGGGAGCGTTGCTGCGGCGGCTCACCGGCACGCACCGGGTTCAGCGCGCCGTCGGCCTCACCCTCAGCGAACGGCAGGCCGCGTACGTCGCGGCGGAGGACTACCCCGGCGTCGAGGTGCTGCTGGAGAGCTGGACCGACTACGAGCCGGACACCCGGTTCGACGGGATCGTCTCCATCGGCGCCTTCGAGCACTTCGCCCGGCCGGACGACTCGCCCGAGGAGAAGATCGGCGTCTACCGCCACTTCTTCACCCGCTGCCGCGAGTGGCTCACGCCCGCCGGCGCGCTGTCGCTGCAGACCATCGCGTACGCCAACATGTCCCGCGACGACGCGAGCAGCTTCATGCAGCAGGAGATCTTCCCGGACGCAGACCTGCCCACGCTCGCGGAGATCACCGCCGCGGCCGACGGCCTGTTCGAGGTCCGGTCGATGCACAACGCGCGACTCGACTACGCGTGGACGTGCGAGCAGTGGGCCCGGCGGCTGCGCGCCCGGCGCGAGGTAGCCGTCGCGCTGGTCGGGTCCGAGGTCGTCGCGCGGTACGAGCGTTACCTCAAGCTGTCGGCACTCGGCTTCCGGATGGGCAAGATCGGCCTGCTCCGGCTCGTGCTGGTGCCGTATGCGAACGGGCACTTCACGCGATGAGCACGGCGGTCCGGTTCAACCCGCTCGGCGCGGCGTTCCGCGCCGACCCGTACCCGCAGTACCGGCAGCTGCGCGAAACCCGGCCCGTGCACAAGACACTCGGCATGTGGGTGGTGACGCGCCACGAGGACGTGCAACGCGTGCTGCGCGACCGCACGTTCAGCGCCGGCCTCATCCCCCAGCTCGTGACCAAGCAGGCCGAGCGGGTGTCCGGGCTCGACGTCGCGCGGATCGAGCGGCTGGGCCGGAAATCACTGGTGTTCACCGACAACCCCGACCACGCGCGGCTGCGGGGCCTGGTGAACCGCGTGTTCACCGCGCAGGCGGTCGCGACGCTGCGGCCGCTCGTCGAGAAGGTGACCGGTGAGCTGCTCGATCGGGTCGGCGCGGCGGGCCGTGCGGACGCGATCGCCGAGTTCGCGGCGCCGCTGCCGGTCGCAGTCCTGTCGGAGTGGCTGGCCCTGCCCGAAGGGTTGCGCGAGCACGTCGGGCAGTGGACCCACGACATCCGGTTCCTGCTCGAACCCGGGCTCATGCGCGGCGACGACTTCACGCACGTGTGCGAGGTCGTCGAGAAGTTCGTGGCAGCGCTGGAAGAAGTACTCGCCCAGCGGCGCGCCCACCCGGGTGACGATCTCGTCAGCCGCCTGCTGGCCGCCCGGACCGGCGGCGGCGACCGGCTGGCCGACGAGGAGCTGATCTTCGTCTGCATGATGTGCTTCGTCGCCGGCAACGAGACCACGAAGTCGTTGATCGGCAACGGGTTGCTCGCGCTGCTGCGGCACCCGGACCAGATCGCGTTCCTGCGTCGCCGGCCCGAGCTGGTGCCCGGTGCGGTGCAGGAGATGCTGCGCTACGACTGTCCGCTCCAGCTCACCAAGCGCCTCGCCACGCACGAGGTCGAGCTCGGTGACGCGGTCATCCGCGAAGGCGACCAGGTGCTGCTGTGCCTCGGTGCGGCCAACCGCGACCCCGAGGTGTTCGAGCGGCCGGAAGAGTTCGACGTCACCCGGTCCGCGAAGGCGCACCTCGCGTTCGGCCACGGCATGCACGGCTGCCTCGGCGGCCTGCTCGCCGAGCAGCAGGCCGAGGTCGCGTTCCAGCAGCTGATCCGGCGCTTCGACCGGCTCGAGCCCGAATCCGACGAAGTCGAGTACCAGGACCACAGCTTCATCGTCCGGGGACCGCGGAACCTGCCTGTCTCGTTCGGCGGTACCCGATGACCGGCGTCGCGAGCCTCCCGTGGCTGCGGTGGACGGGCACGCCCGCGGACACCCGCCTGGTCTGTCTGCCGCACGCCGGCGCCGGAGCCGCGTCGTTCACCCGCTGGCCGGAGCTGTTCCCGCTGGGGATCGCGCCGGTGCGGGTGCAGCTGCCGGGCCGGGAAGACGCGGCCGCGCAGCCACCGCTGCGCCGGCTGGCCGACGCCGTCGCCGGGCTGCTCCCGCAGGTCCAGGCCTTGGGTGAAGGTCCGCTCGCGCTGTACGGGCACAGCATGGGCGCGCTGCTCGCGTTCGAGCTCGCCCGAGCGCTCCAAACCACCGGCCAGGCGCCGGTGCACCTGTTCGTCTCCGGCCGCCGCGCGCCGCACCTGGCCGCGCGCAAAGCGCCGATCCACCTCCTGCCCGATGACGAGTTCGCCCGCGCCCTGACCGAGCTGGGCATGGCCACGGCGACGCAGGCCAGCCCGGCTTTCCGCCGCTACGCGTTCCCGCTCATCAAGGCCGATCTCGCGCTGTCGGAGGACTACCGCCACGAACCGCAGCCGCGGCTGAGCTGCCCGATCACCGTGTTCGCCGGCACCGAGGACCCGATCGTCGACGCCGACCAGGTCACGGCCTGGCGCGTCGTGACCAGCGGGCCGTTCGCGACCCATGCGTTCTCCGGCGGTCACTTCTTCCACCAGCAGCACCGCGCCGAGATCGCGGCGCGGATCACCGAGGCCCTGGAGTGAGCGTGGTGCTTCCCGAAATCCTCACCGGCCGTGCGGAAACGCAGCCGGACCAGCGGGCCTACGTCTTCGTCAACGAGGACGGCGACGAAACCGCGGAGCTGACGTACGCCGCGCTGCACGCGAAGGCGCTCGCCGTCGCGGCCGAGCTGTCCCGGCACTGCGCGCCCGGCGATCGGGCGCTGCTGCTGTTCCCGCAGTGCCTCGACTTCATCGTCGCCTACTTCGGGTGCCTGTACGCGGGTGTCGTCGCCGTGCCGGTCAATCCGCCGAGGCGCAACCGCGTGCAGGAGGCCACGCGCAGCATCGTGCGGGACTGCGAGCCGGCCGCCGCGCTGACGCTCGCGGGAACGGCCGAGTTGAAGTCGACTGTGGACGACATCTGCGGCGAACTCGCCTGGATCGCCGTGGACGAATTGCCGGACGCCGCCTTCACACCGGTCGACGTCACTCCGGACACCCTCGCGTTCCTGCAGTACACCTCGGGCTCGACCTCGAAACCCAAGGGCGTGATGGTCTCGCACGGCAACCTCGTGGCCAACCAGGCGATGATCCGCCACGGCTTCGGCCACGACTCGCAGTCCACCGTGGTCGGCTGGGCCCCGTTCTTCCACGACCAGGGCCTGATCGGCAACGTGCTGCAGCCGCTCTACGTCGGCGCGACGAGCATCCTCATGTCTCCCGGCGCGTTCATCCGGCGCCCGGCACTGTGGCTCTCGACGATCTCGCGCTACCGCGCCCACACCAGCGGCGGCCCGAACTTCGCCTACGACGCGTGTGTCGCCCAGGCTGCCCGCGCCGGGGTGCCCGACGACCTCGACCTCTCGTCCTGGCGGATCGCCTTCAACGGCGCCGAGCCCATCCGGCCAGCGACCCTGCGCCGCTTCTCCGAGACCTTCGCCTCCGCCGGGTTCCGCGAATCCGCGTTCTACCCGTGTTACGGCCTGGCCGAGGCGACGCTGATCGTCACCGGCAGCCGCAAGGGCCGGGGCCCGCTCACCCTGGCCGCCGACGTCGACGAGCTCGCGCACGGCCGGCTCACCCCGCGGGCCGTCGGCCGCGAGCTCGCCGGGTCCGGCACCGTCCTGCCGGGCGGCGACGTGCGGATCGTCGACCCGGAGACTCTCGAACCGCGCGCTTCCGGGGAAGTCGGCGAGATCTGGGTGGCCGGCGACCACGTGACCCAGGGCTACTGGAAGCGCCCCGAAGCGACGAACGAGACCTTCCGCGCGCACGGTGACGCGCGTTTTCTGCGCACCGGCGACCTCGGCGCGCTGGCCGGCGACGAGCTGTACGTGGTGGGCCGCATCAAGGACCTCATCATCATCCGCGGCCGCAACCACTACCCCCACGACCTGGAGCACAGCGTCGAGCGGGCGCACCCGGCGCTGCGGCCCGGGGCGGTCGCCGCGTTCACCGTGCCCGACGGCGAGCACGAAAAGCTGGTGATCGTCGCCGAGATCAACCGCGACGACCGTCACGACGCCGACCCGGCCGAGGTCACGGGCGCGATCCGCGCCGCCGTGCTGCGGGAGCACGATCTGACGATCGGCGCGCTCGTGCTCGCCCGCCACGGCGAGCTGCAGAAGACCAGCAGCGGCAAGATGATGCGCGCAGCGGCCCGGAACCGTTATCTCACCGAGGGTTTCGCCCGGTGGCCGCAGGAGAGGCGAGAGGACAAAGGAATGACCGAACCCAACCCCGACTTCGCGCAGGCCGTCACCACCGTGGTGCTGAGCATGCCCGCCGCGAAGCACCTGGGCTTCACCTTCGGCCGGATCGAGCCGGGCGAGGTCGAGATCGTGCAGCCGTTCCGCGTGGAGCTCTCCCAGCACAACGGGTTCTTCCAGGGCGGCGTGCTCGGCTCGCTCGCCGACTTCGCCGCCGGCTCGGCCGCGGGCACGCTCCTGCCGGCCGGCTGGGTGAACATGACGGTGGACTACACCGTGAAGCTCGTGGCCCCGGCCAAGGGCGAGAAGGTGATCGCGCGCGGCCGGGTCGTCAAGGCGGGCCGCACGATGACCGTCGCCGCGGCTGACCTGTTCGCGTGCGCCGGCGACAACGAAACGCTCTGCGCCACGGCACTGGTGACCATGCGCAACGTCCCGCTCCCGCAGGGCTGAGCCGTGACCGGCAGCGCGTACATCTTCGACCTGTTCGCCGATGGTTTCGCCGACGACCCCTACCCGCACTACGCCGAGCTGCGCGCCGCCGCGCCCGCGCACGAGCACCCGCTGGGCTTCTGGCTGCTCTCGCGCTACGACGACGTCGCCCGCGTGCAGCGCGGTCACTCCGTCGACGAGCAGAACCTGACGACGCTACCGGCGTGGAAGCGCGATTCGGACAAGCTCGGCAAGGCCAACCGCATGATGGGCGGCCTCTCGCTGCTCGACCGCGACCCGCCGGACCACACGCGACTGCGCAAGCTGGTCACGAGCGTGTTCACCCGCCGGGCCGTCGAAGCGCTCGAACCGCGGATCACGGAGCTGGTCGACGACGCGCTGGAGCGGATGGCCGCGGCCGGTCGCGCCGACGTGGTCGCGGAGTTCGCGTTCCCGCTGCCGTTCACGGTGATCTCGGAGCTGCTCGGCATCCCCGCCGTCGAGCACGACCGGCTGCGCGAACTCACCGGCACGCTGGCGCTGGGCCTCGAACCGCTGCCCAGCCCCGATCTGCAGGCGCGCACGCGCGAGGCGAGCAGCGAGCTGACGGCGATGATCGCCGACCTCGTCGGCTGGAAGCGCGCCCGCCCCGACGACGACTTGTTCACGGCGTTGCTCTCCGCGGAGGACAACGGTGACGTCCTCAGCGAGGAGGAGCTGGTCGCGCAGGTCGCGTTCCTCTACGTCGCGGGCCACGAGACCACCGTGAACCTCATCGCGGGCGGGCTCCTCGCGCTGCTGCGCCACCCCGGGCAATACGCGCTGCTGCGGCGTAACCCGGAGCTCGCGGGCAATGCCGTCGAGGAGCTGCTGCGCTACGACACGCCGGTGCACCTGATGCGGCGCATCACGGTGGAGCCGGTGGCGGTGCGCGGCTCGGTGATCCCGGCCGGCAGCTGGGTCGTCGCGTGTCTGGCCGCGGCCAACCGCGACCCGGAGTTCTGGGGCGCCGACGCCGACGCGCTGCGGATCGACCGCGAAGGCGCGCACCAGAACGTGTCCTTCGGGGCGGGTGTGCACCACTGCCTCGGCGCGGCGCTGGCTCGGCTGGAAGCCCGCGTCGCGTTCACGAGGTTTTCGCGGCGTTTCGCCCAGCCGAAGCTCGAAGGTGTGACGTGGAACGGCCGGATCAACGTCCGCGGCCCGGCCACGCTGCCGGTGACCGTGCGCTAGGAGAGAAGCGATGCCCACCTTCGAACGCGACGGCGCGACGATCGCCTACACCGACACCGGAACGCCGGACGCGCCGGCGATCGTGTTCGGCCATGGCCTGCTGTTCAGCGGCTGGATGTTCCACCCGCAGATCGCGGCCCTGCGTGAGCGCTACCGCTGCGTCACGATCGATTGGCGGGGTCAGGGCGCCAGTCCGGCCTCGCGAGGCGGCTACGACATGGACTCGCTGACCGCCGACGCCGTCGCCCTCATCCGCAGGCTCGGCGTCGGGCCGGTCCACTGGGTCGGGCTGTCGATGGGTGGGTTCGTCGGGTTGCGCCTGGCCGCGCGGCACCCCGAGCTCGTGTGTTCGCTGGTGCTGCTCGACACCAGCGCGGCGGGCGAGGAGCCGGCGAAGACGCGCCGGAACAAGCTCCTCGCCCGCATGCAGCAGCTGGTGGGCATCAAGGCCGTCCTCGGTCGGGTGAAGCCGCTGCTGTTCGGCCCGGCCTTCCTCGCGGACCCGGCCGCGCGCCCCACCGTCGACGAGTGGGTCCGCCAGGTCTCGGGGGTCGGGCGGGGTGGTCTGCGCCAGGCCGTGCTCGGTGTGAGCGAGCGCGCCCCGGTGGCCGCCGAGCTGCCCGCGATCACCGCGCCCACGCTCGTGGTGGTCGGTGCCGACGACGTCGCCACGCCGCCGGCCGAGTCCGAGTACCTGGCCGCTCACATCCCCGGCGCCGAGCTGCACCTCGTGCCCGGCTGCGGCCACACCAGCAGCCTGGAGCAGCCCGCCGTGATCACCGGCCTGCTGGAGAAGTTCCTCGTCTGAGGCTCACGCGATGCGCGCCTCCGCCCGCGCGGGCGCGTGGAACGGCCCGGCAGCCTCCAGGCAGTCGAGGAACGCCGTGCGCGGGCCGTGCGGCCCGTCGCCTTCGCGCCAGACGGCGTAGAGGTCGATCATCGGGACCGGGTCGTAGAGCTGGACCCACGTCGGGCGCACGCCGCCGGCGGTCCCGATGCCGAAGATGCCGCGCGACACCGACGCGAAGCCGACCAGCGGTTTGACCGAGACGAGGATGCCCGTCGCCACGGGGTCGTCGACCACGTGCGCGACACTGAGCCGCACGCTCGCGCGCTCGGCCGCGGTCATGATCGCGTCGTACATCGCCGGGCACTTCTCGCGGGAGAACAGGATGCACGCCTGCCGGGCGAGCTCGGCGAACGGCACGCCCGGCCGGCCGGCCCAGCGGTGCCCCTGCCCGACGATGGCGATCATCGGCAGGCTCATCAGGAGCCGGTGGCGGAAATCGCTGGTGACGGGGTGCCCGTAGACGAGCGCGACGTCGAGCTCCCCCTCCGCCAGTGCGGCGAGCTGCGCCCCGGTGCGCTGCTCCTCGAGCTTGACCGACAGCTGCGGGTGCTGCGTGTGCATCATCGCCATCGTCGCGGGCAGGATGTGCTGCCCGGCCGGGAAGTTGTAGCCGACGCGGACCGTTCCCGTCCGCCCCGCGGCGGCCTCGCGGGCCGAGTCCGCCGCCTTCTGCGCCTGCGCCATGATCGCGCGGGCGTCCACCTCGAACGTCCGCCCGGCCGAGGTCAGCCGCACCTCGTGCGACGTCCGGTCCACGAGCTGGACCTCCAGCGTCCGCTCGAGCCGCTGCAGCTGCTGACTCAACGACGGTTGCGTCCGGTGCAACCGCGCCGCAGCCCGCCCGAAGTGCAACTCCTCGGCGACTGCGAGAAAGCCCTCCAGATGTCTGAACTCCATTTCCAGCCTCCGCACGGTTGTGGTCGCCAGCGTCGTCCACTCGTGAGAACGGGCGGTGAACCTCCGTTGCTGGCCGCAAGGCACCCGGATTAGATGCTGGTGCCACGGGCGGGCGCACCCCGCGCGCCGGGCGAATTCTCCCCGGAACGCGTTATCGTGACCGAAACATGGAATTTATTCGCAGTCGCCGACGTCGGGCACGGTCGATTTTACCGTCCACAGTGGAACGTGTGGGTGATCCTCTTGACTTGGCGGTAGTTGACCTCACGCCAACACCGAAGTCCACTGTGGACGCATAGCTCAGAGGCTCTCGGTGAAGAAGCCCGCCAGTTTGTCCACCGCCGGACCCACGTAGCGCTCCTTGTCGTAGAGGTCGACGTGGCTCGCGCCTTCGACGTGGTGCAGTTCCTTGGGACCCGTGGCCTTCTGGAACGCCTCGACACTCATCCACGCGGTGATCGCGCGCGTACCGACGATCATCAGCAGCGGGCGAGGGCCGATCAGCGGCACGGCGGCGAAGGCGTCGAACGTGGCGAACTTGTCGACGCTCGTCCAGTCGAAGAACTCGGCCGAGCGCGGGTGGTGTCCGCGCGCGGTGCGGTAGTACTCGAAGCCCTCCGCGCCGTGCTCCCCGCCGAGGGCGCGGGCCTGTTCGACCGTCTCGGGAAACAGCGTGAGCGGCGCGGGCTTCTCGCCTGCGGCCGCCACGTTGCGGGCGTGGGCGGCGGCGTCCAGCATGCCTTCGAACACGGCCGGGTCCTGCGCGCCGTCGGCGCCCAGGCGGAACTGGCGGGCGATGTCGGCTCCGCTGACGGTCGCGACGGCCCTCACCCGGCGGTCGCTGCCGGTGGCCGACAGCACGTAGCCGCCGGAGGCGCAGATGCCGAGCTCGCCGATGCGGCCGGCGTCCACTTCGGAACGGGTGGTCAGGAACGACACGGCGGCCTTGAAGTCCTCCACGCGCTGGGCGGGGTCTTCGAGGCCGCGCGGCTCGCCGCCGCTCTCGCCCTGGAAGGCGGCGTCGAACGCCAGCGTGACGAACCCGCGTTCGGCCAGGCGGGCCGCGTAGAGACCTGCGGCCTGTTCCTTCACGCCGCTGCCGGGGTGACCGACGATCACGGCCGGGCTCGGGCCGTCGGCCTCGGCGGGGACGTAGAGGTGGGCGGCGAGCCGGACGCCGGCGCTGTCGAAGGTGACGTCGATCTTCGGCACGGGGTGCTCCCTGGGGAATCTGTGCCCGGCGGGGTGCCGGGGCCTGGCTCCACGATCCCGGCCGTATCCGCGGCGCCACCAGAGACGGGTTTCCGGGTGGTCAAGATCCTGGCCCTCTTGCGCGCGGCAGGCCGGGCGCAGAATGACCCCATGACCACCCCGTCCGGCTCCGCGCGGCTCGGCGACTTCCTCAAGGCGCGCCGCGCCCAGCCGACCCCTCGCGACGTCGGGCTGCCCGAGACCGGCACCCGCCGCAAGGTCGCGGGGCTGCGCCGCACCGAGGTCGCACAGCTGGCGACCATCAGCGTCGAGTACTACACGCGCCTGGAACAGGGCCGCGTCCAGGCCTCGGCGACGGTCCTCGCCACGCTCGCACGCGCCCTGCTGCTCGACGACGACCAGCAGACCTACCTCTACGACCTCGCCGGCAAGGCCGACGCCCGCCCGCGCCGCCGTCGCACGGTGCAACGGGCGCGGCCCGCCATCCGGCGCCTGCTCGACCAGCTCACCGAGACCCCCGCGATCGTCCTCGGCAAACGCCTCGACATCCTGGGGTGGAACACCGCGGCGACCGCCCTGTACGTCGACTTCGCCCAGGTGGCGCCCGCGCGGCGCAACTATGTGCACCTCATGTTCACCGAGCCGGCGTTCCACGCCCTGCACCCGCACTGGCAGCACGACGCTCGTGTGGCCGTGTCCGCCCTGCGGATGGAGGCGGCCACCGATCCCGAGGATCCGGAGCTGGCCCGCCTCGTCGGCGAGCTTTCCGTTCAGGACGGCGACTTCCGCACGTGGTGGGCCGAGCACCGGGTCACCAGCGCGGGCTTCGGCACCAAAAACTACCGGCACCCGCTCGTCGGCGACCTCACGCTCGACTGCGACACCTGGCTCAGCCCCGACGACTCCGGCCAGCGCCTGATGGTCCTCACCGCCGAGCCCGGCACCCCGTCGCGCGACGCGCTGGACATCCTGCTGTCCTGGAACGCCGAACATTCGGCGGCCGAGCGATGACCTGGACCGCTTCGGAACTGGCTGCGCTTTCGGCTTCGGAGTCGCTGGAGCTCAGTGCGGGGTCCGACGGTGACGCCTGGGTGGAGGTCGGTTTCGTCCTCGTCGACGGCGCGCTGTTCGTCCGCGCGTTCCGCGGTCCCGGCTCCCGGTGGTTCCAGGCCGCCTCGAACCATCACCGCGGCCGGCTCCGGGTCGCCTCGCTGAGCCGCGCCGTCGCGTTCGCTGCCGACGGCGAGGGTGCGGCCGAGATCGACGAGGCTTACCGCGCCAAGTACGGAGCCGCTTCGCTCGTCACCACTGCCCCCGCGCGAGCCGCGACGCTCCGGATCACCCCGGCGTAGCGCGATCGGCCGGCAACGACAGGTGTCAGCAGTCCTGCTCGTCGACGCGGTCGACGAGCAGCGTCTGGGGCGACGAGGTTCCCCGTCGCGGCACCCAGCGCCGCGCACACCGCGACGGCCACCACCGTCCGCACCGCCGGCCACACCGCCCACGGCCGGTCCGAAAGCCGCAGCGCCCGCCGCACCGCGTCCCGGACGGAGGACGCGCCGATGGCTCCACTCACGTCCCCACCTCCCCGATCCGCAGCAGGGACATGCTACGCGGGACCCGGTGTTTACTCCACTGTGGACGGACGCGGCCGGCCGGTCAGCACGTGAGGCTGCGCGCGAGGACGTCCTTGCGCACCTTGCCCATCGCGGTGCGCGGCAGCGCCGGCACCAGCTCCAGGCGCGTGGGCCAGTACCACTCCGTCATGCCGAGTGTGGCGAGGTGGTCACGCAGGCCCGCGAGCGTCGGCGGCTCGGCAGCGGCCACGACGACCGCCGCGGGCAGCTCGCCGCCGGAGGTGTCCGGGTAGCCGACGAGCGCGACGTCGCGGACCGCCGGGTGCTCCAGAAGCGCGGACTCCACGTCGGCCGCCGGGATCATGAGCACGCCGCCGATGCGGTCGGCGTCGCGGCCCAGGAGGCGGATGCCGCCGCAGCCGTCGGGGATCGCGAGGTCACCCGTGTCGTACCAGCCGTCGTCATGGTCGGCCGCCACGGTGAGCTCACCGGTGTCCCGCCCGACGGTGGCCAGGCAGACCGTGGCACCCCGGACGTAGAGCCGGCCCGGCCGTTCCGCGGTGATTTCCCCCAGGTCGGACCGCAGGTCGAGTTCGCTGCCCCGGGAGATCCGGCCGATGCTGTGCAGCGCCCAGTCCGGCGGGTCGTCGGCGCGCATGAGGGTGCCGCCGGACTCGGTCATGCCCCAGCACGTGCGCAGCGGCACGCCCAGGACGCGGGCGACGTCGGCGACGAGCGCGGCGGGAGTCGCGGTACCGAGCGTCGTCACGGTGCGCAGCCGGCCGGGCCGCGCCTACGGCAGCAGCTGGGTCAGGAACACCGGCGCGATCAGCAACTGCGTCACGGCCGTCTGTTCGAGGTAGGCGCCGATGGCCTCGGGTTCCCAGCGGTCCGCGACGACCCCGCAGCCGCCGGTGAGCAGCGGGCGCATGAGGCAGTGGAAGATGCCGCCGGTGTGCGTGAGGGAGTGCGGGGTGAAGAACCGCTCGGCGGGTCCCTGGTCGTCGGCCGTGATGTGCGCGGCGGCCGTGGCGTACTCGGTGTTGAGCGTGTGCAGCGCGCCCTTCGGCCGGCCGGTGGTGCCGGAGGTGAACAGCACCAGGCACACCTGGTCGGGATCCGGCCGGGCGTCCTCCAGGGCGACGGCGTGCCGCGTTTCCCACGGTTGTCCGAAGTGCTTCGTGAAGTCGACCTCGTCCGCCGCGACCCGAGAGCCCAGCACGACCCGGTGCCGCAGCTTCGGCAGCCGCGGGGCCATCTCCGCCAGAGCCGCCGCGTGGTCGTAGCCGTCCCAGACGCCGGCCGTCACGCACACCGCCGCGCCGATCCGGGCGAGCACACGCTCCAGCTCGCGCGACCGGATCGTCGGCATCACGGGCGCCGCCAGCGCGCCGACCCGGAAACAAGCCAGCAGCAACGGGTTGACCTGCCACACGTTCGGCAGCTGCACGGCCACGACCTGCCCCGGCCCCACACCCAGCTCGGTCAGCGCCCCGGCATACCGCTCCACGCGCCGCGCGTAGTCGCGATAGGTCAACCGCGTCGTGTCGCCCGTCGCCGCCTGCAGCGCGATGAGGGTGGCCGCGTCCGGAGACTCGTCTCGCCACCGCACGAGGTCCCGCAGCGGATTTCCGTCCCGCCACACGCCTTCCGCGCGAAACCGGTCCACAACGGACGGTGGCGGCCGGAGGCCGAACACCGTCCGCCCCGGTCCTGGCGTGAACACGTCGGTGATGGCCGGCCCCTTCGGCTCGCAGGCGGTGAACAGCACGACCACGCTACGGTCCCCGCCCCACCCGGCCCGAGGCCCCGCCGGGCACAGTTTTCCGGCCGACCGGGCAACGCGATCCGCCCTTCGCACGTATACCTCTCGAATCGAGGGGGAACGGATGCCCGATCCGACCGACGCCGAGATCAAGGCGGCCGGCCGATGGCTGGAGAAGCACGACGTCCCGGCGAGCCGGCTCACGCCGTTGCTCGCGCGGCGGCTCGGCGTGCGCGCAGGTGCGCGACCCGGGCCGACGTGGTCCGGAATGCTCGCCGGCCTGCTGGTGATCGCGTTCGGCTCGTTCGCGATGCAGTTCTTGTCACTGCTACCCGGAATCGACCACGACGACCTACCTGAGGGCCGCACCGCCTTCTGCCTCTTCGCCGGGCTGCAGCTCACCCTCTGGCTGCCCGTGCGGTGGGCCGACCGGCGCACTGCGGCCTGGCTCGGCGCCCCGACGCTCGCGCCGCGACCTTCGTGGCACGAGGTACTGAACGGGTGGTACGTCGCGGCCGCCGTGGTCACGTTCGGCGGAGGCTCGGGCCTGGCGGTGACGATGGTCGTGTCGTCCGGCAGTGTCTGGGCGCTGTTGTGGCTCGGGCTGCTGACGCTCGGCGCGGCCGTGGTGGCGGCGGTGCTGATCGGCGTGCTGACGCGGCCGGTGCTCGCCGACGACGAACTCTCCCGCTCCGTCGACGGAATCCTCCGCCGTAACGAGCCCTACTTCGCACTGCCGGCGTTCTACGCGCTACCGGTGGTCGCCGACCTCGCGACGACCAACCGCCAGCCGTCCGGGTTCGTTCCGTGGCTGATCGCGTACGTCGTGGTCGCCGTCGGCGCGCAGGCGGCAGGGCTGGTCCGGCACCGGCGCCGGGCCCTGACCGTGGCCGCCTGAAGCGAAGGCGGGCGTCTCGGACCGGAAGCTGTGCCCGAGCTGCTCGCCGAGGCCGAAGTAGTGGCGGAAGTTGTAGATCAGCGGGCTCCACTTCGCGGGGTCCACGTGCTGGGTGCCGGGCACGACCAGCTCCGGCGCGCAGTGCACCCGCAGCACGTCGGCCTCGATGACGAGGAACCCGGCGCGCTCGCGGACGGCGGCCGCGCGGGCTTCCAGCTGCAGCGGGCATTCGGCGATGCGCGGCGGCCGGACCAGCTCGGCCGGTTGCGGCCGCAGACCGGCCGCGGCGAACTTGTCGGGCTCGTGCCGGAACCGGTCGCGTTTGTGCTCGGGCACCGGGTCCGCGCCCGTCAGCGGGGCGAGCCGCTCCACCGCGGCCCACTGGCCGGGGCCGGGCAGGTTGATCACGAGGTCGGGACGCGAGGTGAGGTTGCGCGCGCCGTGGCCGCTGCGGGCCAGCCCGAGCACCACGACCTCGCCGAGCGCCCAGGCCGACGACATCGGCGTGATGTTCGGGGAGCCGTCGGCGTTTTCCGTGGTCAGCAAGGCAACCGGCGTGCCGAAGTACAGGATACTGGGGGCAATCGCGACATGATCGTTCACGAGCGCCCACGCTAGATGCGCGGCGCTTCGGCCCCGGCCGAAGCGATCGGCGGCCTCAGAACTCCTCGGCGATCGACGACCAGAAGCGCAGTGCCGCTCGTTCCATCTCCAGCCCGAGCCGCAGCGGGATCATGCGGCGCGCGTACTGGGGCTCGGAACCGAAGCGGCGCTGCATGTCCTCGTACACGGAGATGCGTTCTTCGTGCTGTTTGATCTGCTCGCGCGCCAGGTTGACGATGTTGCCGGAGTCGCCGAGCTCGTTGAAAAAGAGCTTCATCTCGGCGATGTCGCGCATCTCGAAATGCTCGTGCGTGGGCGCGGCGAGCCACGCCCGGACGGCTTCGCGGCCTTCGTCGGTGAGGCTGTAGACCTTGCGCCGGCGCCCGGTCTGCTCGGTCTCGACCTCCAGCAGCCCCATGCGCTCCAGCCGCTCCGGCTCCGAGTAGAGCTGCGCGTGGGGGAAGGACCAGAAGTACCCCACCGAGTGCCCGACGGCGCGCTTGAGGTCGTACGGCGTGGACGGGCCACGCAGCCCGATCGTCCCCAGCACGACGTACGAAGTCGTGCTCAACCGTCCGCTTGACATGCCCTCGACCCTACCGTAATTTCGCCCATGGTCCGAAACAGACGATTCGATTCGGACCATCGATCTCCGGATCTCCGGGAGTGAGAGTGCGCCGATGGACTTGGTGAAATCCTTCCGCTGGACAGCCGAGCGGTACCCGCATCGCCGGGCCGTGGGTGGCCGGCATCCGATGACCTACGCCCAATGGGACGACCGCACCGACCGCCTGGCCGGCGCGCTGACCCGGCTGGGCGTGCGCCCGGGCGACCACGTCGCGCTCCTCCTCGCCGGTGGGGAGCCGCTCGCGAGCCTGCACCTCGCCGTGCAGAAGACCGGGGCGATCTCCGTTCCGCTGTCCACGCGGTTCAGCGCCGACGACGTGGCCTACTGCCTGCGAGACTGCTCCCCCGCCCTGCTGATCACCGACAACGCCACCGACCCCACGGTCGCCGGCATCGCCGAACTGCCGGCCCGCGCGCACTCCGGAGTGGCACTTGACGCACCCGAGCGGGTGACGCCGCTGGCGCGGCTGCTCGACTCCCCCGCGCCGAAGCACCAGCCGGCCGAGGGCGACACGAGCGTCATGCTCTACACATCCGGCACCACGGGCCGGCCGAAAGGCGTGCCGCGCCGCCACTCCGCCGAGCACGCGGCCGCGGTGGCGCACCTGATCCAGACCCAGCACCGCCCCGGCGAGGTCGCGCTCGGCGTGATGCCGATGTTCCACACCATGGGCATGCGCGCGCTGCTGGCCAGCATCCTCGCGGCGGGCACCTGGGTGCCGCAGGAGAAGTTCGACGCCGAGGAGTCGCTGGAGCTCATCACCGGGGAAGACGTGAGCGCGCTCTACCTGGTGCCCACCGCGTACTGGTCGCTGGTCCACACAGGACGGCTGGCCGAAGCGAAGTCCGTGCGGCGGCTGGCCTACGCGGGCGCGTCGATGACGCCGGCGCTCGCCGAACGGCTCGACGCCGAACTGCACCCGGAGGTGTTCGTCAACCACTTCGGCAGCACGGAGATCTACACCTTCACGATCGGGCCCGACGTGCGCCGCAAACCGGGCTGCGCCGGCCGCGCCGGGGTCTTCTCCCGCGTCCGCCTGGTCAGCCCGGCCGAGGGCGCGTCACCGGACGACCTCGTGGCACCGGGCGAACCGGGCCAGGTGGCGGTGTCGCTCGAGAGCCCGGAGGCGTTCAGCGGGTACTGGCACCGGCCCGACGCCGACGCGAAGTCGCTGCGCGCCGGCTGGTACTTCACCGGCGACCTCGCGACCGAGGACGAGGACGGCGACCTGTGGGTCGCGGGCCGCGTGGACGACATGATCAACTCCGGCGGCGAGAACATCTACCCCGAGGACATCGAAGACGCCCTCGTGCGCTGCCCGGCCGTCGCCGAGATCGTGGTCGCCGGGCTTCCCGACGACCGCTGGGGCAGCGCGGTCACGGCGTTCGTCGTGCCCTCGGCCGAGTACGGCCCCGAGGAAACGCTGGCACAGCTGGAGTCCTACGCGCGGGAACACTCGGGGCTGCCGTCGCTGAAACGGCCCAAGCGCTACCTGGCCGTGGCCGGCATCCCCAAGTCGGCCGTCGGCAAGATCCTGCGCCGCGAGCTGACCGCGGGCCACTTCCACCGGCTGGCGCAGCTCGTGCCGGGCAAGGAGAACGCATGACGGCGGCCCGCATCGAAGACGTTCCCTTGCTGTGCGGCAAGGGGAAGTTCCTCGACGACCTCGACCCGATGCGCGGCTCGCTGGTCGCGGCGGTCGTGCGCAGCCCGCACCCGCACGCGCGCATCCGGTCCGTCGAGCTGTCGCGCGCCCGGGCGCACCCGGGCGTCGCGGTGGTCCTCGGCCCGGACGACGTGCTCGCGGCGCTGAAGCCGTTCCCCCTCTCGCTCAAGACACCGATCCGCTACTACCCCACCGGGACCGACAAGGTGCGATTTGTCGGCGAGCCCGTGGCCGTCGTCGTCGCGACCGACCGCTACACGGCCGAGGACGCGGCGGAACTGGTCGAAGTGGACTACGAGCCGCTGCCGCCCGTGGTCGACTCCACGCGCGCGATCGCCGAGGACGCACCGCTGCTGCACGAGGAGCTGGGCAGCAACGTCGCCACCGACCGCACGTTCAGCTTCGGTCCCGTCGACGAGATCTTCGCCGCCGCCACGCACGTGGTGACCGGCGAGTACCGGTTCCCGCGATACACCTCGGCGCCCATGGAGTGTTACTCGGTCGTCGCGGAGTGGCTCGAGGACGCCGACGGACCGGGCGTCAGCGCGTGGGCCAACTTCCACGGCCCGTTCTCCATGGTTCCGGTGCTGGCGGCGGGGCTCGGGCTGCCGACGTCGCGAGTGCGGCTGCGCGTGCCCGCGGACATCGGCGGCAGCTTCGGCATCAAGTCGGGCATCTACCCCTACGTCGCGCTGATGTCCTTGGCCAGCAAGCACTGCGGCCGGCCGGTGCGCTGGACCGAGGACCGCGTGGAGCACCTGCTGTCGAGCTCGGCGGGTTCCGACCGGTGGATGCGGTTCGAGGCCGCCGTCGACGCCGACGGCAAGGTCGAGGCCCTGCGCGCCGACCTCGTCGACAACGTCGGCGCGTACCTGCGCCCGCCCGAGCCCAGCACGCTCTATCGCTGCTTCGGCAACATCACCGGCGCGTACGGCATCGGCGCTGTGGCGATCCGGGCCCGGGCGGTGGTCACGAACAAGACGCCCACCGGCCTCAACCGCGGCTTCGGCGGCCAGCAGCTCTACTTCGGGCTCGAGCGGATCATGGACCGCGTCGCCCGCGAACTCGACCTCGACCCGGCGGAGATCCGGCGGCGCAATCTGATCCAGGCCGGCTCGTTCCCGTACCACACGCCCAGCGGCGGCGTGTACGACTCGGGCGACTACCCGCGGGCGTTCGAGCTGGCCCTGCGCAACGCCGACTACGAGAAGCTGCTCGAGCGCCGGCGGCAGGCTCGTGAAGCCGGCGAGTACTTCGGCATCGGCATGGCGACGATCGTCGACCCGTCGGCGACCAACATCGGCTACGTCGGTCTCGCCACCCCGGCCGAGCAGCGCGCGAGCGGGCGCGGGAAGTCGGGCAGCACCGAGCACGTCCGGATCAGCGTCGACCCGCAGGGCGTGGTGTCGGTGCTGCTGGGCACCGTGCCGCAGGGCCAGGGACACGCCACGGTCGCGCGCCAGCTCGTGGCGCAGCGGCTGGGGCTGCCGCAGGAGTCCGTGCGGCCGGTGGTCGAGATGGACACGGCCACCACGCCGTGGACGATCACCTCCGGCAGCTACTCCTCGCGCTTCGCTCCCCTGCTCACCAGCGCGCTCGTCGCCGCGGCCGACAAGATCGCCGAGACGATCCGGGCCGCGGCCGGGGTGCTGCTCGACACGGACCCCGCCGGGCTGGAGCTGGCCGACGGGTTCGTGCGCGAACGCGATGCACCCGATCGGCGCGTGGCCTTCCGGCACGCCGCCGGGTTGGTGCACTGGGACCCCGGGTCACTGCCGGAAGGGGTGCCGGCGCGGCTGTACGAGGAGGCGGCGTTCAACCCGCCCCAGGCCAAGGCACCGTCCACAGGGGACCAGATCAACTCCAGCCTGTGCTACGGGTTCGTCGCCGAGCTGGTCGCGGTGCGGATCGACCCGGTGAGCCTCGCCGTGGAGGTCGAGCTGGTGTCCACAGTGCACGACGCCGGCACGATCCTGAACCCGAAGCTGCTGGAGGGCCAGGTGCACGGGGCGCTCGCACACGCCCTCGGCGGCGCGCTCTACGAAGAGCTCCGCTACGCCGATTCGGGCCAGCCCACGTCGGCGACCTTCATGGACTACCTCTGCCCCACCAGCGCGGAAGCCAGCTATCCGCTGATCAGCGACCACCTCGAGACGCCCTCTCCGTTCACCACGCTCGGCGCGAAGGGCTGCGGCGAGGGCTCGAGCATGAGCCTGCCGGTGGCGATCGCCAACGCGGTCACCGACGCGCTCGGCGTCGAGGTCACGACCCTGCCCCTGCACGGCAACGTCGTGCACGAACTACTGGAAAGGAAGGCCTGATGGCGCTCACCGGAGGCGAGATCCGGCTCGGCCGCACCCACGACGGGCAGGTCGCCGAGCTGACGCTCTCCCACGGCCGCTTCACGATCATCACGTGGGAGATGCGGCAGCGGATGGCGGAGCTGTTCGCCGAGATCGACGCCGACGACGAGGTGCGCGTGGTGGTGCTGAAGTCCGATGGCGAGCACTTCTCCTCGGGCGGCGACATCCCCGGCTTCATGGAGGTCGAGCCGGTCGGCTTCACCGACCTCGGCCACAACGTCACCGCGCCCGCGCGCAGCAGGAAGATCGTGGTCGCGGCCGTCGACGGCTACTGCTTCGGCGTGGGCCTGGAGCTGGTGCTGTCCACGGACATCCGGCTGGCCACGCCGCGCAGCCGGTTCGCGCTGCCCGAGATGAAGCTCGGCATGATCCCCGGCAGCGGCGGCACGCAGCGGCTCGCGAGGCTGATCGGCCTGTCGCGCGCCAAGTTCCACATCCTCACCGCCGAGCGGATCACCGGCGAACAGGCGCTGGACTGGGGCCTGGTGGCCAAGCTCGCGGCCGACCGCGACGAGCTCTACGCGGAGACGGACAAGGTCGTCGAGACGCTGCTGGACTACTCCCCCTTGGCGGCGCGCACCGCCAAGGAGGTGCTCGACAAGGGCATCGACGGGCCGCTTTACACCGGCATCGAGCTGGAGCGCAAGGCGTACGCGATGCTGCGCGCGAGCCACGACTTCGCCGAGGGCGTGGCGGCGTTCACCGAGAAGCGGCCCGCGAAGTTCCAGGGGCGCTGAGCCGTGAAAGCCGCACCGTTCGCCTACGTCCGGCCTGCGACGCTCGACGACGCCGTCGCCGAGCTCGTGCGCAGCGCCGGCGAGGGCAAGGTGCTCGCGGGCGGCCAGTCGCTGGTGCCGATCCTGGCGATGCGGCTGGCCCGTCCGTCCACCGTGGTCGACATCGGGGCACTGTCCGAACTGGACTTCGTGCGCCGCGACGGCGACGAGCTCGTGATCGGAGCCCTGGTGCGCCAACGGACGCTGGAAGGGCACCCGCTCGCCGCGGCCGTGCCCCTGCTGCGCCTGGCGTTGCCGTGGATCGGGCACCGCGAGCTGCGCAGCCGGGGCACGGTGTGCGGCAGCATCGCGCACGCCGATCCCGCCGCAGAGCTGCCCGCGGTGGCCTGTTGCCTGGGCGCTTCGCTCGAGATCGCCGGTCCGCGCGGCCGGCGCACCGTGGCGGCGGCCGAGTTCTTCCACGGCGCCATGGCCACCTCGGTCGGCTCCGAGGACGTGCTGGCCGCGGTGCGCCTCCCCGTGGCCCGCCTGGATGAGGGCTTCGGGTTCGCCGAGATCGCGCGCCGCCACGGCGATTTCGCGCTGGCCGGGGTGGCCACGCGCGTCCGCGTCTCGAACGGACAACCGGCAGAGGCCGTGCTCACCGCGTTCGGGGTGTCCGATCGTCCGGTCACGCGCGACGTCACCGGTCTCGGCGACGACGACGTGGCCGACCTGGCCCGCGACCTCGTGGACACCGCGGGCGACACCCACGGCTCACGCGAGTACCGGCAGCGGCTCGTGGCGGCCCTGGCCGTGCGCGAGCTGGCCCGGGCCCGGCGAGCGGCGGAAGGAGGAACGGCATGACGCTGCCGCGGCCGGTCCGCGCCGAAGCCGGCGAGCCCGTCGACGTGACGATGACCGTGAACGGCACGGAGGTGTCGCTGTCGCTGCCCGCGCGCGTGACGCTCGCCGACGCGCTGCGCGACCACCTCGGCCTCACCGGCACGCATCTGGGCTGCGAGCACGGCGTGTGCGGGATGTGCACCGTGCTGGTCGACGGCTCCGCCGCCCGCGCGTGCCTGTTGTTCGCCTGCCAGCTCGACGGCGCGGACATCGTGACAGTCGAGGGCCTCGGGCGCCCGGACGACCTGCACCCGTTGCAGGAGGCGTTCGGCTCGCACCACGCGCTGCAGTGCGGCTTCTGCACGCCGGGGTTCCTGCTCAGCTCCTACGACCTGCTGGCGCACAAGCCGGACGTCGCCGAAGAGGAGCTCCCCGTGGAGCTGTCCGGCGTGCTGTGCCGGTGCACCGGCTACCGCAACATCCTCTCCGCGGTGTCCGAGGTGGCCGGTGCGCACCGCGACGGGATCCCCGAGCCACGCAACTGCGGTCACCACGTGCTGATGGGCCACACCGCGGCCAAGCCCGGCGCCAAGTCCGCGCCCGAACCGGTGGGCGTCAAGGAGATCGAACTGCCGCAAGGGGATCCCACCTTCACCGTCGAGGTTACGCAGGAGCTCGCCGTGTCACCGGAGAAGACGTGGGCCGTGCTCGACGACATCGACCTCGTCGCCGCGTGCCTGCCCGGGGCGGAGATCACCGAGCACCTCGGCGACGACCGCTACCGCGGCCGGGCACGGGTCTCCGTCGGGCCGATCCGGCTTTCTTTCGCGGGGCTGGCGCAGGTCACCGAACGCGACGCGGAGGCGCACCGTCTGCGGGTGATCGGCCAGGGCGAGGACGTCGGAGGCGGGCGCACCCAGGCCGTCATCCTGCTCGTCGCGAAGGAAACCGGCGCGGGGACGCGGCTGCGGGCGACCGCGCAGGTGTACCTGACCGGCCGGATCGCGCAGTTCGGCCGCGCGCTGGCCGGCGACGTCAGCCGGCGTATGTTCGAGCAGTTCGCCGCGGCCGTGGAGGAGACCGCGGTGTCCGGGGTGCGCACGACGGCAAGGAAGCCGCCGGGCGCACTGGCCCTCCTCGCAGCCACTCTCGCGGCGAAAGCCCGGGAATGGGGCCGGCGCCTGCGCCGGGCCGAGCACAACCCACCCACACATCCGAAAGGGACTCAACGATGAGTTCGACCGCCCCGATCGACAAGATCCTGAGCGACGCCGTCGACGCCGGCGACGTGCCCAACGTCGTGGCCATCGCCGCCGACGACAACGGCATCATCTACGAAGGCGCAGCCGGCCCGCGCGCCGCCGGCAGCTCCGACCCGGCGTCCGCGGACACACACTTCCGCATCATGTCGATGACCAAGATGGTCACGACCACCGCCGCGTTGAAGCTGGCCGACCAAGGGCAGCTCGACCTCGACGCGCCGGTCGAGCGGTACCGGCCCGAGTTCGCCGAGATGAAGGTGCTCGAAGGCTTCGACGGTGACCAGCCGAGGCTGCGGGCGCCGGCCTCGCAGGCGACCGTGCGGCAGCTGATGACGCACACCTCGGGCCTGAGCTACTGGTTCTGGAACGACGACATCGTGAAGTGGGAGAAGGCCACCGGCATCCCCAACGTGCTGTCGGGCCAGAAGATCGTGCTGAGCGCCCCGATGATCGCCGATCCCGGCACGAAGGTCGAGTACGGCACCAACACCGACTGGCTGGGCCAGGTGGTCGAGGCCGTCGCCGGGGTGACGCTCGACGTGTTCTTCAAGGAGCACATCACCGGGCCGCTGGGGATGACCGAGACGTCGTTCGCCCCAACCGGCTCGCAGCGCAGCAACCTGGCGCCGGTGCACGTCCTGGGCGAAGACGGCAAGTGGCTGGCCACCGACATCAACATCCCGGAGCAGCCCGAGTACTGGGCCGGCGGCCACGGCCTGTACTCCACGCCGCGCGACTACCTCAAGTTCCAGCGGATGCTGCTGGGCGGCGGCACGCTCGACGGCACCAAGGTGCTGGAACGCTCCACTGTGGACGCCGCGTTCACCAACCAGATCGGCGACCTGGACTTCCCGGCGCGCATCCCGACCGCGGACCCGACGTCGTCGTTCGACTTCGCCGCGGGGCCGGGCCACAAATGGGGCCTGGGGCTCGTGCTCAACAGCGAGCAACGACCGGGGATGCGCGCCGCGGGCAGTGGGACGTGGGCCGGGCTGTGCAACTCGTTCTTCTGGGTCGACCCGGTGAACCGCGTGACGGGCGCGATCTACAGCCAGTCGCTGCCGTTCGTGCCGCCGCCGTTCGTCAAGCTGTACGAGGACTTCGAGCGGGGGCTGTACGCAACGCGCTAGTGTCCTGAGTCGTTAATTCGTTGGCAGTAGGCGGCGAGGGTGTCGAGGATGTGGTCGGCGGTCTTGGTCCAGACGTAGGGTTTGGGATTGG